>CAYLVM010000063.1:0-13264 GCA_964387145.1 uncultured Acidimicrobiaceae bacterium
AAACCCTTGGGGCAACAGCGATTCGTGGGGGTCAGCAACGGTCACCTCGTGGATCCAGGTTGAAAGGGGGTGCCTAATCCACCTTGGCGAAGGCTCGGTCGAGGTAGAGCAGTGGCGACCTCCCGGTGTCCCTTCGGCCGCCGGCATCGACGCGACCGAAGATGACCCAGTGATCACCCATCTCGATTCGATCGATCGTCACACACTCGAACGTCCCGTACGCGGCTGTAAGCACCGGGCCCGCCCCGGTGACGGTCGAAGGCGACCACCCGGTGTCGCCGAACTTGTCTGCCCCCTTCGTTGCGAAGGTCATCGCAACGTCGCTCGAATCGTCGTCGAGGAAGTTCACGGTGAAACCGTCCGCGGCCACCATGGCCTCGAGCGACACGGCGACCTTGTCGATGCACCACAGGACGATCGGGGGGTCCACGGACACGGAGGTGAACGCCGTGACCGTGATCCCGAGAGGGTCATCGTCGCTGAACGCCGTGACGACGGTCACGGTCGCTGCGACGCCTGCCATCATGTCCTTGAAGCTGCCACCATCGATGCCCTCGCGTCCCATTGCCAACCTTTCGTCCAAGGGGGCCATCGTACCGGCGTACCAGCGTGCCCGGAACGGTAGGGTGCCCCGTATCAGCGCCCGGATCGGGCACGCGAAACGACGAGGAAAGCGACCATGCCCACCGACATCCAGATCATCGAGGTCGGACCAAGGGACGGCCTCCAGAACGAAGCCGTCACCTTGAGCACGGACGACAAACTCACCCTCATCGATCACCTCGTCGACTCCGGTGTCACACGTATCGAGGTCGTGTCGTTCGCCCACCCCAAGTACATACCGCAACTCGCCGACGCAGAGGCGGTGATGGCCCGCATCGACAAGCGTGAGGACGTCAGCTACATCGGACTCGTCATGAACTGGCGGGGGTGGCTCCGTGCGCTCGAGACTGCAGTCGATGAGGTGAACGTGCCACTCTTCGCCTCAGATACGTTCAACCAGAAGAACCAGGGCGCCCCCACGACAGAGTCGGTCGACGTCGTACGAGCGATCACCGAGGATGCACACAAGCACGGGATCTCCGTGACGGCGACCATCGGAACAGCGTGGGGCTGCCCGTTCGAGGGCGAGGTACCGATCGAGCGACTCGTCGAGACCGCCGCTGCACTCGCCGACTCCGGTATCGATGAACTCGCCATCGCCGACACGATCGGTGTCGCCGACCCGTGGTCGGTCACCCAACGCCTCGCCGCCGTTGCCGGGGTCGTCCCCGACATCGCCCTGCGTGTCCACTTCCACGACACCCGCAACACCGGCCTCGCCAACACCTATGCAGCCATCGAAGCTGGCGTGACGAGGATCGATGCATCCGTCGGAGGCATCGGCGGCTGCCCGTTCGCCCCCGCGGCAACAGGGAACATCGCCACCGACGACCTCGTGTACATGCTCAACCGCGGCGGCTTCGAGCACGGCATCTCACTCTCGCAGCTCATCGGGGTGTCGGGCGAGGTCGAGCACATGATCGAACGCCCCGTCCCCGCGATGCTGCCGGCAGCAGGCGACTTCCCACCACCTACGACGGCCGATCGTCTCGAGATCGATTGACAGCTCTTCACAAATAGATCGCGTAACCGTCTGCATCTCGTTCAAGGTCACTCGCTACCCTGCCGATTGGAAGATTGCTGGGGGGCCGCGTATATGCGGACATGGAAGAACTGACTATCCGCACCGAGGCCCCATGGGACGTAGAACAAGCCAGTGGCATCCAAAGGCCGGACCAAGACCACGCAAGAAACAGAAGACGATTCTCGATGGCTTGAAACGCTCCATGGCCTTGTCGGTGGCGTTCCTCGTGCTCTTCGCCGCATCAGGGTTCCTGCTGTCAAACTCCTTCGAAGATGGGGTGCTCAAACCCCCGACCATGGAGCAACCGAGGTACGCCCTCGAAGTCATCGACGTATCCGACTCGATGATCTCCGTACGGAGTCCCGGGTCTGACGGCCAGCTCAACCGAGTCGGTATCGAGGGAATCGAGTGGTCCGATGGCCACGTGGTGAGCCCAGGCATCGAGTCCTCCAAAAAGGACGGACGGTCCCGGATCGAGACTCGCAGCATCGACCCGGGCGATACATCTCCCCCGGTCGGCACCCTTGTCGGCTTCAACCCGTTCGTCTACACAGGCAACCCACTCGATGCTCTCGGCATCGAGTACGAGGAGGTCTTCTACTCGTCCAACATCGGTCGTTTCCCTGCATGGTTCATCCCCGGGTCCTCCAACACATGGGCGATCGTCGTGCACGACAAGGGGGCATCACGTGAGGAAGCACTCCGCATCATCCCGCTTCTGAAGGACCTGGGGTACCCAACCCTCGTGATCTGCTATCGAAACGACCGCGGTCAGGCACGAGATCCCTCCGGATATCACCAGTACGGAAAGACCGAGTGGGCAGACCTCGCAGCTGCCGTCCTGTACTCCGACGAGAACGGTGCTACAGACAACATCCTCATCGGATACTCCATGGGTGGGGCGATCGTCACGAGTTTCCTCTCTACATCTCCGCTGCGCAACCGGACAAAGGCGACGATCCTGGACTCCCCCATCCTCGACTTCGAACAGACCATCGACTTCCGCGCGACGCACGACACCATCCCGCTCCTACCTATCTCCGTCCGCGTTCCCGGACAACTCGCCGACTTCGCCAAGTTGCTTTCGACGTGGCGGTTCAACATCGACTGGGCGGCAACCGACTATCTGTCCCAAACACGAAAACTTCGCACACCGGCACTGATCTTCCACGGCACCATGGACACATCAGTCCCGTATGCAACGAGTGCCGAGATGGCCGGAAAGTACCCCGACATCGTGACCCTGGTGACAACGCGTGCATCCCACACACGATCGTGGAACGTGGACCCCGAAGCCTACGAGACCGCGATCCGGGAGTTCCTCGCAGGCCTCGACTGAGCTCCAGGCCGCTCGACCCTCAGATCCGAGCGATGAGCCACAGGTCACCAACGTTGGTCCCTGTGTCACCGCGCACGACGGTCACGCCCAGAGCAGTCAACGCCGTGTGACTGTCGTTGTTCTCGAGCGCAGCTGGGAGATCGATCCCTCGATCACGCGCCGACCGGGCCGTTGCGCCGTCCACGATCGCACCGGCTGCAGGCGTGGCACCATCGATGCCGTCCGTTCCGAACGCGGCGAACACGACATCCGTGCCCGAGATCTCGATCGCTGCTGCAAGTGCAGCCTCCTGGTTCCTTCCGCCGACACCGTCACCGGTCACCGTGACCGTCGTCTCCCCGGCGGCGATCGTCACCCGTCCGGGAGCAGATCTGGCGACGAGGTCGACCGCCTCGGCGCGAGCCTCTCCCATCAGCTCGGTCGTTACGATCGTCGACGCGAGGCCGACCGACGCCAGGTAGGCAGCGGCAGCGTTCGCAGCGACGTCGGGCGATCCGATGACGGTGAACGGATGGGACTCACGTTTCTCCGTCGGTGACCACCGTTGCACAGCGTTCCCGATCGCCGGCGGCATCTTGGATGCCAGGCTGTGCCGCTGCATCACCGCGGCCGCACCGGACCCCATGCCCGCCCCGATCGAGGGGCCGGACGCCACATGTGTCGGCTCTGCACCCACGACGTCACTCAGGAGGAGTGTCACGGATCGGCGCGCCTGGCAGGCATCGGCGAGGCCACCACCCTTGATGTTGCTCACCGCAGCCCGTACCTCGTTCATCTCACCGATCGGGACAGCCGCACCCATCATGACCTCGTTCATCGCGGCAAGGTCGGCAAGGTCGACACCGTCGACGGGAGCAACGGCAATTGCAGACCCTCCACCCGAGATGAGATACACGACGACGTCCGAAGGCGACAGGGAACGGACGAACTCGATCAGGTGTCTCCCGCACGCAAGACTCGAAGCGTCCGGCACCGGGTGTGAACCGAGGAACAACGGCACCGGGCACGGCTCGATGTGGTTCGACACGGCAACGCCCCGAAGAGGGCCGAGCACCCCAGCCGCGCCCCGCGCCATCGCCGGTGCTGCCTTGCCGAGAGCGACGATCGCCACGTCACCCACAGACGCATCGGGGATCCGGTGTCCCCCGACAACGATGCCGTCGCCTTCGAGAGAGATCGCGCTTCGCACAGCGGCCTCCGGGTCACATGCGCTCACTGCAGACTCGTACGCTGCGAGCAGGACGGTTCTCATATCTCGTCGGTCTGTCACCCGGTGGCCTCAAGTCGTGGACATGCAACGATACGCCCAAAACCTGATCGACGAGCGCGCGAAAGCGCCCGGATCCGAAGATCCGGGCGCAGACGCCGGGAGGACCGTGATGGTGTCTAGCCGTTGGTGCCCCGTTCAGCGTCCCGATCGGCTCGACGCTGCTCGATGAAAGCATCGAGTTCTGCCTTCGTGATCTGGCCGTCGCCCTCGAGCAGTTCGGCGAGGGGGCCCTCACCGTTGCGCAGAGGATGGTCCTCCGGCAACGCCGCGATCTCGTCTGCGGTGATGACGCCGTCTGCCATCAGACCACGCAGAATCCCGCGACGCTCTCCCTTGATGCGCGGTGGACGATCCCCGAACTCCTCCTTGAGCTCGGCACGCTTGGCCTCGAGCGCCGCCTTGATGGCGTCAACCTGGGACTGGTCGAGTGTCCCATCTACGACGAGTCCGCCAAGAACCTCGTCGAGGATCGCGCCGGGCCGCGGCGGCCTGGCCTCGTCGGATGCGGCGTCGGTCGTGGTCTGTGCGTCTGCGGGTGAACTCGTCACCGTCGAGGCGACGAACGCCCCCGAGACGAGGATGCCGGCGGCGGCGATGGCTGCTATCAGTTTCTTCATGAGTGTCTCCTTTCAACGATCTCACCCTGCAAGGTTGCCAACCGCCTGTGGGAGATCTGTGAGGGGCACGTGAAAAACGAGTGAGAAGGGGGGGAGGTACTTGGTACTTGGGAGGGGGCGGTGGATAGGGAGGAGTCGATCACCGACGAAGCGAATATATCCACCTACACACGCATCCACCAGTTTCTATGTCTCCGGTAGGCAGATTCCCACGATGGCGCCGGAGGTATCGGAGCGGTTGCGGGCGAAGACCTCGCCGCCGTGGTCGAGCGCGACCTGAGCCACGATGGCCAGACCGAGCCCGGACCCCGGGGTCGAACGGGCCTCGGACGATCGATAGAACCGCTCGAAGACGTGGTCGATGTCGTCGGGTTCGAAACCCGGACCGGTGTCGGTGACCGTGACACACCCGGCAGCGATGGCGACACGGATGGTGTCGCCGGCTGGTGACCACTTGTCGGCGTTCGTGACGATGTTCGTGATCGCTCGCTCGAGGGCTGCGCTCTTACCGACCACGAGAGATCCGTCATCGTCGACCTCCACCCGACGGCCGTTCCTCCGCTCGATTCGCTCGGCGACGGACGCAACGATGTCCCCGAGCATGACCCGAGACGTCGGCTCCTCCTCATAGCGGTCGGTCGCGAGGTCGACCACCTCGGTCACCAGTGTCGAGAGCTCCTCGACCTCAGCGTGGGCTGCGGCGAGCATCGCTCGACGATCCTCCTCATCGACCTCGTGACGCTGCAGGATCTCGATATTCGTTCGTAGTGCCGTAAGTGGCGTCCGCAGCTCATGGCCGGCGTCGCGCACGAGTCGGACCTGGTCCTCCCTCGACGCCTGAATCTCGTCGAGCAACTGGTTGAAGGCACGGCCGAGCTCGGCGATCTCATCACCACTCGAGACGTCGACGCGCTCACCAAGCGACTTGGACGCGGCGATGTCCGTGAGCGACGAACGCAGGACGTCGACGGGCTTCAACGCCGAACGCGCAACCAGCAAACCGATCCCGGCAGCGAGGGCGACACCGGAGAGACCGGTGACCACGAGCATGATCGCGAGTCGACGCAACGTCTCGTCCGCCTCCGTCAAAGGCCTGGCGAGCTGGATGAAGACACCGGCATCGGACTGGTACACCGTCACGACTCGAAGATGGAGGCCGTCCACCCACACGGAGCGCAGCGTCGGCTCTTCGGTGCTCACCTCCTCGGGGCCGGGCACAGGAAGGACGACGTTGTCCGGGCCTGCGTTGATGGTCCCACCGCCGGGAAGGATCACCTGGTAGTACGTCGAGTCGAAGTCGCCGCGACGTTGACCGAAGATCCCCTCCCTCTTGACGAAGTCCTCACGGAACGCAGGGGGCATCGTCCCTGGACGTACGCTCTCGATGATGCTCGCCCGCGACAGGAGGCTGTCGTCGATCGGTGCCATGATCTGGCGCTGGGCGACGAAGAAGATGGCAACAGAGATGAGGACGACGCTCACGGCCACAGCCGCAGCAGCAACGAGCGCGATCCGACGCCTGATCGTCACGATTCGTCGCGCAGCACGTACCCGACACCACGGACCGTGTGGATCAACCTCGACTCACCACCACTTTCGGTCTTACGTCGCAGATACCCGATATAGACGTCGAGAGAGTTCGACGATGTGAGAAAGTCGATCCCCCAGATCTCCTCATAGATCGTGTCGCGATCCACAACGATGCCGGGGGCCCGTGCAAGGAGGACGAGGAGGTCGAACTCGGTCTTGGTGAGTCCGAGGTCACGGTCGCCGCGCCTGGCGACTCTGGCCGCCGGTTCGATCGTGAGGTCGCCGAATCGAAGCACCTCGGCAACGTCCCCGGTTGAACGACGCAACAACGCCCGGATCCTTGCAAGGAGCTCATCGAGCGCGAACGGTTTCGTGACGTAGTCGTCTGCTCCCGCGTCGAGGCCTTCGACCCTGTCACCGACGGTGACCTTGGCCGTGAGCATGAGGATCGGGACGTTGTCGCCACTTGCACGGATGCGTCGACACACCTCGATGCCGTCGACGTGGGGCATCATGACATCGAGCACGATGAGATCCCTGGGGTCCTCACGCAACGCCGTCAGGGCGACACCGCCATCTCTGGCAGTTTCGACGTCGTACCCCTCGAACGACAGTGCACGCTCGAGCGCCTCGCGCACGGCGGGGTCGTCCTCGACGATGAGCAGCTTCGGTGCCGGGGTCTCCATGGGTGCATCGTACGGCGCTCGTGTGAGAGTTCCGTGACACTGACATGAAAAGGGTGTGAGAGAACCGGATTCAGGAACCTCTCATGTATCTCTCACTCCGTATTCAGTATCGGACGCTTGAATCCCCACCACACACCACAAGGAGACGTGATGAAGTTCAAGTTACTTGCGACCTTCGCTGCCCTCGCGGTGGTCGCCGCTGCGTGCACCAGCGCAGGGTCTGAAGTGGACCAGGGCGTTGCCTCCCTCGACACGACCGAGACCACGACCAGCGCTGCGTCGACCGACGATCAGGTCTCCAAGGCCCAAGCCGACGAAGAGGCTGCCCTTGCGTTCGCCCAATGTCTCCGAGACGAGGGACTCGACGTCAACGACCCCACCATCGACAGCTCCGGCAATATCCGCCCACCTCGCATGCGCGACATCCTCGAGGCCACCACCGGTCTCACGAGGGAGGAGATCGAAAGCGCACGCCAAGCCTGCATGCCGCTGCTCGACGATTTCACATTCGGCTTCGAGAACGTGGACCAGACCGAACGCGCCGACCAACTCCTCGAGTTCGCATCGTGCATGCGTGAAAACGGATACGACCTTGCCGACCCCGACATCACCAAGATGTCCGGCGGTGGCGGAGGCCCCTTCGGCGGAGCAATCGACCTCACCGACCCGGCGTTCCAGGACGCCGCTGCCTCCTGTGATGGGATCTTCGGCGGCTCCACCGGCCAGCCCGGTACCGGCGGCAACGGATGAGCACGACCCGGGAGCGCTCACGGCGAAGCATCTGGATGTGGCTTGGGATCGTCGCGATCGTATCGGTCGGTGCTGCCGTTGCATGGACGGCCATCGGGACCACGCCGGACGATGAGGCGCAGGCAACAACGTCGCTCCCTCCCAACACGACACAGGTGGTCAGAACAACGCTCCAGGACGTCACGACACTCGACGGAACCCTCGGATACGTCGAAGGCCCGGCCGTCGTGAACCACGCCGTTGGAACCCTCACCACGGTGCCAGACGCCGGAGACGTTCTCGGCTTCGGCGACGTCCTGTACACCGTTGACAACCTCCCCGTCGTCCTTCTCGAGGGCAGCCTCCCGATGTACCGGAACCTCGTGCGCCGCGTCGAGGGACCCGACGTCGAGCAGCTCGAAACCGCACTCGTCTCCCTCGGATACGACCCCGACGGTGTCGTCACGGTCGATGAGGAGTTCGACTACGACACACGGGACATGGTGAAACGATGGCAGGACGACATCGGCGTCGACGACACGGGTGACGTCCTGTTCTCGAACGTCGTGTTCCTCGAGGAACCGATCCGCGTCGCATCGCTCACCATGGACGTTGGCCAGATGACCCAGAACGGGGTGCAGGTGATCCTCACCTCTGGTGCTACGACGGTGGTCTCGGTGGCGCTCGCAAGCGCAGACCAGGGCATGGTCGCTGAAGGTGACGATGTCATCGTCGTGCTTCCCGACGACACGGAGACACCGGCGACGGTCACATCCGTCGGGACCGTGGCCATCCGTGCCCAGAACGGAGACGGCAGCTACTTCGATGTCGAAGTGACCCTCGACAAACCACAGGTCGCTGCAGGACTCGACGAGGCACCCGTGTCGGTCGACGTCGTCACGCAAGAAGCATCCGACGTGCTTGCCGTTCCCGTGAGCGCTCTCGTTGCACTCACCGAGGGCGGGTACGCGATCGAAGCGGTCGACGCGAACGGAACGACCGCTCTCGTGGGCGTCGAACCCGGCATGTTCGCCGACGGCCTCGTCGAGGTATCCGGTGCCGGCGTCACGGCAGGCATGACGGTGATCGTCCCGTGACCAACACCGTCCTCGAACTGTCGGGCGTCACCAAGGAGTACAAGGGAACGCCACCCGTTCGCGCTCTGCGCGGTGTCGATCTGCGGATCGCCGAAGGTGAGATCGTGGCGATCGTCGGACCCTCCGGATCGGGCAAGTCAACGCTCCTGCACGTGATCGGAACCCTGGACCGGGCAACATCGGGACGTGTCGAGGTCGCTGGCTACGACGTGGCCGAGCTGGCCGATCGCAAGCTGTCGGCACTGCGTTCACAGAAGATCGGGTTCGTGTTCCAGCAGTTCTTCCTTCTTGCAGGCGAAACGGCACTCGACAACGTGGCCGATGGCCTCCTCTACACCGGAACGCCGCTGCGGCGCCGGCGGGTCCTCGCTGCTGAGGCGCTCGAGCGAGTCGACCTCGCCGACCGCATGACACACATGGCGACGAAACTCTCGGGCGGCGAACGCCAGCGCGTCGCGATTGCACGAGCACTGGTCGGCTCACCCGAGATCCTCCTCGCAGACGAACCGACGGGGAACCTCGATTCGGCAGCAGGCAACTCGATCGTCGAACTGATGGAGAGCCTCAACGCGGAAGGAACAACGATCGCGGTGATCACCCACGACCGGGAGATCGCAGCGAGGTTCCCCCGCAGGGTCGAGCTCAAGGACGGACAGATCATCTCGGACACGAGGGCAGCATGAAGGCGGCCCCGACACTGGACCCGTCACGCCTGACCCCGGCCGACGCTGTGCGTGCAGCAGGGATCGGGTTGCGGACACGACCCCTCCGCTCGTTCCTGTCTGCCCTCGGGATCGTCATCGGTATCGCTGCGATGGTCGGGGTGCTCGGCCTGTCCGAATCATCCAAGAGCGACCTTCTCGCCCAACTCGACCAGCTCGGCACCAACATGCTTCAGATCGAGGCCGGCACGGGGATCGGGGCCGGTTCGGGGGAGCTCCCCGAAGGAGCCCCGTCGATGGTGACCAGGATCGGTCCCGTCCAGGCCGTGTCCTCCTTCGGCACCGTCGATGCCAACGTGTACCGCACCGACTACATCCCACCGGAACAGACCGGAGGGATCGCTGTACTCGCCGCAGGCCCCAACCTCCTCGACACGCTTCAGGGCACCATTGCCCACGGTGTCTTCCTCGACGAGGCTCCCTCCGACTATCCAGTCACCGTCCTTGGAGCGGTCGCAGCACAGCGTCTCGGTGTCGGGTCGCTCGAAGGTGCCCCCCTCGTGTGGCTCGGTGACCAGTGGTTCACGGTCGTGGGCATCATGGATTCGATCGAACTCTCACCCGACATCGACCGTTCCGCGCTCGTGGGAGTTGCTGCCGCTGAGACCTATCTCGGATACAATTCGGTACCGGCCAGGATCTACGTTCGGACCGATCCGCGCTACATCGACGATGTGCGTGGCGTCCTTCCCGCAACGGTGAACCCCGAAGCACCCGACGAGGTCGAAGTGACACGACCCTCCGACGTTCTCGAAGCCCGCGAGGCTGCCGATGACGCTTTCACCAGCCTGCTCCTCGGCCTCGGTGCCGTTGCACTCCTCGTCGGAGGTGTCGGCATCGCCAACGTGATGGTGATCTCCGTGCTCGAACGGCGCGGCGAGATCGGCCTGCGCCGTGCCCTTGGTGCCACCCGGCGCCACATCGCCGTTCAGTTCCTCGGAGAGTCGCTGATGCTCTCGACGATCGGAGGCCTCGGAGGGGTCCTCGCAGGAGTGGCCGTGACGTCGCTGTACGCGAACTACAAAGGCTGGGACGTGCTCATCCCACAGATCGCGATCATCGGTGGCTTCCTCGCAGCGATCGCTATCGGTGTCATCGCCGGCCTGTACCCCGCCATGCGTGCCGCAAGGGTCAGCCCAACGGAGGCCCTGAGAACGTTGTAGCAACAAGGCGGTCGGTGCCGTCGCCCGGCGACCGCTGTACGCTCGCAACGCATGACATGGTCACTCAACGATCGATCGGTGCTCGTCACCGGAGCCACATCAGGTATCGGCCTCGTCGTCGCACGCGAGCTTGCAAGGGCCGGCGCTCGTGTCACGATCACGGCACGAAACTCGGAGAAGGGGTCGGCGACCGTATCGGCGATCACCGCTGCAACCGGCGCTGACATCGACGTTCTCGACGTCGACCTCTCGAGCCTTACGTCGGTTCGTGACGCCGCGTTGCGCTTCGCCGAGACACACGACGATCTCGCCGTCCTCGTCAACAACGCAGGGATCGTGGTCGGCAAACGGTCACAGTCGCCCGACGGGTTCGAACTGACCTTTGCAACCAACCATCTCGGCCCGTTCCTCCTGACGAACATGCTCACCGGGCTACTCACCGGACCTTCACCATCGAGGGTCATCAACACGTCCTCCGTCGCCCACACCTACGCCAAAGAAGGGATCCTCTTCGACGATCTCGGATTCGACGATCGGCGATACAAGTTCATGGCGGTGTACGGACACTCCAAGCTCGCAAACATCCTCCACGCAGCGGAACTCAACCACCGGTACCGAGACGACGGCGTCACCGCCGTCGCCGTCCACCCCGGGGTCGTTCGAACCGGTCTCGGTGGTGGCGGTGACTCGACGGTGGTACGCATTGCCTACACCCTCGGAGGTCGATGGATGCGGACACCCGACCAGGGTGCCGACACGATCGTGTGGCTCGCAACCGAGCCATCCATCGACCTGCGTGAAGGCATCTACTTCCAGGACAGGGCGCCGTCGAAATCGACCCGTCACGCACGGGACGCGGAGCAGGCCCACAGGTTGTGGTCGCTCAGCGAGGAAATGACAGACGACAGATGACAAACAGCAGACGACAGACAACAGACAACAGATGACAGACGACAGGCAGGCACCGACTGTCGACGATTTCGGTGAGGCGCCACAGCGCAAGAAACGACCGTTGTGGCAGCGCCTCCTTTCACTGAGCATCACGATTGCCGTGCTCGTCGCCGTCTTCGGGTTCATCCTTCCCAGCCTCGCCGACTACCGCGACGTGCTCGACTACGTCGCCGCCATCGATCCGGGAGAGTGGGCGGTCGTTGCGTTCTTCGCGATCGCCTTCCTCATGGCGTACCCGATCGTCCTCGTCCAGGTCATGGACACGCTTCGTGTGCGCGAGTCGTTCGTCAACCACATGGCAGGCACGGCAGTGACGAACGCCGTTCCCTCCGGGGGTGCCATCGCCCTGCCCATCAACTACGCGATGTACATGTCGTGGGGGTTCACGCCACACGCCATCTCAGCGGGGCTCCTGGCAGCTGGGGTCTGGGACTGGCTTGCACGGATCTCACTGCCAGTCATCGCCGTGTTCGGGATCGCCCTGACGGGAGACGCAGCGACCTGGATGTGGGCGGTTTCGATCGGTGGTGTCGTCGTCGTAGGCGCAGCCGTCTTCTTCCTGGTCAAACTCCTCGACAACGAGGACCTCGCACGACGGTTCGCTCTCTGGGCGAACCGTGTCGCTCAACGGGTGATGCGCCTCGTCCGCAAGGACACGCCGGACATCGTCAGGATCATCGTCCAGTTCAGGACCGATCTCAACGGGGTCGTGCGCCGACGAGCCGGACGATTGACCATCGCGACCGTCTGGAACCACGCGATGATGACCGGACTGTTCGTTGCATCCGTATACGCGGTTGGCATCGACACAGAGATGATCCCTCTCCCCTGGGTGGTTCTGGCGTTCACGCTCGGCCGGTTCCTCGTGATGATCCCGGTGAGTCCCGGCGGACTCGGCCTCGTCGACCTCGGTTGGATCGGGTTACTCACGCTTGGATGGCAGACGGCCAACCCGGGTGTCCCCGTCGACACGAGCCTCATATCGGCCGGCGTCCTCCTCTTTCGTGCTCTCACCCTCCTGCCGCCGATACTGATCGGCATGGCGACCTGGCTGTTCTGGCGTGTCAACACGAGCTGGCGGGCCGATTGGAGGACGCAAGGTCGTGGCAACGTCGTATCAGATCCGCCTGCGGTCACGGTCGATCCGTAGAGGACGTGTGGAAAAAGGGGGCAGCCGTTTGCCCTTCCCGGTTCACCCTGGGTACGCGATCTACACCATCACGATCACCGGCTATCGCAGTGACTGCAATGGTCTCGCGGCGTCCACACCTGGAACGAATCGGTGCAAGGCACGCCGTTCCTCCATCCATCTTTCAAGGGGGATAGGTGAGGAGCGTCAGCAACGAGCAGGGGGATGGGGGTTCGAGTTGTACGGGTCTTTGCCGTACCGGGCTCGCGGGCTCGCGGTCCCCCCTCGCTCAAGGTCTCGCTTGTCCCCCCTGAAGGGGGGACGGGAGAGGCTCGGGCTCGCGGTCCCTCCTCGCTCGCAGACTCGCTTGTCCCTGAGTTCTTCGCGTACCGGGCTCGCGGGCT
>CAYLVM010000064.1:0-13228 GCA_964387145.1 uncultured Acidimicrobiaceae bacterium
GGGACAAGCGAGTCCTCGAGCGAGGGGGGACCGCGAGCCCGCGAGCCCGGCACGGTAAAGACCGATCACCGGTTCCTTCCCTTCGCACCCGCAAGCTCGCCCACCGTCCTGCTGCGCTATCGCCCTGCATCGCTCTGCCGTCCCCACTTTCAAGCCTGGATTGGTAGGCAGGTGAACGCGACGGGTTTACAGCTCACAGTTCACAGTCGGAAACTCCGGGCCGTTCCTGGCTGCGTACGCGTCGCCGGTACACCTCGATCCACGAAGTCGAACCTGTCTTCGGGCTTCCGATTCTCCCGTCCCCCCTTCAGGGGGGACAAGCGAGTCCTCGAGCGAGGGGGGACCGCGAGCCCGCGAGCCCGCGAGCCCGGCACGGCACAGACCACAACTCGACCCCAATCCTCCAGGCTCGCATCGGCGACAGAACGTAGGGTTCCTACACCCTGCGCCCACTACCATCGGTGTATGAAGAAACTCCTCCTCCTCGGGTTACTCGGTGCGATCGTCGCCGCCATCGTCTACAAAGTGCTCACGACCGAGATTCCCATCGACGAGTCCTGATCCCCGTGCTCGCAGTACGACGGTTCGGGTCGGGTCCCCCGCTCGTCGCACTGCACGGATTCACCCTTACCGGCGCCCAGTTCGCACCAGCCGCCGAACAGCTTCACCGCGCTGTGACCGCTCCGGATCTTCCCGGCCATGGTGGAAGTCCGCCATCCTCGTTGGCTGAAGCGGTCGATGACGTCGCCGGCGTCATCGCCTCCGTCGGTGAGCCTGCCCCCTTGCTCGGCTACAGCCAGGGTGGCCGAGTCGCTCTGCTCGTGGCGTTGAGCCACCCCGGTCTCGTCTCACATCTCGTTCTCGTATCGGCGTCGGCCGGGATTGAAGATCCCGCAGCGCGGCGAGCTCGCGCAGATAGCGACCGTGCGCTCGCCGATCGCATCTCCACAATGACGCTTGATGCTTTCCTCGAGGAGTGGGCCACCACAGGGATCACCGCCGTCAGGTTTCGAAATACGACTGAGAGGACAGCAGACCGGTCGGTGCGTTCGCACAACACGGTCGAAGGGCTCGCTCGCGCTCTGGTCGATCTTGGTCAGGGCACGCAACCCTCCGCGTGGGATCGTCTCGCCGACCTCACAATGCCCGTGCTCCTGGTACACGGCGAACGGGACTCCAAGTACGCGACGATTGCACGCCGCATGGCCGCTTCGATGCCGGTCTGCAACGTCGTTTCCATTCCCGGGGCAGGCCACAACCCCCTCATCGACGACCCTGATTCGACGTACCGGGCTATCTCACGGTTCCTCGATGGGACGAGCTGACCCCGTCGACCAATCGTAGAAACCCCTCCCCGTCTTCTTGCCGAGCAAGCCCTGGGAGACCATGGACCGCAGCAGAGCCGGCGCCTCGAAGCGGTCGCCGTACACAGACCCAAGATGGTCGGCGATCTCGAGACGGACATCGAGCCCCACGAGATCACCCAACATGAGCGGACCCATCGGATGCCGGTAGCCGAGTGTCATGGCCCGGTCGATGTCCTGTGGCGCCGCAACTCCCTCCTCCACCATGCGGATGGCTTCGAGACCAACAAGTACACCGAGCCGACTCGTCGCGAACCCGGCCGAATCGTTGATGACGGCCTGTTCCATGCCGAGGAACTCCACCAGGTCACTGATGCTGTCGAGCGTCGCTTGATCCGTCTGATTGCCTCTGATCACCTCGACGAGGTGCATCGCCCACACCGGGTTGAAGAAGTGCATGCCTGCGAACTCGCCTGGCCGCTGGAGTGTCTCTGCAAGTGAGTCGATCGAGATGCTCGACGTGTTCGATGCAAGCACACGGGGTCGTCTGACCTCGGCAGCCTCGAGGATCGACCGCTTCAACTCGAGCCTCTCGATGACAGCCTCGATGATCACGTCGAGGTCCTCGTCGAGGTGATCGATGGAGCCGACCGCGTGGATCCTCCCTATCGCCTCGGTCGCTTCTTCGGGGGTGAGCTTCCCTCGTTCGGCTGCGGTTCGCAGCGTCCCGGCGACTCTCTCTACGGCGGATTCCGCCTTCTCGAGGTCGATGTCGACGATCGACGTCTCTGCGCCCCGAGCAGCGAAACGATGGGCGATTCCCACACCCATCGTGCCTCCTCCGATGATGCCAACTTTCACAGAACCCTCACTTCTTCGTTGAGGACCTAGCTTCGTACCACTCGAGCAGCGAAGCAAGAACAGCTGTCCCCCCTTCAGGGGGGACAAGCGAGTCTGCGAGCGAGGGGGGACCGCGAGCCCGCGAGCCCGGTACGGCCAAGACCCGGCCCAAGCGAGTCTGCGAACGAAGGGGGACCGCGAACCCGCAAACCCGGCACACGAGAACGTCCACCGCTGTCATCGAACACCGCTCAGCCGTCTACCCTCCCTCCCCATGGACCCCATTCGCCTGACGGCGTACTCGCACGGCGCCGGTTGAGCATGCAAGCTCGGACCTGACGAGCTGACGCAGGTACTGCGTCCCCTGCACAACCATCCAGCTACCCAGCACCCGGATCTCCTCGTCGGGATCACCGGTTCGGATGACGCCGGGGTCATCCAGATCGATGAGGACCGCGCCCTCGTCCAGACCGTCGACTTCTTCACCCCCATCGTCGACGACCCGTTCGACTGGGGAAGGATCACCGCGGCCAACGCACTGTCCGATATCTACGCGATGGGGGCAGAACCGATGACGGCGCTCCAACTCATCGGCTGGCCTCGGGACAAGATCCCGTTCGATGTGCTCGAGCGGGTCATCGAGGGGGGCATCTCCGTCATGGCGGATGCTGGATGCGTCATCATCGGAGGCCACTCGATCGATGATGCCGAACCCAAGTACGGGTTCGCCGTGACGGGAACCGTCCACCCGGACGAGATCATGACGAACAGCGCTGCACGGCCGGGACAGGTACTCGTCCTCACCAAGCCTCTCGGTACCGGGATCATCGCTACGGCCGTCAAGAACGGGGTGGCCGATCCCGACGTCGAACGCACCGCGATCGACACGATGGCGACGCTCAACGCCGGGGCAGCGCAAGCTGCCCACAGGGTCGGCGTGGAGGCTGCCACCGACGTGACCGGGTTCGGCCTCCTTGGCCATCTCGCAGAGATGGTACGCGGATCCGGAGTCAGCGCCTACATCGATGTCGCGCAAGTTCCTGTACTCACAGGAGTCGAGGATCTCATCGAGCAGGGAATGGTCCCCGGTGGTTCCAAACGGAACCTGAGCGCCGTTGAGGTGATGTGCTCGTTCGGGCCTCTCGGGCACGAGGCGCGAATTCTCCTTGCAGATGCCCAGACCAGCGGGGGGTTACTTCTTGCGATCGACGAGCCACTCGAAGCTGCACTCCACCAGGCTCTCGAGGATGTATCCGTGCCGGGATGGACGATCGGGCGCATCGTGGAGCGGTCGTTCGAACACGGTCCGAGCGGCACTATTTCGACATCGTGACGCAGAAAAAACACCGTCTGACTTGAAGTGTCCCCACAATCCGATATCCTCAGGGGTGCTGGGTCGCCAAGTCGACCCTTAGTAGGTCCCCTCGTCCCCCCTGGGGGACCTACCAAAAGCGTGACAGGCCCCTATCCCCCTGGGGGCCTGTTACGCGTCCAAAGTCGATACAGGCGATAGGCTGCATCTGTCATGAAGATCAGGATCCGTCGCCCAGGTCATCTCAGTGCTGCCATCCGTGATCTCGCGCGTCGCCGTCCGGAGGAAGCCGAGGAGTACCTCGACGCGCACCAGGATGCATGGGAACAGATCGCCGGTTCGGATCCTCACGAGGCTGCAGACATTCTCGAGGCGCTTGACGAAGAAGGCGCTGCCGATCTTCTCCAGGACCTCGAACCGGTCGACGCTGGAGACGTCCTCGATCAGATGCGACCCGAGGCCGCTGCCGACGTCATCGAAGAACTCGAACCCGTAGAAGCCGCCGGGCTCATCTCCGAGATGGAGACCGACCAGGCGGTGGACCTCATCGGGGCCCTTTCCCGAAGCGAGCGCAGCGCTGTGCTCGACGCGCTCGACCCTACAACGGCAGCCGAAGTCGAGTCCCTCCTGGTGTACCCGGCGGACACGGCCGGCGGCATGATGACCACAGACTACGCGGCACTTCCCGCAGGGATGACTGCAGGGGAGGCGATCGAGGCGCTGCGGAGACTCCACGATGAGCTGGGATCGAACCTTCGATACGTCTACGTCATCGATGACAACGGGCGGCTCGTCGGTGTCATCCCGTTCCGCGAGCTCGTGTTCGCCAGACCGAGCACCGGCGTCGACGAGGTGATGGAAACGAACATCGCAATGGTTCGCACCGACACCGACCGCGAAGAGGTCGCCGAGCTCATCCAGCGCTACACGCTGATCGCCATCCCCGTCGTCGACCACGGGGGAACGCTCGTCGGGATGGTCAAGGTCTCTGAGGCCATGGAAGCGATACAGGCAGAAGCGGGTGAGGACATCGCCATCATGTTCGGTGCCGGCGATCAGGAGTCCGTGTTCACACCCGTACGGGAGTCGGTGCGACGCAGGCTCCCCTGGAACATGTTCAACCTCGCAGCAGGGTTCATCACGGTCTTCATCGTTGCGCAGTTCGAAGGAACGCTCGCCCGATACGCGCTCCTCGCCGCGTTCATGCCGCTCGTCGCCGGACTGTCCGGGAACAGCGGTGCGCAAGCCATTGCGGTCACGATCCGCTCTCTCGCTGTCGACGAGCTTCCCCGAGGCAAGGAGGCGCGGGCGGTGCGACGCGAGCTCATCATCGGGCTCGTGCGAGGTGCCGTCATCGCCACGGCCGGTGCAGCGCTCGTCGCCGTCGCTGTTCTCCTCATGGGCACCGACGGTGCCGGCGGTCTGAACCCATCGCCCTTCGAGATGGCGGTCATCATCTGGATCTCGATGATGATCGGATCGATCGCTGCCGCGCTCGCCGGATCGAGCATCCCGTTGATCCTGCGACGTTTGAACCAAGATCCCGCCATGGCCTCGAACATCTTCCTGACGATGATCACCGATGCCGTTGGCTTTGGAAGCTTTCTCCTCACGGCAAGCCTCTTGCTGTGAGGAGGGATGAGCCGATCAGCTCCCGAGCACAGCGGTGCCACTCGATGCAAAGGGTCCCAGGTATGTGATCTTGAAGCCGTTGTCGAGCCTGGCGAGGTAGTTCATCTGGATCGCCTGGATCTCTGCGTTCGACGCATCCGGGTTCGCAACCACGTTCGCCGCTTCAGGATCGTCCACGATGTGGATCACGGAGATGGGCGGGAAGAGCTCGACGACCTCGGCGATGACATCGAACAGGTCGATATCGGTCAGAGAGTCGTAACTCGTCGGGTCAAGAAGAACCACGACGGTGTCCCCAGGGCCCTCACCCTCGATCCGCTCGACGATCCGGTAGCGCGGCGGGGTCAGTTCCTCGTGCGCGGCCGTCGTCGTGGTGGGTTGGCTCGTCGTCGTCGCTGTGGAATCGGCAGCGATCGTGGTCAACGGTACCTGTGCTGTGGTTGTCGTTGTTTCGGCAGATGGACTCGATGTGCAAGCAGCGACGAAAACCACGATGCCTACGACCACTGCAACGCGCCTGCTACCAATCACGAAGGTGATGCTACCCGGCTAGACGGAAGGCGTGTGGCGTTCCGACCATTTTTTGTAGCCAATACCGTCGAGATACGGTGCGTTGTTGACGATTCGGAACAGACCGGCGGTGCGATCGAACAGATCCTCACCCGCGTGGGATTCGAGCAGGGCCATGGAAAGGTTCATCACGGGACGCCACGCTCGCGGTCCGAGGGCGATATCGACCTTCGAACGCCACTCCAGATCCGGCCGATCGGCGTGATCTGCCCAGAACGCGCGGAGCTTGCGTGCCATCACCATGACACGCCTGAGGTGTTTCGAGATCTCCCGATCGATCTCACCTCCCGAGACGACCGATTCAGACCAGTCGATGAACCTCTGCTCGATCCACGTATCGGGATCCGAGACGACACCCTCGTAGAGACGATCGACGTCATCGAGAAGCCAGATCACCCCGTCTCCTCCCTGACGAGGTCACCGAACCCCCGACGCAACGCTGCCGTGATCGGGCCCGGCTCGAACTCGGTGTCCCCGACGGCGGTCACGGGCAGGACCTCGCGAACCGTCGACATGACGAATACCTCGTCTGCACTCAGGAAGTGGCTCCGGTCGTAGCTACCGGTCTCGGTGTCGATACCGATCCGCTCGGCGACCTCGAGGGTCGCCTCCCGTGTGATCGATTCGAGAATATGGCTTTCGAGACTCGGCGTGTACATCACCCCGCCACGGACCCATCCAAGACTGAACGTGGGACCCTCGAGAACGATGTCGTTGACACCAACCAGAGCCGCGTCGTCGTAGCCGCGCGACCGGGCGGCGATCGTCGCCGCGAGGTTCGGTCCGTACGACAACGTCTTGGCGCCGGTCAACTCAGAGGTTCTCCCGTCTGCGTGCCACGGTGCCTCGATCACGTCGAGTCGTACCGATGGCGGGATCTCAGGCAGGGGTTCGAGAAAGATCACGATCATATTGTCCGTCCCCGGGTTCTTCGCGTCGAGACCTCCGGTTACGAAGACGCGTAGCTGTCCGTCTCCTGGCTTCGACGACTGGAGGCACCAGTCTGCAAGGACACTCCTGTCCGGAAGTTCGATTCTCAGGTTCCGAGCGCTGTTGGCGAGTCGGTCGAGGTGGGCGTGCATGCGGAACGGAGTCCCCCCGTAGGAACGCATCGCTTCGAAGCACCCGTATCCACGTTGGAAACCGATGTCGAAAACGCTGATCGCTGCGTGCGCGGGATCCACTTTCACCCCGTTCATGAGCACCGGCCCGATCGAACGCTCCGTCACGGCTGGAACCTGTTCGTGATCGGCAACCGCCGGTCTCGCCCGAACGCTTTGCGTGTGATCTTGACCCCGGGCGCGGCCTGGCGGCGCTTGTACTCGTTTCGGTCGACCATCGAAGCGATGCGCCGCACGAGCTCCTCATCACACCCTGATGCGATGATGTCACGAGCCGTCATGTCCTCCTCGATGTACTTGTACAGGATCTCGTCGAGATCGTCGTACGACGGGAGCGAATCGGAGTCCCGTTGATCGGGGCGCAACTCTGCCGAGGGTTCCTTGTCGATGGTCGAGAGCGGGATCACCTCTTCGGTGCGGTTGCGCCATCTCGAGAGTTCGTACACCATGGTCTTGTACACGTCCTTGAGCACCGCATAGCCACCGACCATGTCGCCGTAGAGCGTTGCGTACCCCACCGCCATCTCCGACTTGTTCCCGGTCGCTACGACCATCCCTCCGAACTTGTTCGAGATGGCCATCAGGACGGTCCCGCGGATACGGGCCTGAAGGTTCTCTTCCGCAACATCGTGGGGCGCATCCCAGAACACGGGGTGCAGAGCGTCGAGAAAGTTCGCGAACACGTCGTCGATCGGGATCGTCTCGATCCGGATCCCGAGCCTCGATGCGAGATCGATGGAGTCCTCCACGGAACCTCGAGACGAGTATCGCGTCGGCATCGTGACCCCGCGCACCGCTTCGGCGCCGAGGGCATCGACGGCGAGCGTGGCAGTGAGCGCCGAATCGATCCCTCCGGAAAGGCCGACCACGACCTCTGAGAACCCGTTCTTTGTCACATAGCCAGAAAGCCCGGTGCACAGCGCCCGATACACCTCCTCGGACGGATCGAGGTCCGGTGCAACGGCCGGCGCATCGATCATGGGCCGGTCACCGACACGCGATGGCACCTCGATCACGGGCAGCAACGCTGGCCCCGAGGAAGGAACATCGACGTCGATCACGAACCGGTCTTCGAGGAACTGCGGGGACCTATGGAGCACCTCCCCGTCGGGTGTGATGATCATCGAGGCACCATCGAACACCAACTCGTCCTGGCCGCCGACCGAGTTGACGTATACGACGTGAACGTTGCCGCGGGCCGCGCGCTCGGTCAGCATCGCCATGCGATCGACGCTCTTGCCGATGTGGAACGGTGAACCGTTGATGTTGAGCAGGACCTTCGCTCCTCCCAGAGACTGTCCCGTCGGCGGCCCGTTCTCGTCCCAGATGTCCTCACAGATCGATACGCCACACGGGACTCCACCGAAGGTGTGCAGCGTCATCGGTGTGCGGCCCTCAGCGAAGTACCGTGCTTCGTCGAACACGCCGTAGTTCGGGAGGAGATGCTTGTGGTACACGTCGACGATCTCACCGTTCGCAAGGATCGCCGCGGCGTTCGTCACCGAGCGGCCTACAGCATCATCGTCCTTCTGACTCACCGCCAACCGGTCCACGAAACCCACAACGACCGCGGTTGAGCCCGAAGCCACGGCGAGACGATCGACGACCGCCAGGTTGGCATCGACGAAGCCATCCCGCAGAACGAGGTCCTCGGGCGGATACCCCGACACAGCAAGTTCCGGGAGGAGGAGTACGTCGGCAGCCTGTCGGTCTGCCCAATCCATTGCATCGAGGATCTTCCGTTCGTTCCCGTCGAGATCACCGACGACGAGGTCGAGCTGCGCCCCGGCGATACGGATCGACGAGGTCACAGACCCTCCACCGTCTCATCGATGAGGTGGTCGACGACGGCTACGAGCGCGTCGTGTATCCCGGCACCGTCCTCGATCGCCCTTGCGAACACAGCGTGCTGGCGATCAGCGCTGGTCCCCCCTTCTGCGATCGCCTTGATCCGCGTGAGCGCATCGATACTTCCGAGTTCGATCGCTTGCTCCCGGACAAGATCGATGAGCTCCTCGGCAAGGTCCACCATCGGGACCAGCCGTCCTCGACCAAAGTCGATGAGCGACTCTTCAACGCCGTACCGTTGCGCCCGCCAGTTGTTCTCAGCGATCAGGGTCCGTGCGTAGATACGCCACCGCTGGTTCGACACCCGACGCTCGTACAGCATCGCCAGGAGGCCCTGATACAACGCCGCTACCGCGATCGCATCCTCGTACCTGGTACAAAGATCCGCTGAGCGCATCTCGAGCGTCGGGTAGCGTGACGATGGACGGATGTCCCACCACAGTTTCGAGGCGTCTTCGATCACACCTGCTTCGACGAGTACATCGACGTACCGCTGATAGTGCGACCAATCCTGGAACTCTTCGGGAAGGCCCGTGCGCGGAAGCGAACGGAACACCGCTGGGCGGTAGCTCTTGAGCCCCGTGTCGGAACCATGCCAGAACGGCGATGAGGCCGACAGAGCGAGGAGGTGTGGAAGGAAGTAGGTCACCTGGTTCATGAGATCGATCCGGAGATCCTCATCGCCGATCTCGACATGGATGTGCATGCCACAGATCAGCAGTCGTCGCACGACACCCTGGAGCGCCTCCTCCAGGATCCGGTAGCGACGCTTGTTCGTCCGCAGCTGGGTACCCCACTCCGCGAACGGGTGAGTCGACGCGGCGATGATCGCCATGTCGTGTGATGAGACGACATCGGATACGAACCGGCGCATCTGTACGAGGTACTCACCTGCCTCGACGACATCGAGCGCAACGGGGGTTCCGATCTCGATCTGAGACCTGATGAACTCCGGACTCGTCGCCCCAACCGGCGGGTGCTCGAGGTCTGCGAGAAGTGACCTCGGGAGATCAGTCACGAGATCTCGGGTCGCTCGATCGACGACGAAGTACTCCTCCTCGATGCCGACAGTGAATCGGGGCCGTGCTGGGATCATGCTTCCTCCATCGGCAAGAGTAGACGATACCCAACATCCGTCTCCCCTTCAGGGGGGACAAGCGAGTCTTCGAGCGAGGGGGGACCGCGAGTCCTAGGGAACCAGAAGCAGGCCTGCATCTGTGAGGGCGTCGCGCAGGGTGTTCTCCTCACCCGGACGGACGGCAACCGTGAGCACGCCGCCACCGCCGTACGGTGCGTGACGCATCTGGATGTCTCTGATGTCGGCACCCGATGCCTCGAAGGCGTGGCCAACCTTGGCCAACTCACCGGGTTGATCGGCGAGAGCGACGCGAACCTGTGCCACCGGTGCTCCGAGGGATCTGCGGACCTCCCTGGCTTGTGTCAGAAGAGACAGCAGCGTGTCGTCGTCTGAGACGATCGCAGCCTCGAGGACTGCCAACCGGACACGGAGATGCCCGATCGCGTCGAGAACGGGCTGACGGTTCGTCTTGAGGAGCTCGACCCACGGCAACGGCAGGGAGGCTCCTACTCGAGTGAGATCCCGAAAGCTGCCTGCTGCGAGTTCCAGCGCATTGGGTGTGTCCACCGCCCCCGCCAGGAGTGCACCGGCGACAAGATGGGGCAGGTGGCTGATCGCAGCAACCGCGCGATCATGATCTGCCGCCTCCATACGGACGACTCGGGCACCCAATTCGACGATCGCCGACTCCACGAGGCGCTGCGCGTCTGCGTCGGCACCCTCGATGACCACCCACGTAGCACCCTTGAACAACGCAGGCGTCGCGGCCCGTGGACCCGCCGTTTCTCGGCCCGCCATGGGATGCGTGCCGATGAAGTTCGGGATCGTCGAGGCAACATCGAGGACGGGGGACTTGACTCCGGTCACATCCATCGTGGGAACATCGGTGTCGATCATCGCGAGGATCTCGATCGTGGCCTTCGGTGGCGCAGCGACAACGATGAGGTCGACGTCTCCGTCGACGACGTCTTCAAGATCGTCTGCGACTTCATCGACGATCGAGAGGTCCTCGAGCAAGGAGCGGACGTCGGGATCGGGGTCATACCCCACCACCCTCCATCCGGCCTTCCGCAACCCGAGAGCCATCGAACCACCGATCAACCCAACACCGATCACACCGAGCGTGCGCTGATTCGGAGGCGGGTGATAGTCAGAGGTCATTGCAAGAAGGTAGGCGAACTCTGGACGTACGTCCCACGACACATCGCATGAGGTTGGCCGGGCGATGGTCGTCCTACCCCCTCTACTCTGGCCACCGTGGAACGAATACTGGTCACCGGTGCAGCGACGTGGACGGGCGGGAAGCTGATCCGACGTCTCGAAGCGCGTCCAAACACCACCGTTTTCGCTGTGGACGACCATGATCCGGTAGTGGCGTTCGGATCCGACTTCCAACACCTCTCCCTCGACCGCCTGGCGCTCGCGAAGTACGTTCTCGAGGTGGCCCCGACCACCGTCATCCATCTCCAGTCCGTCCACCGCACATCGGAGGAGGGACGGAGCACGGACTCCGAGGAACGTATCGTCGGCGCGCTCGCCCTCTTCGGTGCGATCGAACGACTCTCCAGCGTGGAATCGGTCGTCGTCAAGTCGGACACTGCCATCTATGGGGCAAGCCCCCGGAACCCTTCCGTCCTCACCGAGACGACGAGGTCACACGGAAGACCGAGTCGCTTCCAACGCGACCTCACCGAGATGGAGCACTTCATCGGTGAGGCCCGTGAGCGGCACCCCGACATATCGTTCACGACGTTGCGTTTCGCTCCGATCTTCGGGCCCGGTGTCGGCAACCCCTTGAGCAGGTACCTCACGCTTCCGACGGTACCGACCCTCATGGGGTTCGATCCACGACTTCAGTTCATCCATGAACTCGACGCAGTGAGGGCGCTCGAACATGCCATGGACCACCCGACTCCCGGCACGTTCAACATCGCCGCCGACGGCCAGATGTACCTCTCACGCGTCCTACGCCTCGGGAGAAGGATTCCCCAGGCTCTCCCGGGGCGCTCATTCGACGCAGTGCTCAACGGCCTCTCCCGGTTCGGCATCTCCTCACCAGAGCACCTCAAGGGTCTCCTCAAGCACGGACGGATCACCGACACGACGAAGATGCACGACGTGGTCGGCTTCTCGCCCAGGTACACCTGCCGACAGACGGTGCTCAGCGCATACGGATCGATCGAGGCTCACGATGACGAGAGCTGAACTCGAGCGACTGACGAAGAAGGAACTTCTCGAGTTCGCCCGCGACCAGCAGGTCGCAGGCCGTTCGAGCATGAACAAGTCAGCGTTGATCGACGCTCTTTCCTCCATCGGCCAGATCGAGGACGATGCGAAGGGCCCGATCGAAGGTCTCGGCTCGTTGCAACTGCCTGGGATCTCTCCCGAGGACAGAGCAGAGGCACGGGCACGGCGCGCGGCGCTGGATGCCCGTCTGGGTCGATTCATCGATACATCTCTCCATTGCACCTGGACCAGTATCGAAGGTCACCCGTGTGGGCTCCCGGTCGTGACAGGTACTGAGTCGTGCGGGCTACATGGCAACGGCACGATCGCCGATCGAGCATTTCCGCTCACCGGATCGCTGGGGTTCAGCACATGGCCGACGCTCTGGCGCCACATCACCCTCGCCACCTACGACCCCGATGCCTTCGGACTCGATCCCGTGATCGCCGAGATGGCCTGGCATGTACTCAACGGCTTGTACTACGACTACTTTCGGGTCGAGGTCGACGGTATCGAGCACGTTCCCATGGACGGCGGCGCAGTCCTCGTTGCCAACCATGGAGGTGCCGCCCTCCCCTACGACGGGGCCATGCTGTCACTCTCGGTGATGAACGAAGCGAGTATCCCGAGACGCGTCCGCGTCATCGGCACCGAGATCTTCAACATGCTGCCGTTCGTCTCACATCTCTATCGGAAGGTGGGGGCAGCCTATGCGGCAAGGGACGATGCCAGGGAGCTCCTCAGGAGGGGGCATCTCCTCGGTGTCTTTCCCGAAGGTGAGCACGGCTTCATGAAGCCGGTGTGGGAGGCGTACCGTGTCGGCCGCCTCGGTCGGGGTGGCTTCGCCGACCTCGCAGAGGAAGCGGGCGTCCCCATCGTGCCGGTGGCGATCGTCGGCTCCGAGGAAGTACACCCGGCGGTCATGGTGTCGAAACGACTCGCCCAGCTCGTCCGACTGATCTTCCCCGAGCAACGCGTCGAGGAGATCGCCATTGCGCTGAACCCGATACCGCTGCCGATCAGATGGCGCATCCGGTTTCTCCCACCGCTCGAGCCATGCGGCCCTGATCGACCGATCGACACGCTCGAACGCCTCGAGCGAGCCGAAGACGTACGCCGCTCGATCCAACATGCTCTCGACGACATCCTCGCCGCGAGGACGACGGCGTTCTAGCGGCCATCGGCCATCGGCCATCGGCCGTAAGCCGACAGCGAGGCCCCTGGGCCGAGTGAACCGACAGCCGACAAGAGAGGCCGCTAGGCCGAACGAACCGACAGCGGCGAGCGAAGCGAGCCC
>CAYLVM010000065.1:0-12747 GCA_964387145.1 uncultured Acidimicrobiaceae bacterium
CATCGTCGACGGGGAGCACGTCGGGTGACACCAGTAGCACGTCGTCGACGTCGAGCACGAGCAGCACGTCGTCGGACGGGGCATGCGCACCGCCGCCGGTTGTCGTCAAGCCGACGCCGACGCCGACGCCGAAAGGACCACCGGTCTGATTTCCGGGGGAGAGTTGATAACCAGGGTCGCCTGCGTGGTGGTGACCTCAGGTCAGGGCGTCGAGTAGTCGAACGGCTTGCACCGGCTCATCGAAGATGAGCCGGTGCCCTTCGACGTGTGACGCAACCGCAACCGCCTCGGTGAACTTGCGTTCCGAGTCATCTGCCTTCTTGAAGGTGTTGCGAAGGAGCAGCGTCACGAGTTCCGCCGGTCGCAGCGGTTCGATCTTCGGGTCCTCCTTGGATCGTTCGATGAGGATCAGGTGTGCGAGGCGAATCGGGCCATTGGCGATGCGCCCCCCGAGATCCCTGGGGGTCACCGGGTACTTGTAGTGGTCCGGCGTGATGGTCAGTCCAGCGTCGTCGAGTCCAACCGAACGAGTCGCCTTCCCATCCATCCAGATCGGCTTCGGATAGAGCACGACCTCCATCGTATCGGGGTCGAAACTCAGCGTCTCATCGCTGACGTAGTCCCATCCCGCAGCCACGCACGCACCGGCAAGGGTCGACTTGCCGACACCGGATATTCCGGGGAACGCCACCGCCCGTCCGTCGCGACTGACCACTCCGGCGTGCACGGACCACAGGCTGCACAGTTTCATGGCCTCGCGGTGAAGCGTCGACATCAGCTTCATCACGGACTGGTCGAAGTCGAGAACATTGGACTTCTTCGTCTCGCCAGCCCACACGGTGAATCCGTCATCATCGGATCGGATCGAGATGGTGGCGATCGGCTCGTCATCCGTCGAGGCGAAATCCTCACAGATCCGGTCGAGGATCGGGCCGAGGCGCTCGTCGGTCGAGGCGAGGCGAATCGGCATGCGAAGGATCTCGTACGTGCGCTCGGACCGCCAATCAGCGAGGGGCTTACCCGTCATGGGGACTCGGCGAAGAGGCACGCATCGCGCATCATCTCGAGGACCTCGCTCACTTGTGACCGCAGCTCCTCGGGGTCCATCTCGTAGGCCGCACCGAGCAGATCGACGATCTCGGTCTCGGTGAACTCGCCCGTCGCGAGGCGCCAGACATCGCTCGCCGTTGGGTTCAACTCGTAGAACTGCTTGCGCTCGGTGTCGTAGAGGACGATGTCGTCGCCGAGTTCCTCTTCGACGACGTGGGCGGCCGGAGGCCCGATCAGGTGGCTCATGGCGGCGAGGATAGCAACGTAGTGGGCGCGTTCCAGGCCCCCGGTGACACCGGGGGCCTGGAAGGTTCAGCAGTTTCGCGTCGTGCTCAGGACTGTGGCTTACAGCCGTCGCTGCAGTGAGCGGTTCGAGGGATCATGAAACGGGTCACGGTCACTCCTTTCTGTCTGTGATCATTAGGTCGGAAAACTACGCTGGGTCATGTTCGGGTCACGCTGCACAGCAGGATAGGTTGGCCACGTCCTTGCTGAACGTCTGGGCTGCAAGCTTGAGGGCCTCGGCCATCGTCAGGTACGGGTGGAACATCGCAGCGATTTCATCGACCGTTGCGTGGTAGTTCATTGCAACGACGGCCGCCTGAATCACATCGCCGGCACCCTCAGCCAGCACATGGGCTCCAAGGAGTTCTCCCGTCGCCTCATCGGCCACGAGTTTGACGATTCCCGTCGTGTCACGGTTCACGAGCGCTCGCGGCACGGCCTCGAGCGGAAGGGTCGACGTTGCTACCGCACGGCCCTCGTCGAGGGCAGCAGCTTCTGTCAAGCCAACCGACGCGATCGCCGGGGCTGTGAACGTCACGCGGGGCATCGTTCGGAAATCGATCGCACGTCCCGAGCTACGCAAGGCGTTCTCTGCTGCCATGTTGCCCGACGCTGCGGCGACGTACACGAACTGGGGAGTCGTCGTGACGTCGCCTGCGGCCCACACGGAAGGGTTGGAGGTCGCGAGCCCTGCGTCGACGATCACAGAACCATGATCGTCGAGATCGATACCCGCTAGCTCGAGACCGATGTCTGCCGTGTTCGCCCGGCGACCGGTTGCCATGAGCACCTCATCCGCCTCCAGGCGGATCGTCGTGCCGTTGGCATCGATGTCGAGCCACACACGCTCACCGTCCCTACCCGCCCGGAGAGCCGTTGTACGTTCATAGACGATGGCTCCTTCCAACTCGAGGTGCTCACGGAGGATCTCTGAGATCTCCGGCTCTTCGAACGGTGCGATCCGCTCGAGAGCCTCGACCCAGGTCACCTTGGATCCGAGATGGGCAAAGAGCTGGCCGAGTTCGAGACCGATGGCGTTGGCGCCGACGACGATGAGCTCGCCCGGAAGCTCCGTGAGTTCGAGCGCGGTCGTCGATGTGAGATAGTCGCTGTCGTCGAGGCCCTCGATCGGTGGCACCCAACTCGACGCACCGGTTGCGATGAGGTATCTGCGCGCGGTCACCGTGCGTCCGTCGACCTCGACGCTCGATGGGCCCGAGAATCGCGCTGTTCCCTGGATGAAGTCGATACCGTAGACCTCGAGCAGTTTGGCGTACTTCTCTTGGCGCAGGACACCGACCAGTTCATCCTTGGATTCGATGAGTTCAGTCAGATCGACGTCTCCTACCGATGTCGGCACTCCCGCGAACGGGGAGTGGCCTGCCTGGTGATACAGCTCGGCAGGTCTCAGTAACGCTTTTGACGGCACGCAGCCGATGTTGACGCACGTACCTCCGATCGTGTCACGCTCGATGATGGCGACGGAGGCTCCAAGGTCCCTCGCCTTTATGGCTGCGGCGAACGCAGCAGAGCCCGACCCGAGGATCAGGAGGTCGTAGTCGGTGTCGTTGCCCAGCTCGGGTGATGGTGTCTGGCCGTCTCGAGTCGCGGTCGAGATGATCTCGTACTCCGATCCTTCCAACACATCGGTCGCCTTTGCAACGTCGAACGATCCGGTGTCGATACCGGACGCGAAACCGCGTCTCCAGTCGACCTCGATGTCTGTGAGTCCCGCTCGAGCCAGAGCTTCGCTCACGTGGTCCTCGCATCCGTCACATGTCATACCCGTGACATCGAGCCGTATTTGCTGGTTCATCCGTTGCTCTCCACTGATCGGTCACTCACTAATATATCGTGAAAAGCAAATAGATTATTCCCGATTCTCTCCAACGTCCGGTCCAACGATACGACACGATGCGATATCGCCCGATGTCGAATCGAGGAAACCGCTTCCGATGTCGAGAAGAGCAAGTACGCGCGGGTTGGCGATTTCGTAGACGACGGTACGGCCCCGACGCTCGCTCCTGAGGTAGCCGCACCACACGAGACACGAGAGATGCTGCGACACCCTGCCCTGTGAGAGATCCACAGCGTCGACGATCTCCTTTTGTGTTCTCGGTCCATCGAGCAGGGTCGTGAGGATCTTGATTCTCGAGGCATCGCCGAGTCCACGGAAGATGCGTGCGATGAGTTCCTCGTCCGGGAGGGGTATCGGTGTCGGCTCGATGATCGCTGGTCGTCCCACGGTGGTCACCCCATCTGCTGCCGGTTGCGTCGAAGCCGCGTGGTGCGGCACCTATTCACGCACATAGTATCGTGAAAGGGCAATGATTCAAGATGAGGGAGATCATGAGGAGCGCGGAGTGAGAGCGATCGATGAGGTCGAAGAGGCGATCGGTGTTCCACCGGAGGTTGCCGTCGTACGATCGGCGGGGTTCCGCCTGCTCCTGGAACACCCCGGCCCCATCTCGCCGACCGTGTGGGCCGAGGCGGCTGGGATCGACACGGATGCTCTTCAAACGATGCTCGAGCGCGACGACGTGCGTGGCAGGGTTCGTCTCGGTGACGAAGGGCAACTCCTCGCGATCGCAGGCCTCTCAGTCGAGCGAACCCGCCACGAGATCCGCATCGAGGGAGTAACTCGCTGGACGTGGTGTGCCCTCGACGCCATCGGCATCTTCGGAGCCCTCGAGGCAGATGGTTCGGTCGAGTCGACGAGTCCACTCGGCGATACCCCGATACGGATCACGTTCGTCTCCGGTGTGCCCGACACCGACGCCGTCTTGTTCATCGCGGAGGGGTACGACGGGCGCAGCGTCGTTGAGAACTGGTGCCCGACGATCAACTTCTTTGCCTGTCAAGGCGATGCACGAAGATGGATCGCCGAAGCGGGCCTCGTCGGGGACGTGGTGCCGGTCTCTGAGATCGCTCCCCGGGCTGCCGAGATGTGGCGGCCCGTCGTAGAGGGGCCGTAGCTCTTCAGGCGTTCGGTGGCGCCTCGTCAAACTCGCTAGGGTCGCGGCTGTGAAGCAGTCACCGGTCGATGCAACGCTGTACCAACTCGAGCTTCCCTTGCGGGCGCCGTTCGTGACGGCGACCGGTGAGGTGACACGTCGCATGGTCGGCATCGTTGCGATCACCCAGGAAGGTGTGACCGGCTGGGGAGAGGCTGCCCCCTTCCCCGGCCAGGACGAGCCGTTCGAAGCCGTGATGATGGCTGCACGCAACGGCGGTATGACTCCCTGTCTCGCTGCTGCCGTCGACGAGGCGGTGTGTGACTCCATTGCACGATCACGAGGGGAGCGCCTCGTCGATGAGTTGGGTGCGTCGACGCAGCAGGTACCTGCCTCTGTGGCCGTGAGCATCGGCGACGACGCGCTCGACCATGTAGAGGAGGCGGTGGCGAGTGGCATCGGACGTGTGAAGGTCAAGATCGCTCCCGGTCGCCTCGGGCACGTCCGCAGGGTTCGCGAGCGGTTTCCTGATCTCACGATCGGTGTGGACGCGAATGGATCGTTCGACGCAACCAACTGGATGGAACTCACCTCACTGAAGGACCTCGACGTGTCGTACGTCGAGCAGCCTTTCGCCCATCTCGATCGTCGCGAAGTCGGCTCCTTGCAGAGCGAAGGCCTCTCCGTGTTCGCCGACGAGTCGGTACGGTCCGTTGCCGATGGCGTCGTACTCCTCGACGATCCCAACGTCGACGGCATCGTGATCAAGCCCGGCAGGCTCGGCTGGCAGGCATCGATTGTGCTGGCACAACTCACACGAGAGGCCGGGAAACGTTGGCGTGTGTCGGGCTTGCTCGAATCCGGGATCGGGAGGGTGTACACAGACCTCCTTGCCGCAGCCCACGATGCCTATCTACCCGACGTCGCTCCCGCAGACTGGTTCATCTCGCGCGACATTGTCGAGTCGCGCTACGAACGAGGTGTCGTCATGATCCCTGAGGGGGCAGGGACCGGTCTGGTCGTCGACCGCGACGAGGTGGAGGCGCGTGCGGTCGAGTCGGTCCAGATCAGCGGATCGGTAGTCCCAGACCCCTGCTGATCACGAGGCGCTGAACCTCGGACGTTCCCTCCCCGATCTCGAGGATCTTGGCGTCGCGGTAGTGCCGGGCAACGAGTGTCTCATCGATGAATCCTGCACCGCCGAATACCTGGGTTGCGTCTCTCGTCGCTGCCACGGCCGCCTCGGTTGCGTAGAGCTTGGCGATCGTTGCTGCCTGCTTGAACGGCCTGTCGTGGTCCTTGAGCCATGCAGCCTTGTACGTGAGTAGGCGTGCCGCCTCGGTCATCACTTCCATGTCGGCGATCTTGAAGGCAACGGCCTGATACGAGCCGATGGGCTTCCCGAAGCTCGTCCGTTCCTTGGCGTAGGCGAGCGATTCGTCGAGGCAGGCCTGCAGGACACCGACCGCAAGGGCAGCGATCGCGATGCGACCGTCGTCGAGTGTGGAGAGGAACTGGTGGAAGCCCCGACCACGATCGCCGAGGAGGCTCTCCGCGGGAACCCTGCAGTCGATGAACGTCAGGCCGTGCGTGTCGGATGCGTGCCAACCCATCTTGCGGTAGGCGGGTTCCACGGTGAAACCTTCCGTACCGAGCGGGACGACGATGGCCGAGATCTCGTCGGGTCCGGTACGGGCCGTGATCGTGACCACCGAGGTTGTGTCTGTCCCGGAGTTGGTGATGTACGCCTTCGACCCGTTGATGACCCACTCGTCGCCGTCGAGTTTGGCTTTCGTTGCGGTGGCACCAGCGTCGGAGCCTGCATCGGGCTCGGTGAGGCCGAACCCTGCAAGGGTCCTTCCGGCGACGAGATCGGGAAGCCATCGTTCCTTCTGCTCCTGGGATCCGAACTCGTGGATCGGGTTGATCCCGAGGCCGACGCCTGCCTCGAGCGTGATCGCCATCGACTGATCGACTCGCGCGAGCTCCTCGATCGCGATACACAGGCTCGTGAAGTCTGCTCCGGCGCCTCCCCACTCCTCGTCGGCGGTGATGCCGAAGAGGCCGAGGTCACCCATCTCCCTCACGACGTCGGATGGGAAGTGATGATCGGCATCCCACTGCACCGCGTTGGGTGCGATCCGGTCCTGAGCGAACTCGCGCACCATCGCGCGGAGGGCGTTGTGTTCATCTGTGAAATCGAAGTCCATGAAACCTCCTGATGCCAGAGGATAGATTGTCGTTCGGGGACTGCCGCTGGGTCGAGTCCCTAGGTAGTCTCGAAACCATGAAGCGCTGGTTCTGGGTCCTCGATGTCGCAACGATCATGTCGTTCGTGATCATCGGACGCGACACACACGGCATCGTGGGTGACTGGGCGGAGACCCTGCGTGTCGCAGCACCATTTCTTCTCGCACTCAGCATCGGTATCGGGGTCACCCGGGCGTGGGAGAGGCCGACCCGTGTGCTCACCGGTATCGGCATCTCGGTCGTCACAGTCGTTGTCGGACTTGGCTTTCGAAAGTACGTCTTCGGTGACGGGACGGCAACCACGTTCGTGATCCTCACATCGGCGTGGATGTTCGCGTGGATGGTCGGATGGCGCCTGGTCGCGAACCTCGCTACGCGGATCATCGACAAGCGCCAGGGATCCGTCGCCACCTGACGTAGGATGTCCCGATGGACACAGCAGTTGCTCTCGTACGGAGCTACCTCCAGACCAACGGGTTCTTCACCATCACCGAGTACCCGATCCTCGAGAGCATCGACGACACCACACGTACGGTCACGGACATGGACATCGTTGCGCTCCGGTTCCCAGGTGCCGGAGGGTTCCACTCCGATGCCCCAACCGGTGGACTACGGATCCAACCCGATCCAGCGCTCGGGCTCTGCGACGATCAGATCGAAGTCATCATCGGAGAGGTCAAGGAAGGCGCAGCATCCCTGAACAAGGCTGCGCGCGACCCCCAGGTGCTCGCCGCGGTCCTCAGACGGCTCGGCCAGATGCGTCCCGAGATCGTGGCTCAACTCGTTGATGAGCTCATCGACACCGGAGTAGCGCAGCATCCTGCCGGTATCAAGCTGCGCCTCATCGTGTTCGCCACCAAGCCTCCGACACGAAGGAACGTTCGCTACGAGTGGATCAGCATCGGGGAGATCGCCTCGTGGATGCGCCAACAGGTTCGTGAGAACTGGGACCGTGTCAAGACGATCCAATCCAAGGACCCCGCCCTCGGGTTCCTGCTTCTCTTCGAGAAGGCGTTGAGAGGCGAAGACTGAACGATGTTCCAGGTCGTCCTCTGGCAGCCGGAGATCCCGCCGAACACCGGCAACCTGATGCGGCTCACCGTCAACACAGGGTGCTCGCTCCACCTCATCGAACCCCTCGGGTTCTCACTCGACGATGCACGCATGCGCAGGGCGGGCCTCGACTACAAGGAGTTCGCAGACGTCGAGGTACACGAATCGTGGCAGTCATTCTTCGAGAGCGAGGCACCAGGGAGGGTGTTCGCGTTCTCCCAGCACGCCGAGCATCTCTACACGGATGTTCACTACGAACCCGGAGACACACTGCTCTTCGGTAGTGAATCGACGGGCCTCAGCGAGGACGTCATGGCACACGAAGCCGTCACCGACCGTCTCCGGATCCCGATCGCCCCGAAGGGCCGGAGCCTCAACCTCGCCAACGCTGCAGCCATCGTCATCTACGAGGCCTGGCGCCAGAACGACTTCTGTGATCTGTGATCTGCTGTCTGTCTACTGTTCTCATATGATCCATCACACACCGATCAAGGTTCGCTTCTACGAACTCGACCCCTACCGGCATCTCAACCACTCGGTGTACATCCAGTACTTCGAGGTTGGCCGCATCGACCTGTTCGCGGCGTTCGGATGGTCGCTCGGGCACATGGAAGACCTCGGAACACAGATCGTCGTGACGGAGATCGAGACGAGGTTCCTGACCCCGGGCGTCGAAGGAGACGATCTCGTGGTCGAAACGTGGGTCGAGGAGGTCAAGAGGGTCTCGACCGTGTTCGGTCAGCGGATCATGCGGGACGAAGAGGTGCTCGCCACACAGAAGGTACGCGGAGCGTGCGTCACGCTCGATGGTCGCCCGACCCGGTTTCCCGATGAGCTGCTCGAGGGTATGCAGCCGTACATGTCATCACTCGCATGACCGTTTCGATCGAGCGGATGGAGCGTGCCGGGTACGCAGCGTGGTCTCCCGATGAGCAGACCGAGATCGGTGGATGGACGGTGCGATCGAGCGGTGGGTTCACCCGCCGACTGAACTCGGCCACGACGATCGGTACGGCCGACACCACGGTCGGCACGAAGCTTGCAATCGTGGAGTGGCTCGCCGAACGGGGGTCGTCTCTCGTGGTGCGTGTCACACCGCTGATCGATCCGGCGACCGTCGAGGGATGCGCGTCGGCATGGGAACTTTCGCCGTTGGACGAGACGATCGTCCTTGCACGCAAGCCCGTACGGTCGATCGGTGGGAGGGAGGTCCTCTTCGTCGATGCCACCGACGGGGCGTTCGCGCGTGAGTTGATGCATCTCAACTCCAGGAGCGACAGCGACCTCGAACCGTGGTCGCGGCTCGTCGGTCGGATCTCCCACAACGCTACCGGACTCTGGATACCGGGCCAGGCCGCGGCGTTCGTGGCGATAGACCAGGGCATCGCTTCTCTGTTCTCCCTTGCGGTCTCGCAGGAACGTCGCCGCACCGGCGTGGCGACGAAGGTGATGAACGCCGCGTTCACCTGGGCCTCCTCGCGTGGCGCCGACACGTTGTTCCTCCAGGTGCTCGGATCGAACGCGCCTGCCCTCGCTCTGTACGAGCATCTCGGGTTCGAAGAGGTCTACCGGTACCACTACCTAGAACCGTCAGCGGGTGGCTCGACCATTCCTAGCATCCAATGATGCAACCTGTTGCCATAGCCACGCTGGACGCCATCGACCCGGGCGGGCTCCTCCACGCCCTCGTCGACGACGTCGACCTCGTCATCGTTCGCTGGCCCGACGGCGAAGGGATCAGCGTCCTGTACGGGCGGTGCGTGCACCGGGGTGCGCTCATGGCAGATGGGTGTATCGACGGAGACGACATCGTGTGTGGGCTTCACGGGTGGGACTACCGGTACGACACCGGCGTCTCGAGCTATCGCGACACAGACGTTCTCCACAAGTTCACCGCCTGGGTCGAGGATGGATCCGTCTGGATCGACGCGCAAGAGGTCGCTGCCTACCGCAGCGACCACCCGCAGCCGTTCGACCGCACCGACTATCAAGGGACGTATCAGGACCCGCACGGAACCGACGACGAACCGAACGTTGGCTATATCAGGCAACTTGCAGCGAGCGGATTGTCCGAGGTCGGGCACCACGGCCCGATGGGTGCAATGGGTGTGCCGCGTTCGCTGCTTCCCTCATGGGATCACATCCAGATGGTTACGGCGCAACTCGCGAGACCGCCTCTCCTCGACGATGAGCCCGTCGCGACCCGTCTGACAATCGGTCCCGGTGCGGCGAAACCCTTGTATCTCGACATCCCCCTCTTCGTCTCCGACATGAGCTTCGGGTCGCTCTCGCTCGAGGCGAAGGTGGCGTTGGCGCGCGGAGCTGAACTTGCAGGCACAGGTATCTGCTCGGGTGAGGGAGGGATGCTGGCCGAGGAGCACGCTGAGAGCAGTCGGTACCTGTACGAACTGGCTTCGGCCCGATTCGGGTTCGCCTGGGAGAAACTCGAAGGTGTGCAGGCGTTCCACTTCAAAGGTGGTCAGGCGGCCAAGACGGGGACCGGGGGTCACCTGCCGGGTCCGAAGGTGACGGTGAAGATCGCCGAAGTCAGGGAGATCCCGATCGGCGAACCCGCGGTTTCCCCTGCGCGGTTCCCTGAGTGGGATTCGCCCGCCGACTTCGGTGCATTCGCAGCTGAAGTACGGGAGCGCACGGGCGGTATCCCCATCGGGTTCAAGCTGTCTGCCCAGCACATCGAGGCCGATATCGAAGCCGCACTCGAGGTGGGTGTGGACTACATCATCCTCGACGGCAGGGGAGGGGGAACGGGTGCAGCGCCGTTGCTGTTCCGAGACAACATCTCGGTGCCGACCATCCCCGCGCTGGCGAGGGCACGGCGTTTCCTCGACGAGTCTGAGGTGGTCGACGTGACACTCATCATCACCGGTGGGTTGCGTACTCCTGCAGATTTCGTGAAGGCACTGGCGCTCGGGGCGGATGGGATCGCCCTGTCCAACGCTGCTCTCCAGGCGATCGGGTGCATCGGGATGCGCGCGTGCAACACGAACAACTGTCCCGTGGGAATCGCCACGCAGAAGGAACACCTACGGGCACGCCTCCCCGTCGACGAAGCCGCGCAGCGCCTTGCCCGCTTTTTCACGGCCTCGATCGAGCTGATGCAGGTGCTCGCACGGGCCTGTGGCCACCGGTCGTTGTCGGAGTTCACGATCGACGACCTCACGACGTTCGGCCGGGACATGACAGACCTTGCAGGGATTCCGTACGGAGGCATCAAGGGGTGATCGGGACTCAGCCGCCGCGGACCTGACCGGAGTCAGGGTCGACCATCAGCGAGGAGACATCGACTGCCTCGAATGCGGAACCCGGGATGTTGCGGAGTTCCCGAAGGATGTCGTTGTCCCACCTCGGATCTGGGGCTCCCGAGACGTACCAGGGGGAACCGTTGTCGGCGAGGATCAGTCCGTACTCCTTGAACGCCCCCAGGATGGCCTGGATCTGAGGCGAGTACCCAGAGACGTCGTATCCGGCCTTGAGACGGAACCGCTGGCCCATAGGTGGATACCCGGGTCCCGACAACGATGAAGCATGGTGTCGTGCCGGCCAGACGTGGGTGTTGCGTGTCTGAGGAGCCGTGAACCGGATCGCGTGCGTGATTCGCCCAGCAGCCACTTCTTCGTACCGCAGGAGCCCAGGGTAGATGGGTAGACCCGCGGCATCACCAGAGGTCCATCCATCGGGGCGTAGCTGGTTCGAAGTGAGATCGTATCGTGCCCCCGAACTCGCCCTCCACGACCCGTCGGCCTCCGGAGATGCGTTGAAGAGCTCATAGAGCACGCAGGCGCTGAGATCGACGACGATCACATGCCGATCTCCCGTACCCGTCGGACCGCCCTCGATCGGCGCATCAGCTGGGATCGGGAAGGGTCCAGGATCGGACTCGTCTCCGTAGCCCGTGTAGGTGACCGTCACGGGCGTTTGCCCCCCGGCAACCTCGGCAACGGGAATACCGATCGGGCTTCCTGAGCCCGGTGGCCACTCCCCGGACCCGAAGTCTGGATGGAGCGTCATGCTCGATCCGATCGTTGCGATGTACTGGTTCGAGCGGGGATCGACCGGCAGGGTGTCGACACGTTGGTTCCATATGTTGTCGGCGGGTAGCACAGGGCATCGAGCGGGTGGCGGATCCGGCGTGAGCATCTCGGCCCTGGCCAGGAAGGTGGCCATCTCATCCCTCCGGACGTCGTTTCCGGCGCAGTACCGGTCGTTGGAGGGAGGGTTGCATCCTCGCGTGACGCCGGCTGTGGCGAGACGATCGATATCCGCTTCGAACACGGACCCGTCATCGTCGATGAACCTGTCCTGGCCCGCGCCCGAGACGTACCCGTACGTACGGACGAGGAACGCCGCCATCTGGCCCCTCGTGACGTTCGCACCGGGACAGAAGCGATCGTTCGTCGGTGGGTTGCACCCTTTCGTGATGCCGGCAGCGGCGAGCCGATTGATGTCATCTTCGAACGGCGACGCATCGTCATCGTCGAAGGCGTCGACCCCGGTTGGGGGAAGTCCGAGAGCACGCGTCAGGAACGCCGCCATCTGGCCGCGGGTGACGGCGCCGTCAGGACAGTACCGGTCGTTGGCGGGTGGGTTGCATCCTCTGGTGATCCCCACAGCAGCGATCGCCTCGATGCTTCCCTCATGGATGTTGCCGTCATCGTCGACGAACGACCCTCCGGGATCACCGGCCGCAGCGAAGGTGGGGCCGGCCGCAGAAATCGTCAATGCGGTACCGACGAGGGCGATGGCGAGCGTTCGAACGCGTCGCCCACCGCGCCGCTTGTGGATGCCGCACCGCGACCGTACTCGCGTCACTGTCGATCGCACGTGCCCTTGTCTCCTTGCAATGCCCTCAGGAGAGCTCTCGGCACGCGGTCGGTCGACCTTGAGTCTGCACGCCCGCGCCACGGTACGAGATCCAGGTCAGGACACAGCACGATCGTGACACCTGACCCGCTGCTTGGTCGGCTGGAGCGGTCACGCATGATCGATCGGTCACAGGTGGTCGGTTGGTTGTCGTATCCTGTGCGCTGCGGGCCCGTAGCTCAGTTGGTTAGAGCTGTCGACTCATAATCGATCGGTCGCAGGTTCAAGTCCTGCCGGGCCCACTCGCATATTCGGTGCGCGAGATGGTGCTGGT
>CAYLVM010000065.1:12847-12932 GCA_964387145.1 uncultured Acidimicrobiaceae bacterium
GTGTTCGAGCGAGTTCCGTGTCGAGTCTTTAGGTTCAAGTCCTGCCGGGCCCACTCGCATATTCGGTGCGCGAGATGGTGCTGGT
>CAYLVM010000066.1:0-3544 GCA_964387145.1 uncultured Acidimicrobiaceae bacterium
CCGAAGCTGGGATGCGCCTTGACGTCGTCGGGCGGCTCGTGACCCGACACCGTCCAGCGGTCCTTCCAGTCGCCGGGTGGTTCGATACCCCGGGCCTCGAGCCACAGCTGGAGAGCTTCTGCAACGACGACGGAACGGGACCGGTGTGTCGGGGTGGCGACGTCGACGAGCGAGACAAGTTCACGGGGAAGCGAAACGGAGACCTGACGGAGGTTGTTGGTAGCCATACCCCGACCGTGTCAGATCACGAGGCACGTTGCAAGACCCCTCCTCGCCGTGGGCACGTCGACGACACGGTCCCGAGCTAGCCTGGCCCGAGAGATCTCCAGGGGCCACGACAAAAGGATGATCGATGCGGCTCAGCCCACCAACCAACAGGACCTTCTTCCCCGCGTTCGCACTGATCGTGGTCGGTATCAGTATGTGGTTCACCCCCGATGTCGGAGACGTCGCCCCCGATGCCGCCTTCTGGGCGGTCAGCGCCGGTGGCATCCTCCTGATCCTTGGCAGCGTCTTCAAACGCATCTGACGGAGCCCTTTCAGCGTCGACCGGTTGGGGTTCTCCTCATGTCCGCTTGTCGACGTTCCCATGACCTGTTCGGCGATGTCACCCGCTACGAACGGAACCGCTCGCATCGCTCCTGGTACGGACAGCCCGTGCACCACTCGCCGACCGTGTAGGCGGGGTCGGTGGCATCGAGGGGGTGCCACGTGGCGATCGGTTCGAGCACCGATGCAAGGAGCTGCTCGGCCTCGGTGAGGGCGTCCTCGTCGTAGAGGATGCGGATGCACTCGGGATCGCCGTCCCCGCCGAGGGAGTGCTGGTGGACGGCGACGGCCTCGGCTCCCAGGAGGCGGGCGACCGACACCGCGTACAGGGCTGTCTCACGTTCGTCGATGCGGTCCGACGTCTTCCCCGTGCGATGCTCGATCACGGCGGGGGTGTCGTCCAGTTCTCTGCCGACAGCGTCGGTGCGTGCAATCGCGGTGACCGCAACCGCAGCACCGTCAGAGACGTTGCCGTCACGATCGGCGTCGAGTCCCGGGAGGATGAATGTCGCTCCGACCGGGTACTCCGTGAGCTTGTACTGCAGGGGGACGTGATCGGCTTCGATCTGCTTGTGTCGCTCGAACAGCATCTCGAGGACATCACGGTCGTCACGAGACACCCGGTCAAGTTCTGCGGCGAACGCCGCCTCCCGATCCTCTGCCACGAGGATGTTGGCGATCGCCTCGTGGAACAGAAGTCCGACCGCCGCGGCGGGGCCGACCTCATCACCGGTGTCGGTCGGGATGACGTGCAAGACCTTCCACGCGATGCGACGGTGACACGCATCGAGCCGTACAACGTCGGACTTCGAGACACGGATTGTGCGCTGCCGTGTCCCAACCTTGCACCCGACCGGCGGCGGGTACTGGCCACAGCGCGCAACCCGGTCACACCGGTAACACTGCCATCCGGGCCTACGGTCCTTGAGGTCCCGCTCCCAACCGGCGATCGCGCAGAGGCGGTCGAGCTGCTTGTCGCGTTCGTTGGCGGTCAGCTCGATCGGTTCGATCGTGCCGTCACGCAGCATCAGGTCGGCGAAACCAACACCCGGGTTCGAACCCGACAGCAGGATCGCCGCTTCGGCACTCGACGTCCCCTGGGTACCCGTCTTGATCTTGAACCGTTCGAGCTTGCCCGCATCGTGCGGGTCGGTGACGTCGAGCTGGACGTAGGAGGCGAACTCGACGTTGCGTCCGGGATGGTCGACCACCACGACGTCGACGTCCGGGTCGAAACGCACCTCGGCATCCGACGTCCCGAGGAGGATCACACCGTTGCTCACGAGCTCGGCGACCAACTCCCGCTGGATGGGGTCGAGCCACCCGGCGTTGGCATCGACCGCAGCGTCGACGTCCCCGCCGTTGGCGAGCGCCTCCTCGAGGCCGTAACGCACAGCTTTCCAACGATCCAGCGCAGCCGGAGAAAGCTTGGAACCGGGACCGGCACTCGCCGGGCACGCCTCGATCGCTTCGAGATCGTTCGGCTTCAACCGCAACGGCGGATCGGAGTGATACATCGGCCCCACCCTATCGACGGCCTGCGCCTTCGGTCTTGATCGACGAAGTATGTGCGCTGCGCACACCCACTTGGCCCTTCACCGCCGGTCGGGCCCACCTACCCGACCGTAGAGTTCGGGGGCGACATCACATCTCGACACGCTGCTGCTCCTGGCGTTGCCTGCGTCGGGTAAGTCCGAGCTGGGCAGGTACCTCTGGCGTCGCTCGACCCCGGAGTTCAACTCCCCTTCGGCAGTTGGTACTCGACACACTCACAGTTCGGTACCGTGCACTTGTTCTTGTCGCGGTGCTCCTTGCGAGGGTGGCCACACTCCACGCACCGCTGTCTTCCACCATCGATGATCGGGCTGGATTTCATCAAGAATCCTCCAAGTATCTACTGCCGAACACGAAGTGCCCCTGGTGAGGTGACGAACCGTTCGGCCCGGGCCAACCGAGAATCCAGCCTCGGTCGTGCCGCTCACCCACTTCCTCGCACCTCTGCTCGCTGCGTTCGTGTGCTTCCTTGCGCTCCCGCTCGTGGCGTTCCGCCCTCTCGCTGTCAGCTGCCTCGCCGGGCTCCAAGGCCTAGACGTTCACACTCCATCACTTGCAGCGTACTGCATTCAAAGAACCCCGCCCAGAGATGCACCGTCTGGACAGCCAATGTCGTCCGCGCCCGCCCACAGGGGCGTATACGGTCGCTGAGAGCGCGAGTGCACAGGCAACGAGCCACCGGTGCCTTGCTTCAGTGGACGAGCCCCGGGCAAACGCTGAGCATCGTTCCGGTTTCGAGATGCGTCGGGTTCGGCATCGCGGGGCTACACGTGACACTGAGAGGTGCGGCTCACTCGTCGGCGAGTACGTAGATAGATGCCCGAAGGTCGCCCCCGGCAGTGCTCACGGCCGTGGCCGTGCGCCGGTACCCCGACCCTTCGAACTCATCCAGCCTGGCCCAGTTGTCCACGAGATCCGGCGAGTCGAAGAGTTGAACGTCGACCGTGGGGCCACCGGGGTCGAGAACGATGCCCGGGTACCCGAGCTCGGCACCCCAGCCGTCATGACGGAGATGGCCACGCACGGTCCCCTCGATCCAACGGCCGGCCATACCTTGAAGCTGGTGGTGATTGGGTTGGCCCGGCGCGAGGGTGCCGTACACCACAAGACGTGACTCGGATCCAGGTGACGTGGGTTGCGTGTTCGTCGACTCGAGTTCGCTCATGGCGTCGGTCCGGATCCCTTCCCTCGTACTCCGCCCAAGAGTACCGAGCACGCGGCACCGCCAAGATCACGCACACCTCGAACCATCCGACACATCCAACGGTGTGAAACCGGACGGTTCGATGACACCAGGTTCGGTGCCCTTCGCCGGGCTCCCCCGGATTCACTTCGTACCCGGACGGTACGTTCGAGGCATGAACAGAGAAGCCATCACCATCGCCGGGGAACGCTTCGTCGACCTCGACGCCGCGCTCGACCGCGTTGAGGTCGTCGTCGA
>CAYLVM010000066.1:3644-12916 GCA_964387145.1 uncultured Acidimicrobiaceae bacterium
ACCGGGCGGGACGCCTACAGTCTCCCTATGGGTTCCCTCGACACCATCGCCGTCCTCACATCCGGTGGCGACGCCCCCGGAATGAACGCTGCGGTGTGGGCCGTCATCAAGCTCGCAGCTGCACGCAAGATCCGTGTGATCGGAGTCGAGCGTGGCTACGACGGTCTCATCGACGGAGTGTTCCAGGACCTCACACGTGACCTGGCAGACGGCAGCCTCGCCCCAGAGATCGGTCTGGACTGGCTCGCAGGGACCGGAGGCACGTTCCTTGGATCCTCACGCTGTATCCGGTTCCTCGACCCCGCCCACCGCGCCGGGGCATGTGCCACGATGCACGACGCAGGCATCGATGCACTCATCGTCATCGGTGGAAACGGATCCCTCACCGGGGCGCACCACCTCGCATCGGTATGCGACGTCCCGGTCGTCGGGATCCCCGCATCGATCGACAACGACATCGGGGGCACGACCGACGCCATCGGTGTCGACACGGCGCTCAACACCATCCTCGAGGCATGCGACCGACTCTCAGACACCGCCCGGTCCCATCAGCGGGCGTTCATCGTCGAGGTGATGGGGAGACGATCCGGGTACCTCGCCATGGCATCGGCCGTTGCAGCCACTGCCGACGCGGTACTGCTCCCCGAACGGCCCCGAGACGAGACCGAGATCCTCGACGAGCTCGAAGGGCTCCTGCGGCACAGCTTCGACGGTGGCCGCTCCAAGCGGCGGGTCCTGATCATCAAAGCCGAAGGGGTCCCGACGCCGACGCTGCTCCTCGCCGAACGCCTCCAGTCCCGCATTCTCGACCTCGAGGACGTCACCATCCGCCCGATCGTGCTCGGCCACCTGATCCGTGGCGGCCACCCCACGTTCCACGACCGGATGATCGCCGGGCGTCTCGCCCTCGGCGCAGTCAACGCCATCGAACACGGCACGACAGACGTCATGGTGGGCTGGCAATCCACCATCGGTGAGCCAACATCGGACCCGAACGTGTCGGTCGTAGCACTCACCGACATGCTCACCGAGACCGCGGCACTGCTCGACGGGACATCGGAGGTCACCAGGATGCGGCTGCACCTCATCCAACAGGTCGAAGGAGTCCTCGCCCTGTGACGGCTGCGTGGATCGCTACGCCGTTTCTCTCGACGCTGCCACTTCGAGACCGAGTTCGGCGATCGACACGTCACGCATCTCGACCTTGCGGACCTTGCCGGTGACGGTCATTGGAAACTCGCTCACGAACTTGACGTAGCGGGGGATCTTGAAGTGGGCGATCTGTCCACGGCAGTACTCCCTGACGTCCTCGGCGGTGACGTCGGCCCCGGGAGTGAGCTGGACCCACGCCATGAGCTCCTCGCCGTACCGCTCGTCGGGCACACCGATCACCTGGGCATCGACGATGTCGGGGTGCGTGTAGAGGAACTCCTCGATCTCACGGGGATAGACGTTCTCTCCGCCCCGAATGATCATGTCCTTGATCCGCCCCACGATGTTGACGTAACCGTCATCGTCCATCGTTGCCAGATCACCCGAGTGCATCCAGCCGTCCTCGTCGATCGCCTCAGCGGTGCGCTCCGGGTCGTTCCAGTAGCCGAGCATCACGTGGTAGCCACGGGTGCAGTACTCGCCGCGTTCACCGCGAGGGACGACCTCACCGGTATCGGGATCGACGATCTTCGACTCGATGTGAGGACCGACACGCCCAACGGTCGAGACACGATGCTCGATCGAGTCCTCCTTACCCGTCTGGGTCGACACCGGGGCCGTCTCGGTCATGCCGTACGCGATGGTGACCTCGTCCATGCCCATCTCCCCGATGACGCCGCGCATCACCTCGATGGGGCACGGCGACCCGGCCATGATGCCGGTGCGCAGGCTCGAGGTATCGACGCCGGGAAGGTCCGGGTCGGCGAGCTCTGCAATGAACATCGTTGGAACACCGTAAAGCGACGTGCAGCGTTCGTCGTTCACCGCTTTCAGCACGGCTTTGGGGTCGAAGGTCGGTGACGGCACGACGATCGTCGCCCCATGTGTCGAACACGCCATGTTCCCAAGGACCATCCCGAAACAGTGGTAGAACGGGACGGGGATACACACCCGGTCGTCGCTCGTGTAACCGCAGCTCATCCCGACGAAGCGGCCGTTGTTGAGGATGCTGATATGACTCAGCGTTGCACCCTTGGGAAACCCGGTGGTCCCCGACGTGTACTGGATGTTGATCGGGTCAGACGGGTCGAGGGAGTCTGCCCGCACCCTCAAGTCATCGTCCGAGACGGACCGGCCGGCTTCGATGAGGTCCGCCCAGTCCTGCGTGTCGTAGTAGATCACCTTCTCGAGGTCGGGCAACGCAGGGGTGACCTTGTCCACCATCTCGCGGTACGCCGACGTGAGGTACTCGGTGCGGGTGACGAGGAGCTGACAGCCCGAGTGACTGAGTGCGTACTCGAGTTCGTTGAGACGGTACGCCGGGTTGATGTTGACGAGGATCGCTCCGATCCTGGCAGTGGCGTACTGGATGTAGACCCACTCGGCGTAGTTCGGGCTCCACATGCCAACCCGGTCACCCGAGGCGATACCGAGGCCCATGAGGCCCTTGGCTACATCGTTGACGGTGTCGTTGAACTCACCCCAGGTCTGACGGATGCCCTGGTGCACGACGACGAGTGCGTCGCCCTCGGGGAACCTATCGACCGTCTCTTGGAGGTTCGCACCGATGGTCTGGTCGAGTAACGGAGGGGTCGTCGGTCCCGAAGCGATGGAGCGTTCCACGATGGTCCTTTCCCGCAGGCGTCCCCACGATAGCGACGGGGCCGCACACGCACACGGCTCATGTGCTGGGTCCACAGCCACCGGTGTGGGGGGACAATCGGGGCATCGAACTGCGGCGACACGACGAGCCAGGAGGATGGAGGCTCGAGGTCGTGTCGGTGTCCCTTGGGTTCTCACCCTCCTGGCTCGAGGACTCGCCTGCCCTCCCTCGAGGGAGGGCGGAAGAAGGTTGCACCAGCGTCAGGGCATTGGATGGCGGATCGAGGTTCAAAGAGGACGGGTAAGGAACGTCAGCTGCGGGCGAAGGTGAGGAGGGGGTCCTCGTCGCCGGTGTCGGCCGTGTAGAGGGCATCGAGGTAGATATGGCGTAACTCGTCGATGCTCTTGCCCGAGTGGGCGCCCCAGGTGAATACCTCCCCACCGAGGCCGGTGATCAGATGATCCGCGGCTATCCGGCCGTGGCGACCGTTGCCGTTGGGGAACGGGTGGATCGCCACGAGACGGTGGTGGAACCGCACCGCAAGCTCATCATGGGGGTACGTGTCGCACTCGACCCAGGTCCTGGCGTCGAGCACCAGGGAACGGACTGCACCGGGGATCCGCTCGAACGGGACCCCGATGTTGGTGTCACGGGTGCGGTACTGCCCCGCCCAGTCCCACACGTCGCCGAACATGTCGTGGTGCAGACTGCGCAGATACGCATCGTCGAGAACCTGATGAACGGCCGGGGCACGACCCAGAAGTGCCTGGGAGATGTTGCGTTCCTCTGCCTCGAACAGCTCACGGCGTGTTGAGATGTAGCTCGGGATCAGGCCCCGACGGTCCTCCTCGGCAAGCGATGTATGGCCATCGCCGACCGGGACCATCGGGTCCGGCATCACCGCCAGACGTCCTTACTCCAGAGTCCCCGCTTGTCGATGAAACCGGGGGCAAGTTCCTCGATCTCTGCCTCCACCATCTCCCGGGGCAGCACCTGACCCTCGAGGCTGCCGTGATGGGCGATGCGTGCCATGTGGTGCCGTGCTTTCCTGCGGGCTTGTTCCTCCACCATACCGTCGAGGCTCTTCCTCGGCACGAGCACGTACTCAAGATCACAGCCGAGAGAGGCGGCGGCACGCTCGAGCGTCTCGAGTTTGATCGACCCGGTGGCCTCGTTGCGTTCCATGTCCGAGACGGATTGTGGCGTTACACCGAGACGGTGAGCGAGTTCGGGCCCGGACATCCCCAGGGCCTGGCGGATCGCCCGAATCCAGCCCATGTGTGGACGCGGCCGACCCAGGAGCGGACGAATCTCGTCGAAGCGCTCATCGAGGCGTTGCCGTGCGAGTCGGTTGTTCCGTGCCATGGTCACCATGTTACAGGGTGTGACCTGAATGTCAATATCCTTCTGTCAGGCTATATCCGTATGATTTACTACGATTCATCAGGCCTTACCCTGCATCATGGCCGCGCGCTGTGTCCAATTGGGCCATTGTCAGCCTTCGATCTTCGGCACCAGTTCCCGTGCGAGATCCGCAACATCGCTGTCGGAGGGGCACGAACCTCGTTTGATGACGGCGTTGAGGAGATGGGTGCCCCCTGCTGTGAGTTCGACCACGTCACGGCGGTTCGGACGAACCGCCAGGGAGTACCCGGATGCGTCCGTCGCGATGATCAACGACGTGTACCCGGTGGGCGGAAGGCGGAACGTGGTGGCGAGCACGATCGGACGATACGGATCGTCGATACCCGTCAGGATCTCTGCAGCGACCGGGGCGAGGACTGCAACATCGATCGGCATTCCCATCGACGTCACCATGGCCAACCCGATGTCAGGGAGGAGGATGCTCGGGTCCTCGCCGGAGTCCGTCGGTGTGCCGAAGACACCCTCGCCGATCTCTCCTGCGGCACCCCCGATCGCGATCATCGTGAGGATCGGTCCTGCCTCGAGGACGAGTAGGCCGTCCCACGGTCCGTTGCGCCCCGTGCACGACCCGGCGACGAGCGTTGCGCTGAGCGGCCCGCCTGGAGCGGGTACGTCGTCTGCCACCGGGTTGAGCTCCACGCGGTACTGACCTTCCATGATGTAGCCGAACCCGGTGGCGATACTTGCAAGCACCGTGGTCGACCAGTACTCACCACCGCCGACCTCGACCGTGAGGATGTCCTCTCCCGCCACCGCCCCACCTGTGTAGGTCGCTCGGAACACGCCGTCGACGAGCTGCTCCCCCTCAGTGGCAACCGTCCCGAACTCCGGGTCGCCGATGGTCACGGTTGCCTCGGTGATCGGGGTCCCAGTCAGATCGGTGGCTCGAACGACGATGTCCTCGGACGCTCCGGACGCTACGTCGATCGGGTCGACGTCGACGCACTGGACCCTGCCGGCGAGCGCATCGACGACGTCGTCCAGCGGACCGGCGACGGCCCAGTCCTCGCCACGGTTCTGGGTGTTTGGTCCCACCAGTGCAGCAGCGACAACCTGCTGTGCATCGTCGATACGCACGATGATGTCGGGGGTTGTCGCACCGACGGCGGACACGACCTGTGGGAGCTCGCCGGTGTCGAAGACGGTCCGCATCTCAGAGAGCGTCACGACGGTGGCCCTCCCGAGCCTGGTTCGCAGTGCGGCTGCGGCCCGAACGCCACCCGGAGAGTCACCGACATCGTCCACGATGATCGTGCGACAGGCAGCAGCCACGGTGGTCGAATCGGGCCCCGGCGTGTCGAACGACGTTGGCTGTGGCTCTGTGGGTACACCCTCGGCGGTCGTCACCGATTCGGACTCGGTGGCCGTGGTGTCGGGTGCAGGCGGAGTCACCCCGGTGACGATGCACCCGAAGGACGCCTCGATCGTCCCGTTCCCCGACGGTCCGGCGAACTCACCCGTCACACTCATCTGAGCCTCGGCCAGACCCACACCGGGTGCATAGGCGATGGAGACCGTCGCCGCACCACTCGACGAGCGGGTGGTCGACAACCAGTCGGTGACCTCGACGGTCCCCTGGTGACTCCCCGACGTATCCCCTGCGGGGATCTCGAGCTGAACGGCGGGAAGATCCTCGTCATACGTCGCAAAGATGACCCCGACACTGTCACGCCGGTACTGGCACACCGGCTCGACGTCGAACGTGACCGACAGATCGCCCGACAACGTCACCGTTCCCCCATCCATCACGGCAGCCTCACCACCGTCTCGACCGGCCTCCTGGACGATCGGGCCGGCACCTATCTCGACGGTGCCGCTGACCATGTCCACATCGGCCGTCGCTCCACAGGGCAGTTCGATCGTGACGGGATCGAGCACGCTGCCATCGTCGCGGGCTGCAAAGAGCGTCGTCGGTCCGTGTGGCGCGTCGAAACTGAACGCCCCGCCGCTCGAGACGGCCGCAGCAGAACGAAGCCCGTCGCCGTAAGAGATGAGATGCACCACGCCCGGGCCACCGAGCTCACCTCGAACATCCGAGGACGTGTTGCAGGCTTCGAGGGACAGCGGGTTGGACAGGTATACCTCGGTGTCGGTGATGGAGAACGCCATGGCCTGGAGCCCTGCCATCTCCATGCCGCTCATCACGAGGGGCACTCCGACGATGTCGCCGAGCTCCACCGGCTGTGAGCCGACCTGCAAGAGGCCGTTGTCGTCGGGGACGAGGACACCGAGCGGTTCCTCGCCGTCTTCCTCTTCATCGTTGAAGTAGGCGTCCCAGTCGAGGTCGCCCCATCCGAAGAGGATGCCGGTATCGTCGGGGAGCCCGGCCGAGTACAGCGTCACGGTCACGGCGTCGCCGGCAGTGACACGGTTACGGTCCGAAACGAGGAGCAGGCTCGGCCCGCTCGCCACCTCGACGACCCCGACGGCCATCGCAGCCGTGTCGCCTGTGACCATCGCACGCCACTCTCCCTCGGGTGCTCTCGCAGGCAGATCGACGGATCCTGTGCCGTTGTTGAACACTCCGGTCACCTCATCGCCACCGGGACCGATCAGCAGGAGCGACCCGCTGAGAGCAGACGGGCCCGTCAGCGTGATGGTGTCTCCCGGCGCAACGATCGGCTGGGTTGCAACCAGGACGGAGAGAGGTGGCACACCTTCAGAGATGCCGCCCGGAGAGGAGCCGGCAACACCCTGTTCCCCGGAAAGAGTCGTCGCCCCGGCCGCTGAAGTGGCCGGCTCCGATGGCGAGGATGCGTCGTCAGGCGGAGCGGGCGTGCAGGCTGAGGCGACGAGGACCAGCACCAGGACAGCGAGCGTCGAGCGGGCGAACTTGGTCCCATGTGGCGATCTCGGTCGCACCGCGCGCACCCCTTCCGCTTGCGAAACCAGGCTCGTCCGATCCCTGCCTCGATGCTACTCCCCGAGAACCGACCGGGTCGATTACTTCGCGCTGTGGCTACGCGTCGTCGGCGAACCGGGGAGGGAAACCACCCTTGGCGATCGGCCCCCACCGTTGGATGGTGAGGCGGATCAGGCACTTGCCCTGGTCCACCATTGCCTGTCGGTACTCGTCCCAGTCGGGGTGCTCCCCCGAGATGACCCGGAAGTACTCGACGAGGCCCTCGACGGCCTCGGGAAGGTCGACGACCTCGGCAGTCCCATCCACCTGGACCCACTCGCCACCGAAGTCATCGGACATCACCACCATCGACGCTTCCGGATTCCGCCCGACGTTGTGGACCTTGGCCCGTTCGGGGTAACTCGACACCACGATGCGTCCCTGGGTGTCGAGACCCATCGTCACGAGTGACGCCTGGGGCCGCCCATCCCTGCGTGTCGTGAGCAGCACGCCGTGATGACGGGGATGAATGAACTCGGCGAGTTCATCTCTCTCCACGATCCGGTTCGTTGCGATGTTCACCATGGCTGTTGCTCGTCTCCCTCATCGTTGCGGGTTCTTCAATGGTCGCACACGCTTCAATCGGACGAGATCGAGCCTCCATCCCGGCGATCGACCGCGAGAGGGGGACGTCGGCTGGACATTCCCCTACCCGACATCACCGCCACCGAGACCCCTGCGCACCATGAACTCGACTGCATCGTTCATGTTCATCGGCTCGAGACTCACCCCTTCGTGGCTCGACGCCCAGACCCGGAACAGTTCGTCGACGAACCCTTGCCCGACTCGCTCGACACCACCAAAGTCGATGATGACCGTCCTGAACCGCTCAAGACCCGAAGCGACGCGCCGTGCCTCCGACCGTGAGACGAAGGAGTCTCCGTGCTCGAAGAGCTTGACGACGATGCGTGACGTGTCGAATGCGAACCCGGTCGTGTACGCCTGGAACACTTCCTCGAGTGTCCGCTCGCTCGAGATGGCGTGCTTGATCCCGATGATCGTGCCGCGTCGCGTTGCTGAGACACCTGCAGCGACGTCGTCTCGCACGTTGTCGACCATCCATTCGATGCCGTTGGCAGCGAGCACGAACCGGTCGACCACCTTGGATGTGAAGAAGATCCCCTCGCCGGAGTGATGTTCGGGGTCCGTCGTCAGCTTGCCCTTCGAGAGTTGACCGAGTGCATCGAAGTGAGACTCGAGACCCTCCACTGCCCTGATCCTCTCGAACACACCGATTCCTGCATCCTCGATCGATATCGCGACATCGCCTTCGCGCTCGCCAACGCGTACGGTGAGCGTGGGTGAACCGGAGTGGTCGATGACGTTGTTCACCATCTCTGAGACTGCGTACTCGAGGACAGACAGTGCAGGATCCTTTACCTTCCCCAGAGCCGTGTCGCGTACCAGCTCGCCCCAGACACGATGCTCCTCGAGACCGGCAACGTCCCAGACAAGGGAGCGGAGTCCGGTCGCTACGTAGTGGGCACCGCGGCCAGCCCCAACGGCCTCCGCAGCTCCCTCGGCCACGAGCCCGGTGAGCGTGGCGTGCGCCGTCTGGCGCGAGACCCCTGCCGCCCGCGCTAGCTCACCGCTGGTGAGGCGACCGGACCTCGCCAGAAGCTCCAGAGCTGTGCCCTTTACGTTTATACGTTCCACCCTGCAAGAGTAGCTATAAACGACTAAATGTCAATGGTCAAGTCCCCTGATCCCCCAGCAACGTCTCAACGTAAGACCTCAACCCGCCCCTCGGCAGCGTGACGCACTCCCCGAGGGAAACCACCGGTCAGCTCACGTCGGGCGTTCGAGACTGAAGAGTCCCTCGACGGTCGTGCAGTAGCCGGACCCGGCGAACCTTCCGATCGCCTCGAGGCGCTGCGGGTCGATGCGGGTCCCGTCGAGGATGTCGTCTTGGACGTGGATGATGCGGACATCCCCGATCACGAGCCACGACGTTGGCGGGTCTCCGAGGGGGATGATCTGGTTCACCTGGCACTCGAGGGCTGCCTTGGCCTCCCCAACGTACGGAGCCTCAACGGTCGACCCGATCGCCGCGGTGAGCCCTGCCTCGGCAAACTCGTCGACGTGTGGAGGGAACTCGCCCGACGTGGCGTTCATGGCCTCGACCACCCCCTCGGTGACGATGCTCACCGTGAAGACACCTGTTTCCCGCAGGTTCGACAACGTGTCCTT
>CAYLVM010000067.1:0-12816 GCA_964387145.1 uncultured Acidimicrobiaceae bacterium
CGAGTGCCACGGTGACCTCCGGGCTGTCCTCCCACTCCCACTCCTTGCCGAGGTCGGCCTCCTCGATCACCTCGGCCTGTGCCTCGACGACGGCCCCCTCCGCCCGCGAGATCGGGACCCGTCGCGTGAACCACTCGTCGGGGAACGCCTCGCGGTCCCTTTCGAGCACGTGCAACTTCGTGTTGGTCCCCCGCCTGGCCCCGGCTCTCTCGATCGCTTCGAGGAACGCGGGGATGAGGTCGTCGGCTCGTCGACGGGGGATACACACCGTGTTAAGGGTGTTGCAGACCTTGCGGTCGAGAGAGTTGAAGACGGCTGAGGCCAGGTCGAGGCAATCGGCGTCGAGTCCAGCGACGATCCACGCACCACCCGTTCCGTGGAGACTCACCGCGTTGCCTGCCTGGCGAGCGACAGCGCCGAGCCGCTCCGTCGCTGCTCCGGACCCTCTCGCAACGGCGAGGGCGAGGCGGGTATCTCCCATCATTGCAAGTCCGGCGCCCCGACTCGGGCTCGCCACCAACGCTGCAGCACCAGGGGGCAGGCCTGCAGCAGCAAGTGCCGGGTCGAGAGCGTTCTCGACGATCGCCTGGGCGGTGCCGAGAGCGTCCGAGCCGATGCGGAACACGACCGTGTTCCCGCCACGCAGGACACCGGTCGCGTCGGCGAACACGTTCGGACGGCCCTCGAAGACGAACCCGATCACGCCGAGTCCGTCGGCGACCTGTTCGACTCGCCAGCCGTCGTGCTGGATGGTCTCGAGCACGCGGTGCCTCTCGCTCGGTGCGGCCGCCCAGCCACGCAGGCCGTCGACCATGTCCGCTCGCATCGCCTCGTCGAGGATCAGCCTCGTCACCGACCTTCCCGCGACGCGAGCTGCCTCGACATCAGCCTCGTTGGCCGATGCGATGGGGGCGAACTGCCTATCGTCGGCGAGAGCGTCGGCGAACAGGTTGTAGAAGTCGGTGATCTGATCGTCGGTGACGGCACCCATCGCACCGAACGCCTCCGATGCTCTGCCGATGGCGGTCGTGGCGACGTCGAGATCAGCTGCCGGGACATGGATCAGCTCACCGGTGTCCTGGCGGACGATCAACGCATCTCCCGCTGCGAAGGCCTCAGCGAGCTCGTCGGAAACGAACGTGACGCGGGAGCCGCCCCAGGTGATCGGCATGCCGGGGTGAAGTGAGAGCAGTCTGTCCTGAGTCATAGCGGCATCGTACAGCCGATGTGCTGTCGACGGTCGTCACAGAGACGAGCGGGGGACGATGCCCGGCGACTGCAACGGTCACACCTCGGGCCCTTTGCCTCTCCGGCGCCGGATCACGAGAGCACCGCCGACTCCGGCAGCACTCCCTGCAACAGCAAGCAGGAGCCACAGCGGTGTTCTGCTCCTCGACGAGTCCTCAGAGTCTGCTGCATCGAGTACCTCGACTGTGTCCGCAGGCTCGGATGCCTGTTGCATATCTGCGATGCTGAGCGCTGGTGTGCCCGGTATGCCGTGAAGGAACGACGGGATCTGACTCGGATCGATCGGGTCGGTTCCACCCTCCAGCTCCGTCAGGTCGTCGTACCCGTCGCCGTCGGTGTCGATCACCAGAGGATCCGTTCCCGCCTCGAACTCGCGAAGATTCTGCAATCCATCACCATCTGGATCCTCTGGCCCATCTGATGAGTCGAGTGGATCGAGGCCGTGGTCGATCTCCCACTGGTCATCCATGCCGTCGGCGTCTGTGTCCGTGATGACCGATACTGATATCGAGTCCGTCGACTCATCAGTCGGGCCGATGACCGTCAGGGAGATCTCGTGGCGCCCGGGCACGACGAGCGGTATCGGTACTTCGCGACCGTCACCCACCGCCTGGCCGTCGAGCGACCACCTGTAGGTGATTGCTTCGCTCGTTCCCACCGATCCGATGCCCGCTGTGGCACGGATGATCCCCGAACGCACGAAGTCTCCCTCCAGCGGTGTGGAGATCATCGCTACCGGAGTGAGCTCGCCAAGGTTCACGCTGTCGACGGTCGCGCTGGCGACTCTCATGCCGTCGGATGCCTGGACACGGATACGCCAGCCTTCACCGTCGAGGAACAGATCGTTGAGGTCGATGTCTAGGGCGGGCTCCTCGGACGAGCCGATCGTCCACCATGCACCTGCGTCGCGTGATGCTTCGACCACGAAGCCGTCCGACGAGTTGCCAATCCAGGTGACCGACAGCTTGTCGTCGGTGACTTCCGCGACGAGACCGTCGACTGCAGGCGTGACGCCAGACGACATCACCGTCTTGCCGTCGGGGAGGGCAAGCCCGACTGCCGGGCTGTCGGATGGAAGATCGACACGCACGAGATACCCAGCGTCGACGGCATGGGTGGGACCAGGCAGGACCCACCCTCGCACCGTGCCGATCGGCTCTCGCTCCTCATCGAGGAGCGAGACCTCGATCGGATCTCCGAGATCGAAAGCCTCACCTTCACCTAGGTAGCTTCGAGCAAGGGCAAGACCACTCTCACGCACCGCGACGTTGACGACGACGCGTTCCCCACCGTCGTCTCCCTGGGCACCGCTGGGGACCTCGGTTCCCTCGTTCGAGGCAGCGCGCCCTCGTCGATCACCCGACGGGTGGTTCTCGAGGAGTGCGTCGAACATGTGGTTCCAGGTGGCGACAGACGTCCAGATGGGAGCGGGACCGTACGAGAGATAGTCGTGGACGTGTCCGCCCGATGGATCCATCACGACAGCCATCCGCGTCGTATCGAACCCCCACGCCGGCCGCTCAGGGGGTGCGATCTCGCCGTGGTCGCCGGGCCACCGCTGCCGTCCGTTCTTCTCACCATGTGCCTCGCCGGAGTGTCGGAGGCCGGTCGTGTGCGCGGCCTCCTGGGCGAGAGTTCCCCAGAACAGAGTTGTCCTGAACATGGTGGGCTCACCAACCCATGCGCATCCCCCTCCGATGGGTGCATCCGGTGGTGTGAGGAAGTAGGCGAATGTGCGCATCTGAGATGTGCCGACCTTCGTCGGAAACCACGATTCGTTATTGCAGTAGAGCTCGGTGAATGCAGACTTCAGGTCACTCCAGCTGAATCCTGAGACAACACCCAATGGGTGGTTGCTGCCGAGCGGGATCGAGGATGACGGATTGCGCTGAGTCAGCTTCACACCTCCGAAGTCGGTGAAGTATGGCAAGTCACCCCGTGCGGGCAGCACCCTCCACCATTGCGCGAGACTCGTTCGCGCCTGTTCCTCGGTCGGTGACGCAGACTTGATGTCTCCCACGCCCGCGCCGGCGCACAGATTTCGTCCGAGATCGATCTGGTCCTGCGTACATCTCCAGAAGAACTCGACGAGCGTCGGAAACGCTGAGATCCTCCCGGTGTCACGGAAGGTGACCGAGCGGGTCAGGGTGTTGACGTAGCCGTCGGCGAACGGGGCCTCAGCGATCTGTCCCGGAGCCGACGAGGGGTTGACCTCCATTCGCAGCGTCACGTCGCCAGTCGTCCAGGTATATGGCAGCAGGAAGTTCCATGTGCGATCGGCGAACGGCCTCGACCTCGCCTCAGCGAGTATCCCGGGTTCTCCAACAACCACATCAACGCGCTCCGCGGTCTCGGGCATCAGCGGCGACCCCGGCAGCGATACACCATCTCTGAAACCATAGAGCCGCGCAGCGATGGACAGTGGCTGGGGACGTGCAGGAGCAGGGCCCGTCGGAAACGTCTGGACCGAGTACCCTCGCACCACCGTCTTCTTCCCTTCGACCAGCCGGAAGTCGTCTTGGACGCGACTGCCTGCCCGCTGCACCTCGAGAGGACCGCGTATCGCCTGAGTGATCTCCATGGCCCACGGCACGATGTCCACTTTGGACGCCACGGAGCGAACATACGCGCTCTCAGGAAGGGCGGGCGGACCCGTGCCAATGAGGTCCAAGCTCGCTGCGCCGGCGAACCCCGGCGCCGCAGTCGCCGCGTTCACAGTCACAGGACCCGGTGGAATCCTGACGCCGTCCAGCCAGAACAGGCGCGAGAGCGTCGATCCGTCCTCGGAGTAGGTGGGTGGTCCCAGCTGTGCGACAGAGTTGAGCATCTCGGTTCGATCCCAGTTGGGGAGCACGATCCGAATCCCACCTATCAACGAGAGGGTAGACGGCAGGGTGATGCGACCGATGATGGGGGTGCGCCTTCCGGCATCGATCCGTGTTCCAGATGCGGGAAATATCATCTCCATGTCTGCCGTCTCATAGCCACCGTCGAAGGGATATGGATCGGCTCCGGAGAACATGTCGTCGATATCGAGCCGAACCGGCTGGTTGTCCGAAGTGAACGCAGTCAGCTTCACCGAGGCGACGCCCGAATACGTCCTCGCGCGGACGAGCATGCACACATTCGCAGGAGACGGGTCGGGACCGAGAACGATCTCATCGATGTCCACGTCATCGCGGTGGGCGTCCCGTGCCGTCAACCGCACGGTCACGGGACCGTCTGCCGGGTCGACAAGGCCGACGTACATGCCGACGTACCGCGTGGGGGTCAGCATGCGTGTCTGCCACGTTGCGCCGCTCTCGGTAGCGACCACACGCAACGCGTATGGAGCCGAGAGCGTTCCGTGCTCCGGTTCGACCACCGTCCCATACATCAGGTCTGTATTGCGAATGTGTGCTCTGGCTCCCGGCCGCTGGTCATCGAAACCCCAGATCGTCGCTCCTTGTGGTGGCGCACATCGAGCGATCCAAACGTCGGGTATGTCGATGAGACCGTCGACGACACTGATAACCGTCGATGTGCCCGAGATCCCTGGTCCCAGCCCGAAGTCGGGGTCGATCGCCGGCGTATCGGTTGCCGGGATCGTCGTCGGCGGAGAGGTCGTCGTGGTCGGCGCCGGGATCGTCGTCGTAGGGGGAGCAGTCGTCGTGGTCGGAGGCGGAATCGTCGTGGTCGGAGGCGGAGGATCAACCGTGAAGAGAGCAGTCGCAGCCTCCTCGAGGTCCCCCTGACCGCAGTAGCTGCATGCAGACACCCTTTGCCCGGATCCCGGCCCGGCCGTCACAGGGACCACGAAGGTCACCGAGAAGGTGCCGTTCTGGTCGACGGTGCAGTCAGCCTCCTTGGCTCCGTCGAAGAACACCTGACAAGGGGGAAACCCTGGAGTAAAGCCTGCACCGTCGACCTGGATGACGGTCGACCCTGCCGTGCCTGAGACAGGATTGACGCTGAGCGCCGGTGCTGCAAGTGCCGGGTCGGGCGAGACGAACGTCAGGCCGATGAGCGCGAGCATCATCAGTACGATGAGACCCCTTCTTTTCCCCATGTCCTACGACACTACACGGACTCGTTGAAATACCCGGGACGACAGGTCGGGCCAAGCCGGCTGGAGACAAGTATCGATGTGCTTTCGAGATGTGGTCAGTAGTCGGAGAAGTGCCCGACCTCAGTAGCTGAGCACCGCGTGGAGGTGGCCGTCGAAGCGCTCCCGGCCGTTGAGGAAGGAGAGCTCCATCAGCATCGTTGCGCCGACGACCTCGCCGCCGGCTTTGACGATGAGGTCGTTCGTCGCTGCGAGGGTTCCACCGGTTGCGAGCACATCGTCGACGATCAGCACGCGTGCTCCCGCGTCGAAGGCATCCTTGTGGATCTCGAGCGAGTCGGAGCCGTACTCGAGGTCATAGGTCACCGACACCGTCTCACGGGGAAGCTTGCCCGGCTTGCGCACAAGGCCCACGCCAGATCCGATGCGTTCGGCGATCGAACCGGCGAGCAGGAAGCCTCGCGATTCGATACCTACGACGATGTCGACGTTGTAGGTCGTGAACGGGTCCGCCATCTCGTCGACCGCCTGGAGGAACGCTCCGGGGCTCGCAAGGAGCGGGGTTATGTCTTTGAATATGATGCCCGGCTCGGGGAAGTCCGGAACATCGATGATGAAAGTGTAGAGATCGACCACGACGGGCAGGCTAGCGGTGCCAACGCGGATCTTTACCGACCCGTCTGCTCACGGTTCCCTGACACCGTGTCGGATGGGTCCTCAAGCGGTCTCAGTATCATCACAGGATGCACATGCAGCTACGACCATCGTTGTGGCACGGCAACGAGACCGTGGCAAGTTCGATTCGTGAGATCGTGTTCGGTGCCGAGGACGGGGCCGTCCAGAACATGGCCCTCATCGCAGGGATGGTCGGTGCAGGACTGTCGAACCGTGTCATCGTCATCGCTGGCCTCATCAACGCCATCGCTGGTGTTCTCTCCATGTCGATGGGGGCGTATCTGTCATCGAAAGCCGAGCGAGACGCACTCCTGGCCAACGTCGACCCGGCGACCGTGACCCCTCGGGCGTTCTCCCCCGGGCGCGACGCCACCGTGATGGCGATCGCATACGCTGCGGGCGCCATGGTGCCGATCCTCCCGTTCCTCCTCGGGTTCATCGAACCACATCTCGCCATGCAGATCGCCATCGTCGCAACGGGGATCACCCTGTTCGCTCTGGGTGCGGGCAAGGCCATCGTGAGCCATCAGAACATCATGCGTTCAGGCCTCGAGATGCTGCTCCTTGCGGCTGCAGCAGGCTTCGCCGGCTACATCATCGGTGTCGCCATCGGAGCTGTCTTCGGTATCGCTGGCTGACGTCTGACACTCTCGAGCGATCAGCAGGCCTATGCGCAGATCCCGGCCTCGAAGTCCACGACGAGGATCCTTGCCGCGTCACCGTTGACGACGTAGATCACCGACTCGCTGGCGTCATCGAGCCAGAGATGCTCTTGCCCTTGCACATAGCCCGTGTCGAGGGCCGTGGTTGGAAGTTCCGAGAGCTCGATGGTCTCGCCCGATGGCATCCCCGGGATCACTCCGTTGGCGTTCCAGACGTACCGGTTCATCGTGTTGGGTGGGAGAGAGATGATCGACGTGCCGAGTGGACGTCCGATAGTGATGAACTCAGCGTCCTCCAGGTCACAGTGCGCTGCGCCATCGATGTTCGAGATGACATCGATCCGCACCGGACATCCCTCGGCATCGAACCAGCGCTTGTACTCCCCGAAGGCGAGCCACTGCTCCGGTTCGGATTCCAGATCCGTCGGTGAGCCCGCTTCGGCGTCGCATCCGACGGGACGGGTGACCGTATAGGTCTGATCATCGAGGTCGAAGACGATCGTCGTCGTCTCCGTGGCAGAAGCATCACCGGTCGTCTGTGTGCACGCGGCGGCGACCATAGCCAGCACCACGGTCAGCATCATCACTCTCAGCATCGCGCCTCCCTGATCTCTCCAATACTATGACGCAGGGTTCGGCCGCTAAGTTCCCGTGAGGTCACCATCGGCATTCCCCGCACACGAGCGCCGACCTGCATGGCGGCAGGTATCGTTCGGGTGTGGAGTCTGCAACGCACGTACTTGCCATAGACCTCGGGACATCGGGTCCCAAGGTCGCGCTCGTCTCGGAGCGAGGCGAGGTCATCGGGAAGGCGACGCAACGGGTCGAGCTCCTCCTCGACGGCGAGGGGGGCGCCGAACAGGATCCACGGGCCTGGTGGTCCGGGATCGTGGCGGCCGTACGCACCTGTCTCGCATCGGTATCCGCCAGCAAGGTCGCCGCCGTGTCGGTCACCTCCCAGTGGTCGGGCACCGTACCCGTCGACGCCGACGGTGAGCCCCTTGGGAACGCCATCATCTGGATGGACTCACGCGGTGCCCCGTATCTCGATTCCCTCACAGCTGCGAGTCCCGTGCGCTTCGATGGCTACGGACCGGTTCGTGCCCGACGGTGGGTCAGCATCACCGGTGGAGCCCCATCGGGGTCGGGGAAGGACCCCATCGCCCACATCCTGTACCTGCGCCACGAGCGACCCGACATCTACCGCGCGACTGCCACGTTCCTCGAGCCGAAGGACTACCTGAACCTCCGTCTCACCGGCAGGGTCGTGGCTTCCTACGACTCGATCGCCCTGCACTGGGTCACGAACAACCAGGATCCCGACGCCGTCGAGTACGACGACACGCTCCTCGAGTACGCAGGCCTCAGCCGTGACCAACTCCCCGACCTCGTTCACGCAACCGAGATCATCGGTGGCGTGACCCGATCTGCTGCAGACGACCTCGGGATCCCCGAAGGCACGCCGGTCATCGCCGGTACCCCCGACGTGTCGTCTGCAGCTATCGGCGCCGGCACCGTCGCCGACTTCGCCGCCCATCTCTACATCGGGACCTCGTCCTGGCTCACGTGTCACGTTCCGTACAAGAAAACCGATCTCCTCCACTCGATCGCATCGCTGCCGGCTGCCGTCCCCGGGCGATGGTTCGTTGCCAACGAGCAGGAGACCGCAGGCAAAGCTCTCGACTGGCTCGCTCAGATCCTCTACCCCGATCGGGCCGGAGACGAGACCGTGTACGAGGAGCTCAACGCCGTTGCTGCAACCGTGCCTCCCGGATCCAACGGTGTCATCTTCACACCCTGGTTGTACGGCGAGCGGACACCGATCGAGGACTCGACCCTTCGTGGCGGATTCTTCAACCAGTCCCTCGACACGGGACGCGATGAGATGATCCGTGCGGTCTTCGAGGGTGTTGCCTACAACACTCGTTGGCTGCTCGAAACCGTTGAACGGTTCACGAAACGGCGCCTCGACCCGATCTCGATGGTCGGCGGGGGTGCTCGCTCGGACCTGTGGGCACAGGTCCACGCGGACGTACTCGGCCGGACGATCCTCCAACGCGAGGAGCCCCTGTGGGTGAACGTTCGGGGTGCTGGGATGCTCGCTCACGCAGCTCTCGGCCACGTCGGGTGGGCCGATATCGACGCATCCGCACCGACCGCTGCCGAGCGAACTCCGAACCCTGCGAACCGCGAGGTGTACGGCACCGGGTACAAGACGTTTCGCAAGATCCACAAAGCGAACCGCGGCATCTACCGCCGCATCAACAGCTGAGGAACCATGAGTACAGCCGACAAAGCCAAGAAGCTCATCGACAAGCTCCCGCCCCGACTCGCCTCAGCGGTCATCGGCGGGGCAGGACGTATCCCCAAGGTACGCGCGATGCTCGAGACCGAGTACGAGGTGATGCTCGAAGCTGCACCCGTCGTGCGGCCGAGTGTCGACGTCCCTGTCTATGACCGCCTCCCCGAGACCGGTCGGGACCGGGACGACATCCTCGCCGACGTCAAGGCACTCGCCGATGCCGAACACCACGAGTGGAGCGACGGGTACGCATCTGGCGCCGTCTACAACGGCGATGCCAGGCACATCGAGTTCCTCAACCGGGTCTACGCCCTCCAATCGCAGTCCAACCCCCTCCATCTGGACCTGTGGCCATCGGGGATGAAGTTCGAGTCCGAGATCGTCGCGATGACGGCAGGCATGCTCGGCTCGCGGCTCGCCGCTCAGGCCGGCGATGAGATCGTCGGCACGGTGACGTCGGGTGGAACCGAGTCGATCATCATGGCGATGAAGGCGTACCGCGACAGCACAGGGTTCTCCAAGCCCGAGATGGTCCTCCCCGACTCGGCGCACGTCGCCTTCGACAAGGCCGCCGCGTACTTCGGATACAAGCAGATCAAGGTCCCCGTGGGAGACGACCTGCGGGCAGACGTCGATGCGATGGCGCGAGCTGTGACGAAACGCACCGTCGTGATCGTTGGTTCGGCTCCCGGGTTCCCCCACGGCGTGATAGACCCGATCCCCCAACTCTCGGACATGGCGAGAGAGCGCAGGGTCGGGTTCCACACCGATGCGTGTCTCGGTGGGTTCGTGCTGCCGTGGGCCGAGCGTCTCGGGTACGACATCCCACCTTTCGACTTCCGTCTGCCCGGTGTCACGTCGATGTCGGCCGATACCCACAAGTACGGGTACGCCGCAAAGGGGACCTCCGTCGTCCTGTACCGGGGCAGGGAACTGCGCAGACACCAGTTCTACGTCGCGACCGAGTGGCCCGGAGGCCTGTACTACTCCCCCACCCTTGCAGGGAGCCGCCCCGGCGGTCTCCTCGCCGCTGCGTGGGCTGCGCTCGTGTCGATGGGTGAGGACGGCTACCTGGCAGCGACCGAGGCGATCCTTGCGACCGGCGCACAGATCAAGGACGGGATCGGCCAGATCGAGGGCCTGCGCGTGCTCGGTGACCCGCTATGGGTGATCGCCTTTGCTTCAGATGAGGTCAACATCTACGAGGTCATGGCAAGGATGGCCGAACGGGGGTGGAGTCTCAACGGTCTCCATCATCCACCGGCAGTCCACATCGCCGTCACCCTGCGCCATACCAAGCCTGGTGTTGCCGCGCGGTTCCTCACAGACCTCTCCGACTCGGTCGATGAGGCGAGAGCGACCGGGGGTGAGGCGACGACGGGGGCAGCGCCCATGTACGGCATGGCAGCGACGTTCCCCTCACGCAGGGCGGTCAAGGAGCTCATCACCCGCTACATCGACAAGATGTACGAGATCGACACGAAGTAGACGACTCCCACCGGCGTTCAGCGGCGGTTCACCGCCGAGATCACGACCGACACGATGATGGTCAGCACGATGCTCCCGATGATCGAGATGTTCCATCTGAAAAGGACCTTCATCCCGACGAGCACGAGCACGAATATACCGAAGTTCCTCAGAGCGCGATCCTGCACCGATACCTCTTGGTCGGGAGCAGCAATCCTACCGGCGCATCTCAGATGACCACGACATCGGGTCCAAGGTCCCCGTACATGCGCACGACCTGATCAGCCCGGTGATCGAGCACGGCACGCTGGTTCAAATACCCCTTGTCCGTGATCTCGTTGGCATCGATACTCGGCGGCTCGGTGAGGAGCAACGCTCTGGAGATACGTCTGCTCCCCGACGAGTTGTGTTCGTTGTGGACCGCCAACCCGGCTTCGATCCTCTCGAGGACCGCGGGGTGGGTGACGATCTCCGCTGCATCCATCGTGTCGGTCGCTCCGGGGATCAGGTCCCTGCATGCTGCGAGGTTCGGGAAGATCAAGAGGCCGATCTCGTCCCTGTCGTGTCCCGTGACGACTGCGTCCTGGATCACCGGAGCGCATGCAGCGATCGCAGCGACCCGTAGCTCCCCCACGTGAACCCATGTGCCCGACAGCAGCTTGAAGTTCTCGGCGATCCGACCGTCGAAGGCCAGGCCCTTGGCGGGATCATCGGTATCGACGAGCTTGCCGGCGTCTCCCATCTTGAAGAACCCATCCTCGTCGAAGGCAGTATCGGTGAGCTCAGGTTGACGCCAGTAGCCGGGAGTCACGTTCGGACCTTTCACCCGTAGCTCCATCTTCGCCCCAACCGGAGTCAGCTTGATCTCGGTCCCTGGTGCCGGAAGCCCGATGACGCCGGCTTGCTCGATCGTGAAGTGCACCGTCGTCGCCATCGGTGCCGTCTCGGTCGACCCCCACGCCGAGAGCATCCGTACCCGCTCCCCTCTCGAGGCGATCGATAGCTCCTCGAGTTGCTCCCAGAGCGTCTGTGGCAGGGCGGCTGCGGCGTAGAAGAGCACGTCGAGATCCTTGAAGAATCGGTCCCGCAGCTCGGCGTCCGCCTGGAGGTACGGGATGAGTAGCCCGTACCCGGCCGGGACGTTGAAGTACATCGTGGTCGGGACGTCGCGTAGGTTCTCGACCGATGTCTCGAAAAGGCCTGGGGCAGGCTTCCCACCGTCGATGTAGAGCGTCCCTCCGTTGAACAGGATCATGTTGAAGTTGTGGTTGGCTCCAAACGTGTGGCTCCAGGGGAGCCAGTCGACGATCACCGGTGGACGATCCTCGAGGAACGGCCATACCTGCCTGATCGCCTGCTGGTTCGAGCACAGCATGCGTTGGGTGTTCTCGACGCCCTTGGGCATTCCGGTCGAGCCGGACGTAAAGAGCACCTTGGCCACCGTGTCGGGACCGACCGCCTCGGCGGCATCCACAACGGCGTTGCCCGGCTGCGTGGCAAGGAGGTCGCTGAACAGCTCATCACCGTCGCGGGGGTTTCCCCCGACCACGACCCGATCGGCGTCGAGCGCAGCGAGCGCCCTTCCGAAGGCCGAGCCGTCTGAGGCGTAGACGAGACCGGGTGTGAGCAGGTCGTAGACGTAGCGGACCTTGGCGAGATCCTGTGACATGAGGGAGTACGCCGTCGAGATCGGTGCCGCCGGCACGCCGACCTCCATCGCAGCGAGCTGGAGGAGGGCGTTGTCGATCGAGTTGCCAGACAGCAACATGACCGGATGCTCGGCGTCGAGGCCTCGTTCGAGCAGCGCCTGGCCGAGGGATCGAACAGCTCTACGGGCTTCGGCGTAGGTCATCTCTCGCCAGGTCCCGTCGGGGGCCCGTTCGGCGAGGAAGGTCCGCTCGGGAGTCACCGAGGCCCACTGTTCGAGCATCACTCCGACGCTCTCGGGCGGTGGACGAAGTGGTATGGGTGATGACAGGATGACCCCGCCATCCCCCGACGGTCTCGTATCGACCCTCGCCGGTGCGAACGCCAGGTCGATGAACGGATGCTTCTCCATCGAATATCCTCTCTGTTCATCATCGGGATCCGGCACTCTTCGCCGCTGGATCCGATCAGATGTGGTCTCCCGGCACTCTAGAGACACAGTGCCGACGGTTGCCACGAACGGGCGTTCAAGGCTGGGCCCGCGCCATTGGAGAACGGACGTCAGGGTACGGAGTGCCGTTTGGCCTCATCCAAATGGGTGACCCCCCAACATCGGATAGGTGAGTGTGCATTCGGGAGGATCTGAGCGACGATTGCTCCATGGCCCACGTACTGCTCGACGACGTGCTCGAAGCCTCCTTCGTACTGCGAAGTGCCTCGACACGGGTCCCAACCGTCGAGCCGCGTGGAGAGACACCGCCGATCCTCGT
>CAYLVM010000068.1:0-12717 GCA_964387145.1 uncultured Acidimicrobiaceae bacterium
GAAACCACGGTTCCTCCGGTGATGGTGGCACCGGCGATACTGTAGTGACCCATGAACACGGATACTCCACAGAGCTGGTTGGAGCGAAGCACGGACCGCGATCCGCACGCCGCTGCCCTGGTGATGGGAGACGGTGTCGTGTCCTACGGCGATCTCGCTGCCCAGGTTCACCAGCGGGCAGGTTCGCTGCGTCACGAGGTCGATGCAGGTTCCCTCGTACCGGTGGCTGTGCGTCTCGACGTGGCGTCGATCGTCGAGATGCTCGCGGTCATGAAGATCGGGGGAGTCGTCGTGCCCTACGGTACGCATCGCCCAGAGGTGGTCGCCCACCCGCCTCCCTCTGCGGCCGTGTGCCTCCCAACTTCGGGCACGGGAGGACGACCACAGATGGTGCCACTCAGCTACGAGAACATCGCAGCATCGGTCGCTGCCTCGCGAACACGCCTCGGCAACGGGTCCCAGGACCGATGGCTCGCGACGCTGCCCCTGACGCACGTCGGCGGGCTCTCGGTGCTGTGGAGGTCGCTCGAGGCCGGTGGTGCAATAGTCGCTGCGCCATTCAACGATTCACTCACCGACCTCCTCGTTCGTACGCGCCCGACGTTCGCTTCGCTCGTCCCCACGATGCTCTACCGATTGCTCGAGACGGTGCCAGATGTGCTCGCCGAGATCGGCACCGTCCTGACCGGCGGCGCCCGGATCCCGCGTCGTGTGTACAACGATGCTCAACGCAGAGGGATCCATCTGGTCCCGACCTACGGGATGACCGAAACGACGTCCCAGATCGCCACCGCAGTTCCGGGTCGAGCGCCAAAGGCCGCCGATGTCATCGGTCCACCACTCGAGTGTTTCACGGTCGAGATCGAACGTGACGGGGACGGGGATTGCGGTGTCGGTGCGCCAGGTGTGATCGTCGTCGATGGTCCTGCCGTGTTCGGCGGGTACCTTGGAGAGCCACAGAGAGATGGCCCGTTCGCAACGTCGGACCTGGGGTATCTCACGTCCGACGGCGACCTTGCGGTTGTCGGGAGACGCGACGACGTCGTCATCACCGGGGGAGAGAACGTCGACCTGACCGTCGTACGCGAAGCGATCATGGGTCTTCCAGAGGTCGACGACGTCGTCGTCGTCGGTGTTTCGGATCCTGAGTGGGGTGCCGTCGTGTGTGTTCTCGTCGAGGGACCCGACGTCGCGTCCGAGGCTCGTCTCCGTGAACTCGCCGCGGAGCACCTCCGGGCACCGGAGCGCCCGAAGCGATGGCTGTTCGGCGAGACTCCCCTGTTTGGGAACGGGAAACACGACATCGGCGCGGTTCAACGCCTTTTCGCCGGGGAGTAGTGTGAGGGTCATGGATCTACAACTCAACGGAAAGCGGGCGCTCGTCGCCGCCGCATCGCGAGGACTCGGCGCAGCGATCGCAGAGAGCCTTGCCGGTGAGGGCTGCATCGTGGAACTCTCCTCTCGCTCACTCACCAACGCACGAGATACGGCAGAGCGCATCGCCGGTCAAAGCGGTGCGGCCGTGACTGCAGCCGAGGTCGACGTCTCCGATGACGACGCGGTACGGTCCTGGCTCGACGATGCAGCCCGTCGTCTCGGCGGAATCGACATCGTGATACCGAACGCAGGTGGTCCTCCTTCTGCGACGTTCGACGAGACGACGCCGAACGACTGGGATGCTGCGTATCGTCTGACCCTGCGTTCAGCAATGGCGTTCGCACGATCTGCTCGCCCACACCTCGGCCGTGGCGGGACGATGCTGTACCTCACGTCGGTGTCGGTACGAGAGCCGATCGGGCCCCTTGCGATGTCGAACATCTTCCGTGCCGGTGTCGCTGCACTGGCCAAGACGCTTGCCAACGAGTGGGCGGGAGACGGCATCCGGGTCAACCAGTTGATCCCCGGCCGGATCGCCACCGAGCGGCTCGACGAGCTCGACGCAGCAGTCGCTGATCGCGTCGGTCGATCGAGAGCTCAGGTTCGCACGGCGAACGAGGATGCGATTCCGCTCGGACGGTATGGAGATCCCGTGGAGTTCGCTGCGGCAGCGACCTTCCTGGTGTCACCTGCAGCTTCCTACATCACGGGAGCGACACTGCACGTCGACGGCGGTGTGCTCAGATCTGTGATGTGACCCGGGTCAGTTCTCGAACGACGGTCCGACGACGACCGTAACGGGGAGGTGTTCGGCGCCGAGGTCGGGGCCTGTTGCGAGTTCGAGCGGTGTCAACGTCGGGCCCACGAACACGACATCGATCGGGATGCCGGCCCACCCACCGATGATGTCGATGTCCGACACGGGCCACGTCGAGAGATAGCCGCTACCTTCCGCTGCGTCACGAAGGCCGTACGTGGATTGCAACGCCCGCATCCCCTTGGACCATCGTGTCGCACCGATGTTGCCGACGACGACCACAGGGTTGTTGGCCGCATCCATCGCTTGACCGATCCCGGCCAGGCGGAGGCCGAGCGCATCGGCTGCTTCGCCCGATGTTGCCATCTCACCCCACGTGGTCACCACGTCGATACGACCGTTCCCCGACGGAACACTCACGCGGTACACGGGTTCGCCGGCATCGGTCATGGTGGCATCGACACTCCACGCGTCCTTGCCGAGTATCACGATGCCTGTGAGGTCTGGTGACAGGGGGGCTGCCAGCATTCGGTAGGGGGAGCCGTTGGCGGCGAGGGGAGCGGCCCGACTTCTCGTGATACCTGAGATCACGATCAGGTCACCTTCCGAGTCGAACAACCACCGCAGCACAGTCCCGTCGTCGTTCACCGTGCCACTCATGTCCACCTGAACGATCCGCACCCCGTCCTCGCCCGTCCCCGGGGGTTGAGAGCCCGTCCACAACGGTGCGATGAGCCAGCCGTTCACCAACGAGGCCGCAATGAACACGATCGTGGCGATACCTCTCGCCGTCAACGCAAAGAGGATCGCAGAGACGAGGGTGATCCACATCAGATGCCAGCGGTAGTTCGCTACGAGGTCGAAACCCCACCAGATGTCGCCGAAGAACCCGGCGACCGTGGCAAGCGTCGCCAGACCACCGGCGGTGATGAGCACGATGATGAACGCGAATCGAAGGGTTTCCCCGATGCCGGACGACTGAGATGTGGTCACGAACCGAAAGCGTACATGAACCCGTCTCGAGAACCTACGTATATCCGTCCGTTCCATACGGCAGGGGTCGATTCGATGCAGCCGTCGGTGGCAGGCATCGTCCACATCTCGACCGGGTTACGGGGATCGGCAAGGTTGTAGGCGCGTATCCCCGAGTTCTGGGAGAAGCAGTTGACGGCGATGATGAGGGTGTCGTCCGCAATGACCGGTGACGACCATGCGTTGACGCCGATGTCGTCCTCCCACAGTTTCTCCCCGGTATCTGTGTCGACGGCGAGGAGCTCGCCGCTGTCGGTTGCAACGTAGATGATGCCGTCGGGATGCAGCGCCGGTGTCGCCCACGCGCCGGTGTCCTGGCCTCGAGCGGCGGGGATCTCGATGCTCCAGACGATCGGTTCGAGGCTCTGAAGCCCGGTCGCGGGGATCGACGTGTCGAGTTTCATGAGTGAGCCGATCTCCCTGACACGCCTGGCAGCCAGGTTGCTGTCCTTCTCGTGGTCTGCGTGGGAGATGACGTAGAGGAACCCGTCCCTGTCGATCGACATCGTGGCGTCGGTGTCGTCGCCGGTCCAGAAGTCGAAGAAGATCTCACCGTTGCCGTTCTCGATGTCGGTCAGGTCGATGCCCTGTATGCGTCCCGAACTGTTCGCGAAGTACGCCTTTTGTCCAAAGACGACGGTCGAGTTCTCGACGGACTGATCGCGACCCAGTTCGGTGAGGAGCTCGTCGGACCAAGCCTTTGTCTTGTAGACGACCTGTGGGTCGATGGTCACCTTGCCGTCTGCGTCGTACCCGCGATTGAGCTTGACAGCGAACCACCACGAGTTCTCTCCGCCCTCGTACATCATGTCGTCGATGACCACAGGGTTCGAGTCCCAGTCGTCGTTCCAGATGCCTTCGACGGAACGTGCGTGGAGCGACCACACCTCGCGAACCTCGTCACCGTCGAGTGCCAGGATGCGGAAACGGGGGTCCCTCGAGCCTGTGTAGAGGAGGGGGTAGCCGTCGGGATCGAGCGTGACGCTGCCCTTGATAATGTCGCCCATGTCGAACGGAGGGCGCAGATCGGTACCGGTGTCGGCGTCGACGAAGTGGATCTTCTTGTCGTACGCTCCGAATATCAGCTCGGTCTTGCCGTCGGGTCTCTCCCAGACCACGGGTTGGCCCGTCCAGCCGGTCCCGGACCAGACCTTGGGTTCTCGTCCCACAGGTGACGATCCGGACATCGCGTGTTCCGGGTATCGCCAGAGCTGGCTCGGTGGCGACTCGGGCACCGGACCGGATCCGAAGTATGTTCGTGTCGGGTTGCCTCGGAACATCGTGAGACCGGTGACCGAACCCCACGGTTCGTACACGGTCTCGGGGGTCACCACGCCCACAGGACGCTGCGGTATCGTCGTGGTGGTCGTTGTCGTGTCATCGACGACGGTCGAGTCTGTCGTGTCGGGGGGGATCGTCGACCCGTTGACGGGGGGCAGTGTCGTGACCGTCGGGGACGCTGCACCGGCAGATATGACGTTCTCCCCGCCGGCGACACATGCCGAGGCGAGCAAGGAGAACCCGATCACGAGGAACATGGTCTTTCGCATCGTGGCGAGTGTAGGGAGGCGTCCCCGATACGCGAGGTGCGTCGGGTGAAGACCGACGGTCTCTGTCGTGATTCCTTGGCCTAGGCTCGCCGTGTGAACAAGTCGGTTGCGTTCGTGCGCAGGTTCGTTTCTCTCGGGCTCGTGCAGTGGACGCGCGGTGATCCCCTCCTGATGGGCGCAGCGATCGCGTACAACACGTTGTTCGCCCTCGTGCCGCTCGCCCTCGCCTTCGTGTCGATCGTCACGTTGTTCGACGTCTCGAGGGCAGCGATCGATGAGTTGAGAGGGTTCATCGCGAGCACGCTTCCACAGGACGTTGCATCGTTCCTCGGAGACATCATCGACCAATCGGTGAGGCTGGTCAGCGACGACCAGGGGCTGGTGCTTGCAATATCGGTTGCCGTTGCCCTCTGGTCCGGATCCAGGGCTGTGTACGCCGTCCAGAAGGCGCTTCGCTTGATCCAGGGTGGCGAGGATGACCGCGGATACTTCCACACCCGGATGATCGGGATTCTCGTGACAGTCGGGGCGATGTTCGGTGTGCTCGCCGGATACGCGCTCCTGCTGTTCGGCGAGGCCGCCTGGGTCAGGTTCGCCGAGTTGATTGGCCTCAGCAGCGGTGGCCTCGTACAGCGCGGCGTATCGATCGCGTCGCTCTTGCTCGGATACGTCCTGCTGTGGGCGATCTACCGTTTCGGTCCCCCTGATCCGGTGGCGATGCCCTTGATGACAGCAGCCATCGTCGAGGTGATCATCGTGATCGGCTCACGTGTCATCTTCGATCTTGCACCGACCAAGCAGCTCGATGCCGTTGCCGTGTTCGGTGTGCTCGGGGTCATCCTGGTGTGGGTGTACTTCATGGGCATCGTGCTCGTCGCAGCACCGATCGCCATCGGTGCAGGAGTCGGTGCCTGGAGCACTCGAGACGATATCTACCCTGACGATGATGAGCGAGGGCCACAGCACGACACAGATCCAGGATCTCAAGAGCGGGGTAGCACTCCTTCTCCGACTGCTCAGTAGCTACCGCGCGATCGCGTTCGTCTCCATCTTCGGGGCGCTCATCTGGATGGCGACGATCATCACGATCCCGTACCTGGTCGGTATCGTCATCGACCGCTCGGTCGGCGCTTCCGACCCGTCGGTCGTGTGGCCTGTGCTCGTTGGAATGCTCCTTGCAGGTGCAATTCAGGCCGTCGGCATCTCGTTGCGGCGCTACTTCGGGTTCAAGTTGTCCTACCGCGCCGAGGCTGATGTCCGCAACAGGATCTTCGCCCACATTCAGAGGATGGCATTCAGCTTCCACGACGTGACCTCGACCGGGGAGCTGATGGCAAGAGCGTCGTCGGACCTGTCCCAGCTGCGACTCATCCTTGCAATGTTGCCGATCACGCTCGCGAACATCGTGATGTTCTTCGTCGTGTCGGTGGTTCTCGTCGTGATCGACCCGGTGCTCGGCCTCGTCTCATCGTTGATGGTGCCTGCGTTGCTGTTCGCCTCTGCTCGATTCGCAAACCGCGTCGTCGGTTACTCGTTCGATCTGCAGCAGCGCCTATCCGAACTGTCCCACGTCGTGGAAGAGACCGTGTCCGGGATCGAGGTTGTCAAGAGCTACGGTCAGGAAGCTCAGCAACAGGACAAGCTCGACCATAAAGCCGAGATCATCTACGACTCGGCGATGGGGATGGCAAAGGAGCGAGCGATCCACCGGCCGTTCTTCGAGATCATCCCGGCACTGGGAACGGTTGCCGTGTTGGCAGTCGGCGGGATACGCGTGGTCGACGGGGCGATAACCATCGGCGAGTTCGTCGCCTTCACCCAGTACCTCGCCGTGATGGTGCTGCCGTTGATGATCACCGGATGGTTCTTCGCGAACCTCCCACGCTCGGCCGCTGCGGCATCCCGGATAGACCGCTTGCTCGAGACCGCGCCTGAGATCCACGATCCGAAACACCCCGTCGAACTCAAACCGGGGCCGGGAGAGATCACGATCGACAACGTGTCGTTCACCTACCCCGACGGGACCGAGGTGCTCAACGGTGTGTCCGTGACGATCCCCGGTGGCACGTCGGTCGGGATCGTTGGAGCCACCGGTGCGGGAAAGTCGACGCTGGCACACCTGATACCGAGGTTCTACGACGTTTCGCAAGGAGCGATCCTCATCGATGGTGTCGACGTACGCGATATGCGCCTCGACCAACTTCGCAGTGAGGTGTCGGTGGTCTTCCAGGAGACGTTCCTGTTCTCCTCGACGATCGCCGACAACGTTCGCGTGGGGCACCCGATGGCATCGAACGAGCAGGTGAGGGCTGCTGCTCGACTTGCCAGGGCACATGACTTCATCTGTGCCATGTCCGAGGGCTACGACACGGTCGTTGGAGAGCGGGGCGCAACGCTGTCCGGTGGTCAACGTCAGCGGGTGAGTCTCGCACGCGGTGTCGTGCGTGACCCGCGAATTCTCGTGCTCGACGATGCAACGTCTTCGGTCGATGCGGTTGTCGAGGCCGAGATCCAGGAGGCGCTCCGACAGGTGATGTCGGGGCGCACGACGGTGATCGTCGCCCATCGGACGTCGACGCTTGCAATCGTCGACAACGTTGCGTTCATCGAAGGCGGCGAACTCGTTGCTTTCGGCCCGCACGAGTCGCTGCTGCGGGATGTTCCACGGTACGGCGAGGTGCTTGCAGCCACCGAGGAGGGGGTGGGGCGGTGAAGTTCATGTCCTCAGCCGGTGACTACCGCGTCGAGCAGCCTGGACGGTTGATCGCTCGAGCGGCTCGGATCTCACACGGCCTGCGGTGGCCGTTCATCGGAGCCCTCGGTGCCACCGTCGTCGGGACGCTTGTTCGCCTTCTTGGCCCCCTCGTGGTTCGCGGTGGAATCGATGAGGGCATCACGCTCGGGGACAAGTCGGCGATTCTCACCGCTGCCGGAATCTACGTCGGGCTGCTCGTGTTGCAGTACTTCGCCACCGCGGTGTCGCAGTGGGCCGTGTCCTACGTTGGTGAACGCTACCTCGTTCAACTCCGCTCGACGGTGTTCTCGCGGATGCTTCGACTCGACATGGGCTTCTTCTCCCGCTCCAAGAGTGGGGTCCTCGTCTCGAGGATGACTGCCGACATCGAGTCCCTCCAGGAGTTCGCCTCCGACGGGGCAGTCATGGCGCTGAGCAACGTGCTCACGGTCGTCGGGGTCGCTGTTGCGATGGGTCTCGTCGACCTGACGATGGCGCTTGCCGTGTTCGGCGTCGTTGCCGTCCTCCTCGTCGTATCTGTCATCTTCCAGCGGCAGGCTCGCAAGGCATACGACATGGTCCGCGAGCAGATCGGACGTGTGCTTGCCACGCTCCAGGAGGGCATCACGGGGGTCAGGGTCGTTCAGGCGTTCACCCAGGAAGGGTCACAGGCTTCGACGTTCGGGCGTATCAACGAACAACACTTCGATGCGAACATGGCTGCTGCCCGGGCGATCTCGTGGTACTTCCCTGTCGTCGCGTTCCTCCGGGTGGTAGCGGTCGTGTCTGCCCTTGCGATCGGGACGGGAAGGGTGATCGATGGATCGATGACGATCGGGACACTCGTGGCGTTCCTGCTGTACCTCGATTGGTTCTTCCAGCCGATCATCAACCTCTCGAACGTCTACAACCTGTTTCAGTCTGCCCTTGCAGCGCTCGGCAAGCTTTTCGGTCTCATGGACGAGAAGGTCGTGGTCGATGAGCGTCCGGGTGCCTACGACCTGACGCAGCCCGTACGGGGCGAGGTTGGTTTCGCGTCGGTCGAGTTCTCGTACGACACCGACGTGCCCGTACTCCACGGCATCGATATCCATGTGGCCCAGGGTGAGCGAGTCGCCATCGTTGGTGAGACCGGATCGGGCAAGTCGACGCTCGCCAAGCTCGCGATGCGGTTCTACGATCCGTCAGCGGGTGTGGTGACGATCGACGGTGCCGATCTCAAGGATCTCACGCATCGTTCGCGCCTCGAAGCGATGGTGCTGATACCCCAGGACGGCTTCCTGTTCGCCGGGACACTCCGCGAGAACCTCGCCTATGCGAAGCCTGGCGCAAGCGACGACGAACTGTGGGAGGTTCTCTCCGTGATGGGCATCACCGATTGGATCCGATCTCTTCCCGACCAGCTCGATACCGAGGTGCGTGAGCGCGGCTCGCGGTTCTCCGCGGGTGAGCGGCAGCTGATCGCGCTCGCTAGAGCCTTCCTTGCGGACCCGTCGATCATCGTCCTTGACGAGGCGACTTCGAACCTCGATCCCGAGACAGAGGCCAAGGTAGAGACCGCCCTGCACACGCTGCTTTCCGGGAGGACGTCGATCGTCATCGCTCATCGGCTGCGGTCGGCCGAGCGTGCCGATCGTGTCGTCATGATCGACGCCGGATCCATCCAAGCAGAGGGAACCCATGATGAACTCGTTGCCGGTTCACGACGCTACGCGGAGCTCGTCGAGGTCTGGCAGCGTGGCCTCGCGTAGCGGGTGGCAGGTAGACTGGGGGCATGACCCCACCATCTGAGCGCAGTACCGTCAAGCGGATCCCTGAGCGAGGCGTCTACGACGCCGAGTTGATCTATCAGGTCCTCGATGAGGCCCTGATCTGTCACATCGCGTTCGCGACCGACCAGGGCCCGGTCGCCGTCCCGACGATCCATGCGCGCATCGGTGGCACCCTCTATCTTCACGGATCGCACGCGTCGCGCATGATGCGAACGACGGTCGACACCGACGTGTGTGTTGCTGCCACGATCGTCGACGGCATCGTTGCCGCGAGATCGGCGTTCCACCACTCGCTCAACTACCGCTCCGTGGTCGTGTTCGGGAGGCCGCGTGTCGTCATCGATCCGCAGGAGCGAACGGCTGCGTTCGAGGCGATCACAGATCACGTCCTTCCGGGCCGATGGGCCGAGTCGCGTCAGCCGACGGAGAAGGAGGACGCAGGCACACGCCTGCTTGCACTCGATATCACCGAAGCTTCGGCGAAGGTTCGCACGGGCCCTCCCGGTGACGATGAAGAGGACATGGGCCTCGGGATATGGGCCGGAGTGATCCCGCTCACCGTCACACCCGGCACGCCCGAACCGGCCCCCGACCTCGAGCCCGGAGTCGGACTCCCGCCATCGGTGAGGAACTACGTACAGGCGTAGGGCGTAGCGGACTCACTTGGGGCCGGGTCTCTACCGTACCGGGCTCGCGGGTTCGCTGTCCGCCCTCGCTCGAAGACTCGCTTGTCTCCAAGTCTTTGCCGTACCGGGCTCGCGGGCTCGCGGTCCCCCCTCGCTCGCAGACTCGCTTGTCCCCCCTGAAGGGGGGACAAGCTAGGTGTTGACCTGGTCGCGCCAGGCGAGCCAGTCGGTGACCTTGGCGAAGTCATAGTCGGGGCCATTCAGGCCGATCGTGATCTCATCGGCCCCCGCAGCGAGGTACGTGTCTGCCTGGTCGATCTTGTCGGGATCGATCCCGACGGAGCGGTCGATGGTGCCAGGATCTCTACCGATCTTGGCGCACCACTCGTCGAGGACGCCCGACTTGTGGGTGAAGGTCTCGACGTCCCCGAAGCCGTGCCAGATGTCGGCATGTTCGGCGACGATGCGCAGGGTGACCTTCTCGCCGCCACCACCGATGAGAATCGGAAGTGGGCCGGCGGGTGGAGGGTCGAGCTTTGCGAGGCGGTCCTTGATCACGGGCATCGCGGCATCGAGCGCTTTGAGTCTGCCGATCGCGGTTCCGAACTCGTAGCCGTACTCCGTGTAGTCCTTCTCGAACCATCCCGAGCCGATCCCGAAGATGAGACGGCCCCCTGAGATCACATCAACGGTGCGGGCCATGTCTGCGAGCAGTTGCGGGTTGCGGTACGAGTTGCAGGTGACGAGGGCCCCAAAGCGGATGCTCTCCGTCGCCTCGGCCCACGCGCCGAGCATCGTCCAGCACTCGAAGTGCTTGCCTGCGATCGGGTCGGGGTCACCGCCGAAGAGCGGGTAGAAGTGATCCCAGTTGTAGATGACGTCGACGCCGAGTTCCTCAGCTTCGGCGGCGGCCCGTCGGATGTCGGAGTACTCGGCGTGCTGGGGCTGGATCTGTACCGCGATACGGACGTTGGCCATCGAATCTCCTCGGTCGGCTGCTTCGACCATAGCCAATCGCCGCGATGAGGAAGCCACAGCGACGTAGGATGCCGGGATGACCGACTTCACGATACGACCGGTAACGCCAGAGGAGTACCCGGCCTTCGTCACCGCCGTGATCGAAGGGTTCTCCGACGACGTACCCGGTGAGAGTGTCGTCGAGAACATCAGGCACACGTTGCCTCCCGAGCGGACACTTGCTGCGTTCGACGGCGAGGAGATCGTTGGAACCTTCGGTGGGTACGACCTCACGCTCACCGTACCCGGTGGTGCCGTGCCTATGGAGGGCACCACGGTCGTCACCGTGTTCCCGACCCACCGTCGCCGTGGCTTGATGCAGGCCATGATGGAAGCTCATCTCGACAACGCGGCAGCGAACGGTTACCCGATCGCAGGCCTCTGGGCATCTGACAGTTCGATCTACGGTCGGTACGGATACGGTGCAGCCACGTACGCCGACACCGTGACGGTCGACGGTTCGAAGATCAGCTTTCGAGACGACGTCGCCATCGACAGACTCCGTCGGGTCACCAAGGAGGCGGCACGTGGGGTCCTTCCCCCGATCTTCGATCGTGTGTGTCCGTCGACGCCCGGTATGTTCGCACGGGATGCCACATGGTGGGATGCAGAGATCCTCACCGATGAGGACTGGATGAGACGAGGACGCACTTCGCACCGCTTCGTCGTCCACGACGGTCCCAACGGTCCCGACGGTTACGTCATCTACCGCCAGAAGCAGAGTGAGAGCGACGACGGGCACAGCGACGGCACCGTCCATGTCGTCGAGATGGCAGCGGCGACACCCCGGGCAAGGGCATCGTTGTGGGCGTACCTGTTCAACGTCGATGGCTGTCCGAACGTGCGTGTGTGGAACATGGCGCCCGACGACCCGGTCCGGATGATGGTCGACGGACCTCGTCGATTGCCCGTCACTGCCCACTTCGACGCGTTGTGGGTCAGGATCCTCGATGTGCCTGGGGCACTCACCGCCCGGACGTACGAGAGCGACGGGGTCGTGACGTTCGCTCTGACCGACGGATTCCGACCGCAGAGCGAAGGTGTCTACCGCCTCCAAGTCGAGGGTGGCGCTGCATCCTGTGACCGTGTCGATGGTGCACCCGATTTCGAGATCGATGTCGACGCACTCGGGGCCCTCTACCTTGGCGGCGGCGATACCGGCGCCTACGCCGACGCCGGGCGGATCCGCGGCGGTGCCGTTGCGGTCGACGACCTGCATCGCATCTTTCGCACCCTCCGTGCCCCATGGTGCAACCAGGTGTTCTAGGAGTCGTTTCGCCGAAACCCGACAGTTGGGTAGGGAACATTTCGGCGGTCCGCGGCGTTAGAGAAGTACGAGTTGCGGCTCACCCGGGTGGTTCGGTCTTCTCCCCCACTCCCACTCGCAGCCACCCGGGCGAGTCGCACCGAGGTTCTCCCATCCCCCCAGATATCGTCATCTTCAGCGCGTGAGGGCCGGTACACTGAGATTCACCTAGCCGCGTAGTGCAATCTCATGAGGAGCCATCGTGACCACAGTCGACATCGATCTCGGTAGCTATCAACTTGGCTGGTCCGACGAAGAGGATTACGTCTTCAAGCCGGAGAAGGGCCTGACCGAGGACCTGATCCGCACGATGTCCTCGATGAAGAAGGAACCCGAGTGGATGCTCGACTTCCGGCTCAAGGCCTACAAGCGGTTCTTGAAGAAGCCGACTCCAACATGGGGCGGCGGTGGTCGCCTCGATGAGATCGACTACGACGACATCTACTACTACATCAAGCCGACCGAGGGCCAGGTGAAGGACTGGGACATGGTCCCGGACTCGATCAAAGAGACGTACGAGAAGCTCGGCATCCCCGAGGCCGAGCG
>CAYLVM010000069.1:0-12562 GCA_964387145.1 uncultured Acidimicrobiaceae bacterium
AGGGGGGACAAGCGAGTCTTCGAGCGAGGGGGGAGTGCGAGCCTGCGAGCCCGGTGTGGCAGAGAACCGAACCCGACCCAGGCTCCCGACTTTCTAGCTGTGCGATCCCCCTACATCGTCGCTGCGCTCCTTTGTTGCCCCCCCCTTGAACCTCGATCCACGAGGTCGAAACCGTCTTCGGACTTCTGATGCTTCCGTCCTCCCCTTCAGGGGGGACAAGCGAGTCTGCGAGCGAGGGGGGAGTGTGAAATGGAGCTCGGGTCTTGACCCTCCCGGCTCACGGCGTTCGCTTGTCGCTCCTCGAGAGAGGGCGGAGTCAGCCGATGTCGACTGTCACTGCGTTCGAGTTAGCTGTGAACTTCTTCTCACAACGCTCCCTCTGCCACGCCTGCCCCGTCGGGTGGCAGGTCGTAGTGATAGAGCGGCTCGAGGCTCATCCGGGGCAGGAAAATGGCGACGAGGGGACCGACGCCGAAAGCGAACACCACGGTTCCGATCCCAACGGTCCCGCCGAGGAACCACCCTGCGATGAGGACGGTCACCTCGATGCCGATACGGGCGATTCCGATCGGGATGTTCCTGCGGGAGAGGCCGGTCATGAGTCCGTCACGCGGCCCGGGTCCGAGGCCGACACCGATGTAGAGACCCGACCCGAGGGCGATGACGACGGTTCCCCCGAGCATCAAGACCCATCGAAGCCACATCGTCTCGACACTGTCGGGGAAGACGAGCAGTGTGAGATCGATCACGATCCCGATGAGGAACACGTTGGCGATCGTTCCGATACCCGGGCGTTCTCGTAGCGGGAGCCAAAGTAGGAGCACAACGATTCCGGTCAAGATGCCGACGGTTCCGAGGGGAATGCCCGTTCTGCGGGAGATGCCCTGGTGGAAAACCTCCCACGGAGATAGGCCGAGGTTCGCGACGACCATCATCGCGATCCCGAGACCGAAGAGCGTGAGGCCGAGGAGCAGACGCGGTATACGGCGAACGAGTTCGCTGCGTGGAGGGAACGGGAGCATCCTGCCATGGTACAGCACGGCTGGCAAGGCCACGCTGTTCGGTACCATCGGGTGATGCCCGTAGAAATAGACATCGTAAAGGTCGCACAGCTCGCCCGGATAGCGTTAACCGCCGAGGAGCTCGACATGTACAGCGCACAGCTTGCCGACATCCTCGAACACGCCGAGCGCGTTCAGGCGCTCCCGACTGAGGGTGTCGAGCCAACGTCCCATCCACTCCCGATGGTCAACGCCTTCCGACCGGACGAGGTAGGGGAGTGTCTCGAACCCGAGTCGTTCCTGAGTGAAGCACCCGACACACACGATGGCCGGTTCCGCGTGCCACGGATCCTGGGTTGACATGACCGATCTCGCGAACCTCTCGATCACTGATGCTGCTGCCGGCTTGCGTGCCGGAACATTCACATCGGTAGACCTCCTCGATGCCGTCACCGAACGAGCCGCAGTGACCGAAGCGCACCTCCACGCCTATCTCACCCTCGACAAGGACGGGGCTCGTTCGGCTGCTGAGGCGGCGGATACTTCCCTTGCCCGCGGTGAGGACCTCGGACCCCTCCACGGCATCCCGATTGCGCTCAAGGACAACATGTGCACGCTGGGGCTCGAGACGACTGCAGGGTCACAGATCCTCTCGGGCTGGACACCTCCCTACGACGGCACTGCAGTGGCACGTCTACGCGCAGCAGGGGCCGTGATCACCGGCAAGACGAATCTCGATGAGTTCGCGATGGGTTCCTCGACAGAGAACTCGGCCTACGGGGAGAGCCGAAACCCGTGGAACACGGATCGTGTTCCTGGTGGGTCTTCCGGTGGTTCCGCCGTGACCACCGCCGTTGGATCGTCGTTCGGCTCTTTCGGTTCCGACACCGGCGGCTCGATCCGTCAGCCTGCAGCACTGTGTGGCATCGTCGGGATGAAACCGACGTACGGCATCGTCTCGAGGTACGGGCTCATCGCATTTGCATCATCGCTCGACCAGATCGGTCCCTTCGCGCGATCCGTCGCCGACTCTGCCGCGTTGCTCGGGGCGATCGCCGGCTGGGACCGATACGATGCGACGAGCATCAACGCTCCTGTGCCGAACTTCGCCGGATCACTCGACGCCGGTGTCGCCGGCCTCAAGATCGGGATCGTCACCGAACTGATCGGTGAGGGCATCGACCCGCAGATCATCGCAGCGACCCGAGCGACTGCGGACAAACTCTCCGATGCAGGGGCCGAGGTCGTTGAGATCTCGATGCCATCCACGGAGTACGCACTGTCTGCCTACTACCTCATCGCACCGGCTGAGTGCTCTGCCAACCTCGCCAGGTTCGACGGGGTGCGCTACGGGCATCGAAGTTCCGTGGAGGGCACCACCGAGGACATGATGGCGCACTCGAGGGCGGAGGGGTTCGGTCCAGAGGTCATCCGTCGCATCCTGCTTGGAACCTACGCGTTGTCCGCCGGGTACTACGACGCCTTCTACGGGCAGGCTCAGAAGGTACGAACTCTGGTGAGGAGAGACTTCGCTTCAGCCTATGAAACGGTCGACGTGCTCATCTCGCCGACGACACCGACGACTGCGTTCCCCATTGGAGACAAGACGGCCGATCCCATTGCCATGTACTACTCAGATGTGTGCACGATCCCGTCGAACCTCGCAGGTGACCCGGCGATCTCGGTGCCGGTCGGCCTCGATGACAGCGGTCTTCCGATCGGGTTCCAGATCATGGCTCCATCGCTCGGTGAAGAGGTCATGTACCGGGTCGCGGCTGAAGTCGAGCGACTGGTCAACTTCACGGAGCGGCCGGCTCTTGCTACGTCGGAGGTGACAGCGCTATGACCGATTGGGAAGTCGTCATCGGCATCGAGACACACGTCGAACTCTCGACGAACTCGAAGATGTTCTGTTCATGCCCGACCGAGTTCGGCGAGGAGCCCAACACTGCGGTGTGCCCCGTGTGTCTCGCCCTTCCGGGTGCGTTACCGGTACCGAACGAGAAGGCGATCGAAGGCATCGTCAAGATCGGTCTCGCGCTGGATTGCGAGATCAACGAACGGTCACTGTTTTACCGCAAGAACTACTTCTACCCGGATCTGCCGAAGAACTACCAGATCAGCCAGTTCACCTACCCGGTCTGCGAGCACGGGTCTCTGGATGTTGCTGTGGACGGTGAGCCGACCGTCGTCGGCATCACCCGGGTTCACATGGAGGAAGACACGGGGAAGAGCTCACACATCGGTGACGGCGGTGGGCGTATCCAGGACGCAGATCACACGCTTCTCGACTTCAACCGGGCAGGTGTGCCGCTGGTCGAGATCGTCACCGAACCCGACATCACCTCACCGGAACAGGCACGTGCGTACGCAGCCGAGCTGCAGCGGATCGTTCTGGCTCTCGGTGTATCCGACGCAAGGCTCGAAGCTGGTTCGATGCGCTTCGACGCGAACATATCGGTGCGCCCGGTCGGCACGACGGAGCTCGGAACCAGGACCGAGACCAAGAACGTCAACTCGTTGCGATCACTCCAACGCGCACTTGCGTTCGAGATCGATCGTCAGATCCGGGTTCTCGAAGAGGGCGGCAGGATCCTGCAAGAGACGCGGCACTGGAACGAGGACACCGGTGTCACGACGTCGATGCGCACGAAGGAGGAGTCGGAGGACTACCGCTACTTCCAGGACCCCGACTTGCTTCCCCTCGAGGTCACCCAGGAGTGGCAGGACGAGATCCGCGCGACGATCCCGGAGCTCCCCGCGATGCGCCGACGTCGGTTCCTCGAGGCGGGGGTAGATCTCGAGACCGCAGGGATTCTGGCGGACAACGAAGATCTTGCTCGGCTGTTCACCAGCGCCGTCGCCGGTGGCGCGACGGGCCGAACCGTCGGTATATGGCTGACGGGGGAGGTCGTAGCGTACCTGCGCAGGCAGGAGGTCACGATCGGCGACACCTCTCTGACCGCCGGGCATCTCGGAGAGCTGGGAAGCATGGTCGACGGGGGGGACCTCTCGTCGTCTGCCGCCAAAGAGGTGCTCCTCGCCGTCCTCGAGGGCGAAGGCACCCCCGGTGAGATCGCCGATGCAAGAGATCTCCTCCAGGTCTCAGATACCGGTGCCATCGAAGAGGCCGTCGACGCGGTCCTCGCCCAGAACGTCGACGCCGTCGACAAGATCAGGGGCGGCGACATGAAGCCGTTCGGGTTCCTCGTCGGCCAGGTGATGCGCCACATGGGTGGCAAGGCGGATCCGAAGGTCGTGCGTAACGTCCTCGAGCAACGAACCGGCAGCTAGTAGGAGCAAGTATGGGTCGTCATAAAGTCGTCGTTGCGGAGCAGATCGCACAAGCGGGAATCGCAGCACTCGAGGAGACATGCGACGTGGTGGTCACGGTCGGGGAGCCCGTCGAGCGGACGATCGCAGAGCTCGCGGATGCTTCCGCCCTCATCGTGCGCTCGGCAACGACGGTCGATGAGGCCATGATCACCGCCGCACCGAACCTCACGGTGATCGGTAGGGCCGGAATAGGTGTCGACAACATCGACGTCGAAGCTGCCACGCGCCACGGTGTCATGGTCGTCAACGCTCCGGATGCGAACGCGATCTCGGCTGCCGAGCATACGATGGCGTTGATCCTCGCCCAGGCTCGCCATGTCGCGGCTGCCGACCGATCGCTGCGCGAGGGGCGATGGGACCGCAAGCTCTTTCAGGGCATCGAGCTGGCGGGCAAGACGCTCGGTGTCCTCGGACTCGGCAAGATCGGCACGTTCGTCGCGCAGCGAGCAGCGGCGTTCGACATGACCGTCGTGGCGTTCGATCCGTACGTCTCGGCCGACCGTGCCCGCCGTCTCGGTGTCGAGATGCTCACGCTCGACGAGCTCTTCGCCGTTGCCGACATCATCACGATCCACCTCCCAAAGACACCCCAGACACTGAACCTGATCGATGCCTCATCGATCGCCAAGATGAAGGACGGGGTACGCATCGTCAACGTTGCCCGTGGCGGGATCGTTTCAGAGGCCGATCTGGCAGAGGCGATCCGTTCCGGAAAGGTCGCCGGCGCTGCGATCGATGTGTTCGACACCGAACCGTCGATCGACAGCCCCCTCTTCGGCCTCTCCGAGGTCACCGTGACACCTCACCTCGGCGCAAGCACCAGGGAGGCTCAGGACAAGGCCGGTATCGCTGTTGCCGAATCCATTGCCGCGGCGCTTGCGGGCGAGATGGTCCTGAGCGCGGTGAACCTCGATCTTGGTCCCCCCGCCTCCCCGGACCTCAAACCGTTCATTGAGCTTGCAGAGCAGCTCGGGAAGATCTTCATCGCGCTCGCCAAACGTCTTCCGGACGAGTTGACCGTCACCGTCCGTGGGGAGCTGTCGGAGGAGCCGATCAAGCCGATATCCCTCTCAGCGCTCAAGGGCATGCTCGCCGATGCATGCGATGTTCCCGTGTCGTACGTCAACGCACCCCAACTCGCCGAGTCGAGAGGGCTGTCCGTTACGGAAGTATCCGACCACGACGTCGTGGACTACCAGTCGATGATCCGTCTCAGTGGGGACGTCGGGGGGAAACACCGCACGGTTGCCGGAACGGTGATGGAACGCAAGGGCGCCGTGCTCGTCGGTATCGACGGTTATGCAATCGAAGTGCCGATCGCCGAGCATCTCCTTCTCGTTCGCAACGACGACACACCGGGGTGTATTGGACGTGTCGGCACGTTCCTCGGCGATATCGGCTGCAACATCTCAGATATGATCGTCGGCCGTGGCCCGGATGGTTCCGCAGCGATGATGGGCATCGCACTCGATGTGTCGTTCCCGCACGAGAGCATCGACGGTCTCCTCGCACTCGAAGGCATCAACGCAGCCCGCTACGTCGAACTCGGCTGAGTCTCAAGTTCACAGTTGACGGTTCACAGTTCACAGTTCGGAACTCAGATGACCAGCATCACGATCCATCCGGCTGCGAGGCCGTAGAGGCCGGCGATGACGTCGTCCATCGTGATTCCAACTGCGCCCGGAAGCTCTTCGGCCTGGGGGACACCGGGGAGAACCTTGAAGATATCGCCGAGTCGAGCAACGACAACGGCGACGAGCCACGGCCAGCCGGCGAGACCGATCACCGCGACGAACGTCCCCGCCATCTCGTCGATGACGATCCACCCGGGGTCGGCGTGGTCGTCGGCGAAGGGACGAGAAGACCACAGTGAGAGTGCGAGGAACACGACGAAGACGCCGATGTGCACCCACCACGGCCACCCCCACATCAACAGGCTGAGACCGGCGGCGAGAACTGCGCCGAAGGTTCCGGCACCGTTGTCCGAACCCCACAGTTTCGATGGGATGAGGCCGACCCCGAACCCCGAGGCGATGAATCTGTTCATGAGGAGACAGTAGGCGGACGTTGGACGCCAGACGTCGGATCCCACCGGCATGGTGTCGGATACGTCGGTACTGTTGTGTGGTATCTGGCATCACCAAGGAGTACTTCATGCGCCCGGACCAGCTTGGCGACTTCCGTGTACCGTCGGACGCCTATCTCCACCCCGACGGGGAGCGTGCCGTGTTCGTCGTCACGCAGATGGATCTCGATGCAGACGAGTACGTTCGACAGTTGTGGCTGTGGGACGGCACGAGTGCCAGGCCACTGACGTCCGGCCGTGCCGACTCCAACCCGAGGTGGTCCCCCGACGGTGGAACACTTGCCTTCCTCCGCAAGGGCCCGGGGGACGATGACAAGGCTCAACTTGCGTTGATGCCGATCGATGGGGGAGAGGCCGAGACGATCACCGACTTCGAACTCGGCGTATCTGAGGTTTCCTGGTCCCCCGACGGTGCCCAGATCGCTGTGGTCGCTGGCGAGTACGTCGATGGCATCGACGATGACGAGGAACGCCAACGTCGCCCCCGGCGTATCGGTCATCCATCGTTCCGGTTCGACACCAAGGGATGGACCTACGACAGGCGGTCGCACGTATGGATCATCGACCCGTCCACACACGAGCGGTCTCAGCTCACCACCGGCGACTGCTCAGAGACGTCGGTGGGCTGGAGCCCCGAGGGAACGACCATCACCTATCTCTCTGCGACCGGAGAGGATCGCTGGGTCAACCCGCTCAACCAGGTGTTCACGATCCCGACGGCCAGCGGAGAGCCGCATGCGGTGACGCCCAAGGGCTCATGGTCGTGGTCCGGGTTCGCGCCCACCGGCACCCTGTACACCCTCGGTACGGTCACCGACCGAGCCACACTTCGCCCTTCCCAGATCCATCGCGTGACCTGGGATGGCGCTCTCGACCAGGTGACCGACTTCGACCGCAGCCTCAACCCGCAGCATCCCGCGAGCTCGTTGTCGGCCCCCCAGTTCCTCGAAGATGGAACCATCGTGTGTGTGATGGAGGATCGAGGGGCGCACCGTGTGGTGTCGATCGACACCGACGGAGCGGTCTCCGATGTCGCAGGAGGACGACGGCTCATCACCGGCTGGTGTCCTTCTGATGACGGGTCGAGCGCTGTATTGACCGTCTCGACACCTACCCAGCCCGGAGAGGTTGTGTGGTGGGATGGGTCACGTGAGACCGTGCTGACGTCGCTCAACGATGCGTTCCTCGACGAGGTGGACCTCATCGAGCCTCAGGAGTTCACGTTCGACTCCAACGGTCATGAGATTCACGGCTGGGTGTACCTGCCTCCGGGGAACGAATCGGTGCCGTTGCTGTTCAACATCCACGGCGGCCCGGCAACACAGTACGGCTGGGGCTTCTTCGACGAGTTCCAGGTGTATGCAGGAGCCGGCTACGGCGTCGTCGCCGTCAACCCGCGTGGCTCGTCCGGCTACGGGTACGAGCATGTCTCGGCTCCCTGTGGACGTTGGAGCGACGAGATGCCTCCCGACATGGCAGATCTCATCGCTGCACCGGCTGTCGCTGCGGAGCAGTTCCCGCGTCTCGACTTGGAGAGGAAGGGGATCATGGGCGGCTCCTACGGTGGGCTGGCCACCGCGATGATCACATCGATGGACCAGTCATACCGATCAGCAGTGGCCGAGCGGGGCGTCTACAACTGGGTTTCGATGGCAGGAACCTCCGATATCCCGTTCTTCATCAGACTGTATCTCGAGACGGACATGCCCGACGGTGTCGACGCGATGTGGAAGGCGAGTGCTCTCGCCAGAGCGCACGGCATCACGACACCGACGCTCGTGATCCACTCCGAGACCGACTACCGGTGCCCGATCGAGCAAGGCCAGCAGCTCTTCTCGCTCCTGTACAAGCAGGGCGTCGAGACGGAACTGTTGCTGTTCCCGTCCGGGGAGGGTCATGAGCTGTCGAGGGGTGGCGCCCCGAAGCACCGTGTGGAACGCTTCGAAGGCATCCTCGCCTGGCACGAAGAACATCTACCAGCTGACGTCTGATCCCGGTCCACAGATCTCGCCAACCTGCCAAACTACCTGTATGGAAGCTACCGAATACATCTGGATGGACGGCGAACTCGTCAAGTGGGACGACGCGCAGGTCCACGTACTGTCTCACGGGATCCACTACGGAACGGGCGCCTTCGAGGGCATCCGTGCTTACAAGACGGACAAGGGTCCTGCGATCTTCCGTCTCACCGACCACATCGACCGGCTTCGCCGTTCGACCAAGGCGCTCGGTATCCCCTTCGAGTACTCCGTTGAGGAGATCGTCGAGGTATGCAAAGAGGTGATGCGGGTCAACGCCCTGGATTCTGGATACATCCGTCCGATCACCTTCTTCGGGACCGGTTCTATCGGACTGAATCCGGCCGGTGCCAACGTGCACCTCGCCATCGCCGCGTGGGAGTGGGGTGCGTACCTCGGTGAGGAAGGCATGAAGAACGGTATCCGGGTTGCAGTATCTTCGTGGCGGCGCATCGGACACAACTCCTTCATGCCCGATGCCAAAGGAACCGGTGGCTACATCAACTCGGCGCTGGCCAAGACCGCCGCGGTCAACGCAGGCTACGACGAGGCGATCCTCCTCAACCAGGATGGGCTCGTCGCTGAAGGCTCAGGCGAGAACATATTCGTCGTACGCAAGGGCGTGGTTCACACCCCGCCGACGTCATCGGGTGCCCTCGACGGGATCACGCGTGAATCTATTCGGCAGCTCCTCGAGGAGGACGGGTGCACGATCAAGGAGTCCTCGATCACCCGCACCGACCTGTACTACGCGGATGAGGTGTTCTTCACCGGAACAGCGGCCGAGGTGACGCCGATACGTGAGGTCGACGATCGGCCCGTCGGCGACGGGAAACCAGGACCGATCACCAAACGTGCCCAGGAGCTGTACATGGGCACCGCACACGGGCGACTCGATCTCCATCCCGAGTGGCTCGAGTACGCGTAGTCGTCGGGTGATCCATGAGTGAGCGTTACCGCTACATCTCTGGCGAACGGCTCGAGTTCGAGCCGAAGGTGAAGCAACTCGTCGGTACCCACACGCCGTACTGCTGGGGCTGTGGCCCCGAGGCCGTGCAGGGCCTCGGTCTCGTGCCGCGACTCGAAGGCACCACGGTCGTGGCCGATCTCGAGTTTGCGCCCCGGTTCGAGGGTGGTCCCGGCACGGTTCACGGCGGTGCAATCACCGCCTTCATGGACGACCTTCTCGGATATGTCCCGGTCGCCTATGGGACACCGGGAGTCACGGCGAGGCTCGACACGAGCTTCATCGCGCCCGTGCCCATGGGGGTGACCGTCAACGGTGAGGCATGGATGTCTCGTATCGACGGCAACAAGATGTGGGCAGAGGGAACGATCGCGGTCAATGGCCACATCATCGTCGAGAGCTCCGCGTTGTTCGTCGTGATCGGCGTCGACCACTACCAGAAGGTGTTCGACGGTTTCACCGAGGAACAACTGGAACGCTTCGGGTCCTACCGTTCTGCCGACTACTACCCCTGATCGCGAGGCACCATGAAGATCGTACGTATCGATGCCGAAGCCGGCGACATCACCTATGGCGCCGTCGAACCCGACGGCATCCGGCTGTATCACGGCTCACCATTCTTTCAGTGGGAGCGGTCCGAGACGGTCCTTCCGATCACCCAAGTGAAGCTCCTCTCGCCGGTCATCCCGACGAAGATCGTTGCTGTCGGGAAGAACTACGCAGACCACGCGGCTGAGATGGACTCCGACGTCCCCGAGACCCCGATCCTGTTCATGAAACCCCCGACGGCCGTGATCGGCCCTCTCGCCTCCATCAAGCTCCCTCCCGAGTCGAGTGAGGTGCACCATGAGGCTGAGCTCGCCGTCGTGATGGGGAAAGTGGCCCGCAACGTTGCACCCGAAGACGTGCTCTCGCACATCCTCGGCTACACCGCAGCCAACGACGTCACTGCACGCGATCTCCAGCGCTCCGACGGGCAGTGGACGAGAGCCAAGGGGTTCGACACTTTCCTTCCGCTCGGACCCGCTATCGACACCGAGTTCGATCCCGCCGAGTCCCACGCGATCACCGCGACCGTCAACGGACAGATCCGCCAGGATGGACACACGAGCGACCTCGTGTTCGGTGTTGCCGAGCTCGTGTCGTTCATCTCGAAGGTCATGACGCTCCTGCCGGGCGATGTGATCCTCACCGGGACACCCGCTGGGGTCGGTTCGATCCGAGACGGTGACCGCGTCGAGGTGGAGATCGAGGGGATCGGCGTCCTCATGAACCCTGTGGTGAACGCGTGAGCGTCCGTGTCCGGTTCGCCCCGTCCCCAACGGGGTACCTCCACGTCGGTGCGGCAAGGACTGCGCTGTACAACTACCTCTTCGCCCGTCACAACGGTGGTGTGTTCGTCCTGCGTTCCGACGACACGGACAAGGCACGGAGCACCGTTGAGTTTCAGGACGACATCCTCGAGCACCTCGAGTGGCTCGGTTTCGAGTGGGACGAGGGGATCGTCGTTGGAGGCCGCCACGGCACATACCGACAGTCGGACCGGTACGACCGTTACCGCGAGGTCGCCCACGGCTTCGTGCGCGAGGGGAGTGCTTACTACTCACTCGCCACATCCGACCAGCTCAACGAATTCAAGGCGAAGGCCCGTGAGGCGGGGACGTCTCCGGCGTACAACGGCAGCCTCGAGCCACCGTATGAGGAGATCGCGAAACGTCTCGCTGACGGCGAGACGGCCGTCATCCGCTTCCGTGTTCCCCGGCCGGGCGAGACCACGTTCACCGATGTGGTCCGTGGCGACATGCGCTTCGACCATGCCCAGGTCGACGACTTCGTGATCCTGCGATCCGACGGCACCCCGACGTACCACCTGGCTTCGACCGTCGACGACGTCGACTACGAGATCACCCACGTCATCCGGGGTGAGGATCTGCTGTCCTCGACCCCCAAACACATCCTGCTGACCCAGGCGATGGGTGCCGAGCCTTCCACCTACGCTCACCTGTCGCTCCTGTTCGGACCCGACGGCAAGAAGTTGTCCAAGCGTCACGGAGATACCGCGATGGCTGCCTATCGGGAGGCCGGGTACCTGCCCGAGGCGATGAACAACTACCTGGCGCTCCTGGGTTGGAACGTCGGGGATGACGAGACGATCGTGCCCCTCGACGAGATGATCACACGCTTCGACCTGTCGAGCGTCTCGAAGAACCCTGCGGTGTTCGATCACAAGAAGCTCGAGTGGATGAACGGTGTCTACATCCGCGAGATGCCAGACGATGCGTTCGCCTCACTCACCCTCCCGATCGTCGAGGACGCCGTCGGCAGGAAACTCGACGAGAGTGAACGTGACCGGTTCGCACGACTCGTTCCGTTCGTCAAGGAACGCACCAAGCTACTCCCCGAGGTGGGGGAGCAGGCCCGCTTCCTCTTCGTCGACATCGAGACGTACGACGAGAAGTCCTGGGACAAGGTCATGGCCACCGACGAGGGTCCCGTTGCCCTCGACGCAGCGATTGCCGCACTCGTCGACCTCGATCCATGGACGACCGAGTCGATCGAGGAGGCCTTGCGTGCCATGCTCGCGGAACACGAACTGTCGGCCCGCAAGGGCCTCCAACCCATCCGTGTCGCGATCTCGGGTTCGACCGTGAGCCCCCCGCTCTTCGAGTCCCTCGACATCCTCGGCCGCCCCGAAACCCTCCTCCGCCTCCACAAAGCCCGCTCCCTCCTCTAACCCCATACCCAGGGTTGTACACCCGATATATGCCGCAGCTAACCCTGGGTTGTGGGACCGGTATATGCCGCAGTGAGCCCACAGAATGAGCGCGGTCGCACCGCTTCCCATACCCAGGGTTGTACACCCGATATATGCCGCAGCTAACCCTGGGTTGTGGGACCGGTATATGCCGCAGGGGGCCCACAGAATGAGCGCAGCGCTGTGTTGCCAATAGGCGTCTCCGGCTCGTATCCTCGGCGACGCCTTCGGGGGTGGTGTAATTGGCAACACGCCTGGTTCTGGTCCAGATATTGAGGGTTCAAGTCCTTCCCCCCGAGCTGGCAGACTTTGGTCTGCCTACATGGCCCCGTCGTCTAGAGGCCTAGGACGCCGCCCTCTCAAGGCGGTAGCGTGGGTTCAAATCCCATCGGGGCTACA
>CAYLVM010000070.1:0-12167 GCA_964387145.1 uncultured Acidimicrobiaceae bacterium
CGCACGACCCGCTGCCACGGCCTCGTGAGGTACATGACCGGGAAGGTGACGAAGTGGACGAGTCTCGTGAACGGGAAGATCGCAAGGAACACCCAGAACGACAGGACGTGCACCTGGAGGATCACCGAGAACGACGAGATCAGCTCCGGACGGGGGCTGAGCGTCACGAGCGACCAGATGTAGGGCACGACGACACCGGGCGCCCACAGCGAGCCCCACCGCAGTCCAATGGCCACGGTCAGGCCGCTGATGACCTGGATCAACAGCACGATGATGACGACGAAGTCCATCGGTGTCGTCACGACACGGATCTTCGCGTTCGTGAGGCGCCGGTACGCCAGAACCCCGAGGCCGAAGAGGGTCCAGAGGCCAAGTGCGACCCCGGTGAACTCCACCGCGTAGAGTCGCACCGGCTCGCCGCCCCACCACGACACCGTACTTGGCAGGAAGAGCGTAAAGATGTGTCCGGTGAGGATCAGGACGATGCCCCAGTGGAAGGGGATCGAACCCCAGAACAGCTTCTTGCTCTCGAGGAGTTGCGAGGACAGGCTCGAGACGGTGAAGGGAGCCAGGCGCCACCGCAGCGCACTGACCGCGATCGCGAGCGCGATCGCGACGTATGGGAACGCCACGAAGAGCATCACGGAGACGGTCTCGGACATGGGCTCACCTCATTCTTTCTTCTGCAACGATGCGCGCCGCAGTGAGTACATGGACGTACGGGTTCTTCGAGTCTGCCTTCTTCAGGATCTTCTCCATCTTCGTGATGGCGGGGACGAGCACCGGCTGCAGGATGGCAACGGGCTCGTCGGTCGCTGCCAGATAGCGCAGGATCGGTTCGAGGTGGTCGGGGAGCTCGCCGTTGGGATCGACCCCGACGTTACGCATCGCTCCCTGGATCTCGGCCATGAACCCACCCCGCTCGTAGCTGTCTGCCCATGCCAGGTGCCCAACGTACGGTGCGACCAGTGGTGTCAGATCGAACGTTGCGGTGTAGAGCTCCTCGAGCTCGCCGAAGCTGAGCCCATGGATTGCACGGAGGAACCGAGCCATCTCACGCTCTGCACTTCCGCGCTCGAGCGAGGCAACGGACGAACGCAGGGTGGCCATCCCATCCTCGGTCGGGTAGCGAAGCGCGAGAGCGACGACGGACGGCGTCTCGAGCGTTGTACGGGTCACCATCCTCGCTTCGGCTCCTGGATGTACCCCACCCCGACCGTCCCCTTGTAGGCGAGCGGATCGTTGAGCTCCTCGATCGACATCTCGCGGTGGTACGGCGGTAGGACGAATCGCTCGTCGAACTTCGGTATCGTCGTGAGCTTGTAGATCGCTTCGGCCTGCGTCTGGTCGAGATCCGCGGAGGCGAGCAACTTGCGTGTTGCATCGTCGATCGTTCCACCGCTGAGGCTCTCACGGCGCTTGAAGATGCGCACCGCGTACATCTTGCGCAGGATCTGGCGGATGATCTCCTCGTTCTGCACCGAGAAGAGGTTGGCCAGGTACTGCACAGGAAGCCGGGCTCGATCGAGGTTGTCGAACATCTCGAAGTCCTCGGGCTCATCGGAGATGTCGAGTCGTACGAGCTCGTTCTCGATCGTCGAGATGACCGGGGACAGCGGCGGGACGTAGAACATCATCGCCATCGTCCTGAACTCCGGATGGAGTGGCAGGGCGATACCCCACACCTTGACGAACTGGTAGATGGGGGAGCGACGTGCCGCGTCGAGCCAGTCATCTGCGATTCCCGACTCGTGCGCAGCTTCGATGACCATCGGATCGTTCGGATCCAGGATCATGTCGAGCTGGGCTGCGATGAGCTGATCGTCGGGTACCGCTGCGGCAGACTCGATCTTGTCGGCGTCGTACAACAGGACACCCATGTAGCGGATACGCCCGACACACGAGTGCGCACACGCAGGCGCCTGGCCGGTCTCCATCCTCGGGAAGCACAGGATGCACTTCTCGGACTTCCCAGAGGACCAGTTGTAGTACACCTTCTTGTACGGGCACGCCGAGACACACATGCGCCACGCTCGGCACTTGTCCTCGTTGACGAGGACGACGCCGTCCTCCCCACGCTTGTAGATCGCCCCGGACGGACAGGCACCGACACATGCCGGGTTGAGGCAGTGGTTGCAGATCCTCGGCAGGTAGTTGAACACGACCTGCTCGATCTCTTGCATCTGTGCCCTGACACCCGGGTCGAGATCGGCGAGGCTGATGTCGTTGCGAGCGTAGATGTCCGAACCGCCGAGGTCGTCGTCCCAGTTCGGTCCGCTCTTGATCTCGGTCGGCTGACCGGTGATCAACGAGATCGGGATTGCCGTGGGCTGGTCGTCCCCTGCAGGGGCGTCGAACAGATCCGAGTACTTGTGCGTATACGGGTCGTAGTAGTCCTCGAGCTGGGGGAGCACCGGGTTGAAGAACAGGTTCGCAAGCGCCCCGCCCTTGGACTGGAGCCTCAGATCGATCTTGCCGTTGTCATCGGACTTCCATCCGCCCTTGTAGTGATCCTGGTCTTCCCAGCCCGTCGGGTACCCGGTTCCCGGGCGTGTCTCGACGTTGTTCCACCACATGTACTCGGCGCCGGGACGGTCGGTCCACAGGTTCTTGCAGGCAACGCTGCACGTGTGGCACCCGATGCACTTGTCCAGGTGGAACATCATGCTCATCTGTGCGCGAACTCTCATTCTGCTCCTCCGTGCGCGAGGCGGTCGTTGTGCCCAGGTCCCGTCATCGTGTAGGTCGTTGCTTGTGTGTGCATCAGAACTCCGGTGACTCGACACGGCGGATGTACACGAACGTGTCGCGGTTGACACCCGTCGGTCCCCAGTAGTTGAAGGAGTAGCTGAACTGCGCGTACCCGCCAGACATCAGGACCGGTTTGAGCCGTGTCCTCGTGAGCGAGTTGTTCATCCCTGCCCTTCGCTTCCGTCTCGGTGAGATCGGTATACCGAGTGTCCTCTCGGTTGCGTGGTAGAGGAAGATGGTCCCTCGTGGGATGCGGGCCGAGACGGTGCATCGCTGAACGAACACGCCGTTGTCGTTGAACACCTCGACCCAGTCGTTGTCCTGGATCCCGAGGTCGACCGCATCCTTGTTGTTGAGCCATACCGGGTAGCCACCCCTCGAGAGGGTCATCATCCGGTTCGTGTCCGAGTACGTCGAGTGGATCGACCACTTCCCGTGCGGCGTGATGTAGTTGAACAACTTGCCGACCTGGCCCTCGAGCATCGTCTGCTCGGTCTCAGACAGCATCGTGTGGTCGGGACGTGGCTTGTACACCGGGAGGTGTTCTCCCCACGTCAGATAGTTCTCATGATCGAGGTAGAAGTGCTGGCGGCCCGTGAGCGTACGCCACGGCACGAGATTCTCGACGTTGAGCGTGAACGGGCTGTACGCCCGGCCTTTGCCGACCTTGCCCGACCACGTCGGTGTCGTGAGGATCCGCTGAGGCTGGCCGACGATCGCATCGAAGTTGATCCGAATGTCGCGTGAACCTTCGGCGAGGTGAGTCAGGCTCAGACCCGTCTTCTTCTCCTCAGCTTCGAATGCCCGGTAGGCGAGCTCGCCGTTGGAAGCTGGATCAAGGGCGAGGATCATCTCACAGACATCGCGATCGACCTCGAGGGAGGGAAGCATGAGCTCCTCCCCGTCGACCTCCATGTAGGTGGGGCTCTTGCGGGCAAGCTCGTCGTAGAACTCCTCGACGGGCATCCGCAGGCCGTGGGCACCGACGCCGTTGGCCCTCACGCCGGGGCCGAGAGCTCCCCACATGTCGGCGAGCTTCGAGAAGTCCCTGGTGACGATCTTGAACTTCGGCATCGTCTTGCCCGGGATCGCCTCGACCTCTCCCGTCCACCAGTCCTTTTGGACAGGCTGGGAGATCTCATCGACCGTGTCGTGCTGGAGCGGCAGCATGATGATGTCCTCGACCGGCTCGGGGAAGTACTGCGGTGCAAGGGCAGAGACGCTCTTTGCCAGCGCACCGAAGATCCCCCAGTCGGACTTGGACTCCCACGCCGGGGGTACCGCAGCCTGCATCGGGTTGATGAACGAGTGCATGTCCGTGGTGTTGAGATCGTCCTTCTCGTACCAGGTGGCTGCGGGAAGCACGATGTCGGAGTACAAAGCGGTCGTATCCATCCGGAAGTTCAGATCGACGATGAGGTCCATCTTCCCGATGGGGGCGTCGGGACGCACCGTGATCTCGCTGATCCCGAGGTCGTCGGGTTCCTTTGCAATGGCGTTGGAGTGTGTGCCCAGATAGTGGCGCAGGAAGAACTCATGTCCCTTCGCCGACGTTCCAATGGCGTTTCCACGCCAGATGACCCAGACCCGGGGCCAGGACTCGGGTGCGTCGGGATCGTCGATGGCGAAGTCGATTTCTTTGGCCTTGAGTGCTTCGACGACGCCGGCGATGACCTCGGCATCCGTGGTCGCCCCTTCAGCGCGGAGTCGACGGACAACGTCGATCGGGTTCTGCTTGAACTGGGGGTAGAACGGGAGCCATCCACGTCGAACGGCCCGTGCCTGCTGGTCCATCGTGTGATCGAGTCCCTCAGGTGAGGGTGGCAGGGAGTCGTAACTCGAGTAGCCACGCTCGTACCGCCACTGGTCGGAGTGGACGTAGTGGAACGACGGTGTGTTCTGATGGCGTGGCGCAACACCCCAGTCGAGTCCGAAGGCCAGTGATCCCCACGAGGCGTGCATGACCAGTTTCTCCTGGCCGACGTAGTGAGCGAGCCCACCCCCGCTGACACCGACCGATCCGGTCAACATGAGCGCAACGATGGCCGAGCGGTACAGCAGGTTGTTGTGGTACCAGTGGTTGGCACCGGCACCGATGATGATCAGGTTCTTGCCGTTGGTCGCCTCGGCGTTGGCACCCCACTCCCTTGCGAACCGCAGCAGGGTGTCGCGGTGGATGCCGGTGTGCTGTTCCTGCCACGCCGGTGTGTATGGGGCATCGGCGTCGTCGTAGGAGTCCGGGTACGCCCCCGAGAGCCCCCGGTTGACGCCGAAGCGTGCCATGAGCAGGTCGAAGACGGTTGTGACCGCAACCCGTCCGCGGGCTGTCTCGACGTAGCGGATCGGTACTCCACGATGGGCGACCGAGTTGGTCACGAAGTCGTCGAACGCGACGTCGCGCACCTCGTCGTGACCATCGAGGAACGTCAGCAGCGGATCGATGTCGCTTCCGACGACATCGTCCTTGAGTTCGAGGTTCCACTTGCCGGGGTTCTCGTCGGCCCAGCGGTACCCGATCGTGCCGTTCGGCATACGAGGGGCATCCGAGGACGCGTCCCACATGAGGAGTTTCCAGTCGCCGTTCTCGACGTCGGCGTAGCGGTTGACCTCGTTGGCTCGCAGCAACCGTCCCGGTGCGTCGTCGGTGATCTCGACGAGGAACGGAAGATCGGTGTACTGCTTGACGTACTCCTCGAAGTACGGGGTCTTCGTCTGGACGTAGAACTCGTTCAACAGCACATGGTCGACGGCGAGCCAGAACGCCGTGTCCTGGCCTGGATGGGTCGGGACCCACCAGTCGGCGTACTTGGCGACCATCGAGAAGTCCGGACTGAACACTGCGAGCTTGGCGCCTGCGTGTCGCACCTCAGCAATGAAGTGTGTGTCGGGTGTGCGGGTCATGTTGAGGTTCGCACCCATGACGGCCACGAAACGCGAGTTGTACCAGTCGGCCGATTCGTGAACATCGGTCTGTTCGCCCCAGACCTCTGGCGATGCCGGAGGAAGGTCGCAGTACCAGTCGTAGAAGCTCATCACCGTGCCGCCGAGCAGGGACATGAACCTGCTGCCCGCGGCGTAGCTGATCTGTGACATGGCAGGGATGGGGGAGAAGCCTGCGACGCGATCAGGCCCGTACCGTTCGATCGTCGAGACGATGGAAGCCGACATGATCTCGAGTGCCTCGTCCCACGAGATACGGCGGAAGCCGCCCTTGCCACGTGCCTGTTGGTAGGCGGTGCGCGCCTCGGGATCGTCGGTGATCGAGCGCCACGCTGCGACGAGGTCGCCGGGGTACGCCCGCTTGGCCTCACGCCAGCGGTCGATGAGGGCGCTACGTCCGTAGGGGTACTTCACCCTGATCGGGCTGTAGAGATACCACGAGTAGGAGATGCCTCGCTGGCAGCCACGCGGTTCGTACGGCGGCAAGCCTTCCTCGAGCTGGGGATAGTCCGTGGCCTGGAGCTCCCACGTCACGATCCCGTCCTTGACGAAGACCTCCCATGAACAGCTCCCCGTGCAGTTGACGCCGTGGGTCGTGCGCACACGCTTGTCGTGGCTGAAGCGGTTCCGGTAGAACTCCTCCCACTTGCGCTCGGCCGGATCGACGGTCTCCCAGCTCCACTTCTTGGTCATCGGGTGCTCCTCAGCTTCTCGACGTAAACGTTTTGTGGCCCTCGGATGACGAGCGCTGTGATCAGGATGAGAACGAGGAATCCGGAGACTCCGATGACGACAAGGAGATCGATCGAGGATCCGCTCGAGGCCCCTGCGGTCGTCGTCTCGAGGAACGCTGCGAGGTCGTTCGCTTCCTGTTCGGTGATCTGGTGGTTGGCAAAGGTGGCGACCATCGGAGCCAGGACCGGGTCGGTGATCGCAGAGATGAAGCCGGCCTTCCCATAGTCGGCGACGATTCCGTTGAGGTCGAGGATGGCCATCCCCGGACCTCCGAAGCGGTCGTACTTGCCTGCGGTGTGACATGCGGCGCACGCAGGGCCGCCGTTGGACAGGAGGGTCGATCCCTGGAAGAGACTCTCACCGACCGCAGCCGTTCCCGGGGCAAGAGGTACCGTGGTCGGTGTCGTCTGGGGTGGCCCCGAGACGGCGAGTTCGATGACGTACGTGGCTACTTGATCGATCTCGTCGGGGGACAACCGGTTCCCGAAGGCAGGCATCTCTCTGGTGTATTCGACTCCCAGGATGACCTTGCCACTGAGACCGTTGGTGACGACATCAACGACGAAGGCGTGGTCGGCTACGTCCGGATTTCCCGAGAGTGGCGGGTACTTGTTCGGCACGCCAAGCCCGTCGGCGCCGTGACATCGCGCACACGAGGAGGTGTAGATCTCCTGGCCGGGGTCGGGTGCCTGTGCGAGGGCCGGGGAGGCCATGGTCGCAAAGAACAGTATGGACAGGAACAGGACGGTGACGTGGATGAACCGTTTCACACCCCGCATCTCCTTGCTTCAGCGTGTATGGCTCTCATGTTCCGGATGCCGTTCCACCCCTGCTGTACACAGGAGGTGGGCCAGGCTGCCGGTGTCGGATATGTCGTGGTGGTCGCTGCCGAGTTCACCGTTCGATCCTCATTGCCGGTCTCCTCAGATCGTTCGCCGTGATCCTTGTTCCGCTTGCTCGTGCCGCCATGCTACTTTAGTCACGGAGTTGAGGAGTATGCTATTGAGGAATCGAGTGACGAAGAGTGATCCCGAGCGAATCCGACACCGCGGTGTCGGAAAGGATTCCCCTCTCGTTGCTGACGTAGGCTGGCGCCGAGGAGGTCGTTTTCGATGAGCCGTAAACGGATTTCACAGGGACGCGCGTTCCTGTCCGGGGTTGCCATTTTCCTGTACTTCGTCGTGACCACGGCATGGTTCCCGTCGTATCTGATACGGTCGCCGCTGCTGGCCTCGGCCCCCAAGGGTGTGGCGGACGGCGTGATCATCGTCGTGTGGGGCGGATTCCTCTTGGTGGGTGTCGGATTCCTGCGATGGGCCCAGGAACGAGAGCTGATCTGAGATGACGATGTCTGAGTTGGGGTTCTACGACTTCAACATCCCCTGCCTCGCCGCGTGCCCCGTCCACACGAACGCAGGGGCGTACGTTGCAGCGATCGCGGACGGCGACGATCGTTTGGCGTACCTCACGGCCAGACTTCCGAACCCGTTCGCTTCCGTGTGCGGACGCGTTTGTGCTGCACCATGCGAGGACGCATGTCGGCGCGGCAACATCGATCAGCCCATCGCCATCCGGGCGTTGAAGCGCTTCGTCACCGAGAAGTACGGCGCCGAGTCGGGGGGCAGCAACATCTGGAGTGCGGTCGACCGGCCGAGGTCCGTTCCGAAGGGCAAGAGCGTTGCCGTCGTCGGCGGTGGACCTGCCGGCCTCTCATGCGCCCATGACCTGATGCTCCAGGGGTACGACGTGTCACTCTATGAAGCCACGAGTCGCCTCGGTGGGATGATGTACCTCGGCATCCCTGAGTACCGCCTCCCGCGCGACATCATCGATGCAGAGATCCAGGGAATCATCGACCTCGGCCTCGACGTCCATCTCGGTGTTCGCCTCGGAGAGGACGTGACCCTCGATGAGTTGCGTCGGGACAACGATGCGGTTTTCCTCGCCATCGGAGCGATGCTCGGCCGGGACCTCAACATCCCGGGACACGATGCAGACGGTGTGTTCCGTGCCGTCGAGTTCCTCCTCAACGTCAACCAGGGTTTCCACGTCGAGATCGGTGAAAAGGTCGTCGTGATCGGTGGAGGGAACGTCGCGATGGACGCTGCACGAACAGCGTTGCGTGCAAGTGCCTACGGTGACCAGGCCGAAGAGACGGTCGACACGTGGGAGGCCGATCCCACCGAGGTTTCCCATCCGCTCGATGCAGCACGATCCGCTCTACGAGCCGGTGCGAAGGACGTCACGGTCGTATCCCTCGAGTCGAGAGACGAGATGCCGGCCCAGGAGTTCGAGATCGAAGAGGCCGAAGACGAGAACATCCGCTTCTCCGGGCGTCGAGGGCCACAAGCGATCGTCACCGACGATCAGGGCCGCGTCATCAGCTTGCGGACGGTCGGTGTCACGAGCGTCTTCAACGAGGAAGGCCGGTTCGCCCCGGAGTTCGATGAGGACGATGTCGTAGAGTTCGAGGCCGACACTGTGATCCTCGCGATCGGTCAGGCCATCGACCTCGAGGCACTCGGCGAGCATGGGCCCGAGGTGTCACCACGCCGTACGATCGCGACCGACCCCGATACGCTCAAGACGTCCCTCCCGGACGTTTGGGCAGGTGGAGACGCCGCCTTTGGCCCGCGTCTTCTCATCACTGCCATCGCCGAGGGCCGGAGCGCGGCATCCTCGATCCACGCGACCCTGTCACCTGCCGATGCAACGGCTGAACGCCGGAGCGGCAAGATGACGATCGTCGAGGACTTCAACCGCATGATGGATCGTTACGACGAGCAGCAGCGGCTGTCGATCCCGTCGCTTCCGACCGATCGCCGGATCGGGTTGTCCGAGGTCGAGCTCGGGTTCACCGAAGAGCAGGCAAGGGCCGAGGCTGCCCGGTGCCTGCGGTGCTTCCTCGACATCCAACTCGATGTCGATGCATGCGTTCTGTGCGGCCTGTGTGCCGATGTGTGCCCGGTCGATCTCATCTCGTTGGTTCCGTCTGAGGACGTCGGAGGCCTGCCGGGAGGCACGGCGCTGCTCCTCGACGAATCGCGGTGCATCCGCTGTGCGCTGTGCATCGATCGGTGCCCACCCAAGGCGTTGTCTATGGGGATGTGGAGCGGTGTCGGCGTCCCCCAGAGTATTCCCCTGACGATCGGAGGATTGGCATGAAGCCGTCGCTCATGGAGCGAGTCAAAGACACAACGGTCGGGCAGTCGGTCTTCCGCGTCCCGGCACGCAACACGCCGAGGGAACGAGCCGAGGGACACTGGTCCAACTTCTTCCTCCACCTGTACCCGGTCAAGGTTCGTCAGGAGGAGATCGGCTTCAGATACTCGTGGTATCTCGGGGTGATCAGCCTGACGCTGTTCATCTCGCTCATCGTCTCGGGCATCTATCTGATGTTCTTCTACGTACCGTCTCCGACGTACGCCTACGGAGACATCCTGTTCCTCCAGACGTCGGTACCGTTCGGGCAGTTCATTCGGAACGTCCACCGCTGGTCCGCCCACCTGATGGTGGTCGCCGTCATGATGCACATGGCCAAGGTGTTCTACCGGGGTGCGTACAAGACGCCGAGGGAGTTCAACTGGGTCGTCGGGGTGGTTCTCCTTCTCCTGACGTTCTTCATGTCGTTCACCGGATACCTGCTCCCATGGGACCAACTGGCGTACTGGGCGATCACGGTCGGTACGTCCCTTGCTGCCTACGTCCCGTACATCGGTGACCAGGTATCCCAGTTGCTCCTCGGTGGTCCCCAGGTGAGCTCGGCGACGTTGCTTCGGTTCTACGTGCTTCACGTGGCTCTGCTCCCAACGGTCCTCGTGATGGGCATCGTGATCCACCTGTGGAGATGGCGGAAGGACTCGACCCTCGATTCAGCAGGAGGTGATCTCGATGGCCGATGATCCTCAGATCGTGGAGGGCCAGAGGGTGCTCGGGGTTGTACCCGGCAAACCCGCGGTCGGCGACGAGAAGGTGCCTGAACGTCAGAAGCTCGTCTTTACGTGGCCGCACCTTCTCGTGCGGCACGCCGTGGCTTCGCTCGGGGTGCTCCTGTTCGTGCTCGCCGTTGCGATCCTCTTCAACGCACCACTCAAAGAGATCGCCAACCCGGCGGTCACCCCGAACCCTGAGAAGGCGCCGTGGTACTTCGTGGGTCTCCAGGAGCTCCTGAGTCTCCTGCACCCGATGATCGCTGGTGTTCTCCTTCCGGGGATGCTCGTCGGGGGACTCATCATGCTTCCGTACATCGATCGCAACCCCGCCCGAAAGGCACGGTTCCGCAAGGTCGCCGTATGGACGTTCACACTGTTCCTGGTCGCCTGGATCGTGTTGACGGTGATCGGGTTCGCGTTCAGAGGACCTGACTGGATGTGGATCTGGCCCTGGAACGAATGGCATGGCGAACTATGAAAAAGCTCATCGAACGACGGCAGTTCCTTTCGAACGTCTGGAAGTGGGGCTTCGGCCTCGTGGCGGTCGCCGGCGCATGGACGTCGTGGGACATCCTGCAGCCTGCGAGTCCTTCCGGCTTCGGAGGCAAGATCAAAGGCGGTGCGCCGGCGGACATCCCCACGACGAGCGTCGAGACGGTGTCTGAAGCCCAGGCGTACCTCACCAAGAACGGTGGCGAGACCATCGCCCTGTGGTGGCGATGCCCGCACCTCGGGTGCAGGGTTCCGTGGTGCGAATCCGCGGGCGAGTTCGAGTGCCCGTGTCACGGATCGAAGTTCAACAGGCTCGGCGAGTACCGGTCTGGCCCCTCGCCTCGAAGCATGGACCGGTTCGCGATCGAGATGGAAGGCACGTCGGTGGTCATCGACACGGGATCGATCACACAAGGTGCTCCTCCAGGCCCGGAGAGCATCGATGAGCCTCCAGGTCCGCCGTGTATCTCGGGAGGTGAGTGATGGACTACCACACCGAAGATCCTCAGCTCGTTGCATCTACCAACAAGTGGATGGTGTGGGGAGCGGTCTTCCTCTTCCTCTTCGTCCTGGCGTTCCCTGTCTACCGGATCCTCCAGCCGGCGAAGCTCGCAGATGCACAGGCTGCGCTCAACGAGAGTCTCGCCGTTCAGGGTGAGGAGATCTTCACCGCCAACTGTGCCCAGTGCCACGGAGGCGAGGCCACGGGCGGACTCGGTCCGGCGTTGAACTCGAAGGAGTTCCTGGGATCCGTCTCAGACCCGCAGATGCATCAGCTCATCTCGACCGGTGTGCCGGGAACGCTCATGTCCTCATACTCGGTGGACTTCGGAGGGATCCTCACCCAGCAACAGATCGCATCGGTCGTCGTGTATCTGAGGGCGTTCGAGGAGACGGCTCCCGATATGCCGCTGTGGTTCACCCCACTAGCCCAGACGGACCTGTCGGGCCAGGAGCTCTTCAACATGGCGTGTAGCTACTGCCACGGGATCGACCTGAGCGGCAACATCGGGCCGGCACTCGGGAAGGGTTCCGGCGTTGCGAATGAGGATGATTCGTTCTACGAGGACCGGATCCACAACGGCTTCGGCGAGATGCCCGCCTTCGGCAAGGTCTTCACCGATGGCCAGGTCGCAAGCATCATCGATTACATCCGTAGCGTGCAGAACGCCTGAGCAGCGAGATCACGACAAGTAACGAGCAGCCGCCCCCTCGGGGGCGGCTGCTGTTCGTGAGCCCTTGCAGGGTTCTTCGGTCCTCCCTTCAGGGGGGACGGCAGAGCGACGTAGGAGCGATGCAGGGGGGAGGGCGAGCCTG
>CAYLVM010000071.1:0-12135 GCA_964387145.1 uncultured Acidimicrobiaceae bacterium
TCCCCCCTTCAGGGGGGACAAGCGAGACCTTGAGCGAGGGGGGACCGCGAGCCCGACCCATCCGTCCCCCCTTCAGGGGGGACAAGCGAGACCTTGAGCGAGGGGGGACCGCGAGCCCGCGAGCCCGGTACGGCAAAGGCTCGGGGACAAGCGAGTCTTCGAGCCAGGAGGGCGAGAAGCCAAGGGGCACAAGCAACAACTCGTGCCCCCATCCTCCTGGGCCGTCGCTAACGCTCCTCACCTGTCCTCCTTGAAAGGAGGACAGGAGACCACAAAGCTCTGCATGGAATCTGCAGGGAAACGGTGCAACAGTCAACACCGCGAAACCCCTACGGCTACTGACGTAGCGGGCGATCAACCGGACTCACCTCGCGGATCCAGGTTGAAAGGGGGATGGCTGTCGTGGGATCTCAGTCGGCGTCGGCTATCAACGTATCGAGGGCAAGCGTGACCATGTCCCCGAAGGTACGCTCTCGCTCATCCGACGTCGTCTCCTCTGCAGTGACGATATGGTCCGACACCGTGAGGATCGCAAGGGCTCGTGCACCTTCGCCGGCAGCGATCGCATACAAACCGGCTGCCTCCATCTCAACGGCGAGGACGTTCATGGACTGCCAGGTGCTCAACGCCGTCTCGACAGGGTTGTAGAAGCTGTCCGATGAGTGCACATTGCCGACATGCACCTTGTGATCACCGGCTGAAGCAACCGCTGCAGCGGTGCTGAGCAAACCGAAGTCCGCAGTCGCTGCATAGTCCCATCCTCCGTACCGGGCGCGGTTGACGCTCGAGTCGGTGCATGCCCCGATCGCGAGGATCACGTCTCGCAACGCCACATTGGTAGACAGAGCGCCACACGACCCGACACGGATCAGACGCTTGACACCGTAGAAACGGATCAGTTCGGTGATGTAGATCGATGCCGACGGGATGCCCATACCGGTGCCCATCGCCGTCACAGGTGCGCCCTTGTACGTTCCGGTGTACCCAAGCATGTTGCGAACCGAGGTCACCTCGCGTGCGTCGTCGAAGAACGTCTCGGCGATGAACTTGGCCCTCAGCGGATCTCCTGGAAGCAGAACCGCTTCTGCAATGTCTGATGCTGCTGCCGAGATGTGTGGTGTGGGCATGGATGCTCCTGCTCGCGTACGGTGTCACTCTACGGCTTCGTCGACGTCACGATTCCAGCATCCCTCACCGTGGTGGCGTCCTCCGAGATCCGCTGCTTGGCCGAGTCGGCTGTCGTAGAGTGAACGCATGACCATCTTTGAACCCGTTGCATGGACACCTCCCTCCCCTCCTCCCCTCACCGGCGATCTCGAGAAAAACACCGTGCTCGCCACCGCATCACTGTGGCCGGTCGGAGGTGTCGGGCCTGAGGATGTCATCATCGACTCAGATGGATCCGCCATCGCTGGCCTCGAGGACGGGCGCATCGTCCGGGTCCGAGACGGGGGTTCCGTCGAAGAGATCGCCGATGTCGGAGGGAGGCCGCTCGGCATCGAGTGGTACGACGACGGCACGATGATCGTCTGCAACGCCGACCTCGGCCTGCAACGGGTGACCGCTTCTGGGGAAGTCACGACACTCGTCAGAGGGTTCGAAGGCGACGACTTCATCTTCACGAACAACGCCGCAGTCGCATCGGACGGTTCGATCTACTTCTCCGACACCTCCACTCGATGGGGTATCCACGAGTACGTCGCCGATCTGCTCGAGGGCCAACCGACGGGACGAGTGTTCAAGGTCACCCCGGACGGGTCACTCGAACTGGTCCTCGATGGCCTCCACTTCGCCAACGGGGTCGCACTCGATGCAGCAGAGGATTCCCTGTTCATCGCCGAGACCGGAACGTACCGCGTCCACCGTCACTGGTTGACCGGCGACCGAGCCGGGACGACCGAACTGTTCCTCGACAACCTGGCAGGCTTCCCGGACAACCTCACGTTCTCGGATGGGATCCTGTGGGTATCGATGGCGTCGCCACGCCAGTCGATCGTCGACCTCATGTTGCCGCGGCCGTGGATGCGCAAACTGTCCTACAAGATGCCCGACTCGCTCAAGCCCAAGCCGGCCAAGCACGGGATCGTTCTCGGCTACGACACTGCGGGGAAACTCGTCCACAACCTCCAGGACACCTCGGGACGTGTCTCGATCACGACGTCTGCGCGGTATCACGACGGCCGCCTCTTCATCGGCAGCCTCAGCGAACCGCACATCGCCGTGTACGAACTGTCCTGAGTCCGGTGACGAGCAAGACGCTGAACCCCTCTTCCGTCCCTCGAGGAGGGTGAGGGCTCCAACCCGTCGGTCGAGCGCCGCTACCGCTTGAAGAACCAGCCCGAGTAGAAGCCGACACCGATGACGGCGAGACCGACCTGGATGACGAGCTTGATCCAATCGATCCCCGAGGTCGACCCGACACCGAGCCACTGGGCGACGAGCCCCCCGATGAGCGCCGCAACGAATCCGATGCCAAGCGTCGCCCCGAACCCCATCTTCTGCTTTCCCGGCAGAAGCAGGCGTGCAAGCGACCCGACAATCCCACCGATGAAGATCGCCCCGATGATCGTTCCAATGAAGCCGAACATGTGCTGCTCCCAACTAAGACTTTCGAGCGTAGGGGGAGAGCCTACGGAAGGTGAGCCCGGCAAGCGAACGACCGGCCATCACCCGTCAGCCGTCGGCGGGTTTCTGCATCTCACGGTGCTCGACGCGACCATCGGCGTGAAGGGCGAACCGGCCTTCGGGGCGGGGGTGTACAGGGTCGCGTCTCGACCACGGCCAGCCTCCGAACCCTGTCGTTCGGTAGTCATCCAATGCTTCCTGGAGCTCGGCGGGTGTGTTCATCACGAAGGGTCCAAGTTGGAACACCGGTGCTCCGATCGGGCGGCCTTGCAGAAGTAGGAGCTCAGCGGGTGCACCGGTATTGAGAATGGGAACGGTGACGTCCTCTTGGAGCCGGATGCCCTTCCCTACCGGAACCGGTTCACCGGCGACAACCATCTCAGAGCCTTCGAAGAAGTGCACCATGCGGTTCACACCAACAGGGCCAGCCGGGATGTCCCACCCAGCCCCGGGTTCGATTCGGATCATCCAGATCGCCATGTCTCCGTTGTCGCTCGAGGCCCACGAATCCGGCGGCGCTTCCGGTGCCACCCGACCGTCGAGCGCACCGGCGACCACATCGATCGAGACACCCGGTGCCGGGGCAACCGTCGGGATCGTCTCGGACCAGAGCATTCGGAAGTAGGGAGGAACCATCTTGGACTCGGGAGGCAGATTGAGCCATATCTGAAACAGTTCGAGAACGTTGCGTTCGCCGTCCTGGATCAGGGGGAACATCTCGGCGTGCTGGATCCCGCCTCCCGTCGTGAGCCACTGGACATCACCGCCGCCGTAGCGGGCAGTCGCCCCGAGTGAATCGGAGTGATCGACGTAGCCTCGACGTACGACCGTGACGGTCTCGAATCCTCGATGCGGGTGCTGCGGGAATCCGGGAACGACATCACCGTGGTACATCGACCATCCATCGGTCCCTGAGAAATCCGAGCCGATCCGACGTCCCTCGAGCGAGGCTGCAGGGCCTTGAGCATCGTTGCCGGCCGGGTACTCGTCGAGGTGGTGCATCGTCATGATGAACGGATCGAGACCGTGCCACTGGAATCCGAGATCGACGAGTTCGAGAATCACACCGTTGGACATGCTGATGGCACCTTTCACATCGGCCTGCACGGTAGAACACCAGCCCCTGTGGCCTATTCCCGGCTCACAGTTCGGGTGCTGTGTACTCGATCTGGCAGAAGCCGTGGTTGCAGTATCCCCCAGGGTTCTTGGCGAGGTACTGCTGGTGATACTCCTCGGCGTAGAAGAAGGGGCCCGCCTCGGCTATCTCCGTCGTGATCCCACCGAACCCCGCAGCACCCAACACAGCGCCGTAGGCATCCCTGGATGCAACGGCGGTATCCCGCTGCTGGCCGGTCGTCCAGTAGATCGCCGAGCGGTACTGCGTGCCAACATCATTCCCCTGCCGGTCGGGCTGTGTGGGGTCGTGCTGTTCCCAGAAGCTCTTGAGGAGCCCGTCGAGGGATGTCAGTGCCGGGTCGTACACGACGAGCGCCACCTCGGCATGGCCGGTCCTGCCGGTGCACACCTCTTCGTAGGTCGGGTTCCTCGTCGCACCACCCTGATATCCGACGGCCGTCGTGTACACGCCGGGGAGTTGCCAGAACACCCGTTCAGCGCCCCAGAAACAGCCCATCCCGAAGGGCACCGCCTCCATCCCCTCTGGGAACGGTGGCGTGATCGTGGTCCCGTTGACGAAGTGAACACCGCTGATCTCGTGCGGTTCGGCGCGGCCCGAAGGTGGTGCGACGTCGCTCGAACCGGCTGCAGACTTTCTTCTGAACATGCGCCTACAACGTAGTGGCGCGCGGACGTGTTCCCTCAACCTCTGTGTGTGCACGCCACAGCACTACCGTCCCCTACATGTCCGTTGCTTCCGCCCCGCTCAAAGCCGTACTGCGATCCCGCGGCACAGCGAGCTTCTTGCTTGCTGCAGCGATCCTGGGAGTGCTCGTCGGCGCGGCAACGTCCGCCCTCGCCGCACTGATCAAGCTCGTCGAATCGGGGTCGTCGTGGTTCGAGCAGTGGAGCGGTTTCGGAGCGTGGGTGTTCGTCGTCTTGATCCCGGTCGGCATGATGGCGTCGTGGCTGTTGAACAAGAAGTTCGGCCCCGGGATCGCCGGTGGAGGTGTTTCTGAGACGATGGTCGGTCTGAGCCTCCACGGCGGGTACCTCCCAACGAAACAGCTCATACCCAAGACGATCGCGACGGCACTGACGCTCGGCACCGGCGGCTCCGGAGGCCGTGAGGGACCGGTCGTCTACATCGGAGCATCCATCGGTTCGAAGCTCGCACGTCTCTCTGGTTTCGACCACGACCACATCCGAAGCCTCGTCGCAGCAGGAGCAGGCGCCGCCATCGGCGCGTCGTTCAACGCACCGATCGCCGGCATGTTGTTCGCCATGGAGGTCATCCTCAGCTCGTTCGCGATCAGACACCTCAACGCCGTCGTCATCGCATCGGTCGGCGCAGCGGTAACGGCCGAGATCCTCATCGGACAGGAACTCATCCTGTCGTCACCGCCGTACGACCTCGGCGATCCGAGAGAACTGATCCTCTACGGGATCCTGGCACTGCTGGCGGTCGCGGTCGGCATCGCGAACCTCAAGTTCGAGGACGTTGCTGCGCGGTGGCGGTGGCAGCACCGTATCCCCGGTTGGACCCGTCCGATCGTCTTCGGTGTCACCGTTGGCTTGCTCGGCGTTGTGTGGCCAGAGTCTCTCGGTACCGGCCTGGATTTCCTGAACGGCCTCCTTCGACTCACCGAATCCACGTCGAACGTTTGGTGGACGCTCGCCCTCATCGCACTGGTCAAGATCGTCACGACGGTCCTGACACGGGAAGGGGGCGGCTCTGCAGGCGAGTTCATGGCGAGCCTCGTCATCGGCGGAACCCTCGGAGCAGCGTTCGCTATCGCCGTCGAGAACTACGCCGGCATCGGGTCGATCAACACCGGAGCATTCGTCATCGTCGGCATGGCTGCTGTACTCGCCACGACGGCGAAGGCCCCTCTCACGGCCGTGATCCTCGTATTCGAACTGACCCAGAACTACGGCCTCGTGCTGCCGCTGATCCTGACGGCAGCGCTCGCGACGTACCTCGGTGACCGGTTCCATCCCGATTCTTCGTATACGGCGACCCTACGTCGCCAGGGAATCCAGCTGCCCAAGAATGAAGACATCGATCTGCTCGACACCGTCGACGTCGGCGAGGTGATGCAGGAGATCGACGGTGTGCTCCATCCATGGCAGTCGCTCGCCGATGCAGCAGAGTTCTTCGACATGACAACCCATCACGGAGCCCCTGTCGTGAACGACACGGGAGAGCTGGTCGGAGTTCTCAGCCTGTCCGACATCGTCAAGGCGGGTGGCCCGAGCAGGGACATAACCGTTGGGGAGACCATGTCACGCGACCCCATCACGATCACGGCCGATGTCCCCGTCTCGATGGCCCTGGCCCGGATGGCGTCGATGGGTGTCGGCCGGCTTCCGGTCGTCAGTGAGGACGGCAACCACCGCGTGGTCGGGATGTTCCGGCGCGTGTCTGTGGTGAACGCCTACGAACGGGCGCTGTCTATGTCGAAGGGACGCGAGCTGTATCGCGAACGCAAGCGGATTCGTTCACAACCCGGTGCGGACTTCTTCGAGCTCACCGTCAAGGAGAACTCACCGATCGCGAACAAGGTGATCGCCGAGATCACATGGCCGAAGGACATCGTGCTCGTCTCGATCCGGCGCGGCACAGCCGTCCTCGTTCCGCATGGCGACACCCCGATCCGCATCGGCGATGTGCTCACCGTCTTCGGCACACCGGAATCCGAAGCTGAGATCGATGACCTGGCTCGGTCCGCCACATGATCCGCTCCTGCTCCTTCCCTACGGTTCGCCAGATCGGCGGTGCCTCGTGAACTCGTCACACACCATCGTGCCGGTCGTCCTCTCAGGAGGCATGGGGACCCGCCTCTGGCCGGCGTCCCGGAGGCTCCAGCCGAAGCAGCTCCTCGCGCTCATCGGCGATCGGTCGATGATCGCCGCAACCGTGGATCGAATCCGTGGGATTGTCACGGGGATCGACCCTGTCATCATCACGAACGTCGACCACGCCGACGCCGTACGACGCGAGATGCTCCGCTCGGGCTACCCCGATACTCGACTCCTGCTCGAACCCATCGGCCGCAACACCGCCCCTGCCATAGCAGTTGCTGCGTACGACGTCCTCTCCACATACGGAGATCGCCTCATGCTCGTCCTGCCCGCAGACCACACGATCGCCGACGAGGATGCTTTCGCCGACGCGATCTCCGCTGCAGCCGACTGCGCATCTGCCGGGTACCTACTGACCTTCGGAATCACTCCGTCTGGCCCCGAGACTGGCTACGGCTACATCCGCTCCGGAAAACCGATCTCGGACCGCGTGGCGCGCGTCGCCGAGTTCAAGGAGAAGCCAGACATCGAGACCGCCGAGAAGTTCATCGCCTCCGGCGACTATCTGTGGAACTCCGGCATGTTCTTGTTCAAGGCGTCGCGGTACATCGAGGAACTCGAAGAGCATGCCCCCGATATCGCTGCGGCCAGTCTGGCTGCCTACGACCGGGCGAAGAGGAAGGACGCGACCATCACGCTCGACACCGACGCCTTCGGGAGCTGCCGAGCCGATTCGATTGACGTCGCGGTCATGGAGCGCACGTCACGTGCTGCCGTGGTCCCCACCGATCCCGGGTGGAACGATGTAGGGTCGTGGACCTCGCTCTGGAACATCGAGGAGAAGGACGACGACGGGAACGTGCTCATCGGTGATGCATCGACGGTCGGGGTCACCAACAGCTACATACGATCCTCGGGCCGCCTCGTCGCAGCCGTCGGCCTCGACGCGACCATCGTGGTGGATACCCCAGATGCCGTCCTCGTCGCATCGATGGATGCAGCCCAAGATGTGAAGGCGATCGTCGACAAACTCAAGGAAGCCGGGCGGAGCGAGTACGAGACCGACACGACGGTCCATCGCCCGTGGGGGCAGTTCCGTACGATCGACCAGGGCCCCGGATACCGGGTTCTGCACCTGTGGCTCGATCCGGGTGGCAAAACCTCGATGAAGCAGCACGAGCACCGAAGTGAGCACTGGCTGGTGATCCGCGGAGTTGCGAGGATCACGACCGACGAGACCACGAGACTCGTCCCGACCCGGGAGTCCGTATACGTCCCCCCTGGAGAGATCCACCGACTCGAGAACCCCGGAGACGACGTCCTCGAGGTGATCGAGATCGACATCGGATCCTACGTCGGGGAGGACGACATCAAACGGTTCCTCGATGCGTATGGGAGAACGGAGAGGCAAGGATGATCTTTGGAATCGTTGCCACCATCGTCACGTTCCTCGTGATCGCGGTGGCGATGGGCCGCCAAACGAAACGCAACAAGCGGGCCGCTATCGAAGACCTCGAGAGAGAGAAGAAGCAACTCGCTCAGACCAACATCTTCACCCTCATGATCGACGAGATCGAGGACCTCGGCCTCCGATCGATCACTGGAGCAGCCGAACTGCAACCCGCTGTGCTCCTCAAGACGTGGAAGGACAACAGCGATGTCGCCGAGCAGTGCAGCGATCGTGCACACCTGCGTTTCGTGGTCTCAGATGGGGTGGCTCCCGACGCAGCGACAGGCAACGATGTCACGTTGATCTGTGAAAGCGCCCCGGACCCCGTGAAAACCGATGCGGATCCAGCAGACGACGAGGGCGACGACTGAGACAGTCGTCGGTCCCGGATCGGCCTACTCGACACCCAGTCTCGTCAAGACGAACGCAAGGACGAGCGCCTCATCCCGCCAGAGGTCGTAGCGCCCTGATCGCGCGAAGTGCCCTGCGGACATCTCCGTCCGGAGAAGCACCTCGTTGCCCGATGTGGAGCTGTCCCGAAGTCGCTGGACCCACTTGGCCGGCTCCCAGTACGAGACACGGGGATCGTTGAGACCTGCGGTAGCCAGGATCGGCGGGTAGTCGAATGCGCCAACGTTCTCATAGGGGGCGTATGCACGGATCCATCGATACTGCTCCTCGATTGCCGGGTTTCCCCACTCGTCCCACTCCACGACTGTCAGCGGAAGCGACGCGTCGAGCATCGTGTTGACCACATCGACGAACGGGACCTCGGCTACGACTGCGGCGAACCTCTCGGGAGCCATGTTCATAGCCGCACCAACCGTGAGACCACCTGCCGACCCTCCCCGGATCGCTATGCGGTGCGGGTCGCAGTAGCCGGCCTCGACGAGGGAGCCTGCAGCAGCGGTCAGATCGGTGAACGTGTTGACCTTGTGCTCGAGTTTTCCCGATTCGTACCAGGACTTCCCCATCTCGCCCCCACCACGAACGTGGGCGATCACGAAGATGACACCACGATCGAGAAGGCTCAGCCGGGGGATCGAGAAACGGACGGGCATCGATACTTCGTAGGCGCCGTAGGCGTAGAGGAGCAACGCTGCGGACCCATCGAGGGGCACGGATGCCTCACGTACGAGACTCACCGGAATCTGAGTGCCGTCCTCCGCCGATGCCCACACACGTTCCTGGACGTATCGCGACGGGTCGTAGCCGCCGAGCACCGGCGTTCTCTTGAGCAGGGTGCGCTCGTCGCTGACGAGGTCGACGTCGAGGATGCTGCGCGGTGTGACGTACGACTCGAATGAGATCCGCAAGGTGGTCGATGAGAACTCAAAGTTCGCTTCCGGGGCGATCTGATACACGGGCTCATCGAACGGCATCGGTTCCACTCCGCCATCGGCGACGTGAAACACCGCAGGGAGGCCACCGATCCTGCCCCACACGAGAACGTGGTCGGCGAAACACATCGGGGCGTTCAGTTTCCTCCCAGCCTCGTGACCGATCACCTCTATGGGGGATCCGCCACCGACCGGCACGGTGACGAGACGACCGTCGTGACCCGTGTCGTTGGTGACCACCCAGAAGACCTCACCTCTGTGATCGATCGTGTACTCAACACCTTCGACCCTCGACAGCACTTCTCGGGGCTCGGACATTGGCGAGCGTGTCGGGATGACCCATGCCGACTCGGTGATCGCCGAACCAGCCTCGATCACGATGTACTCGCCAGATCGCGTGCGGTCCAGATCGAGGTAGTAGCGATCGTCGTCCTCCTGGAACACGACGACATCGTCGGACTGATCCGTACCAACTTCGTGGCGCCAGATCTGAAACGGACGCTGCGCTTCGTCGGCGATCGTGTAGAACAGATACTCACCATCGTGAGACCATGCAAGGCCGTATCTGCACTCGGCCAGGATGTCGTCCAGGTCGATGCCGGCATCGATGTCCCTGATCCTCGTCGAGTACGCCTCGGAGCCGGTGGTGTCGGTCGAGTATGCAACGAACCGCTGATCCGTGCTGAGTGCGAAGTTCCCGAGCCGGAAGTAGCTCTCCCCCTCCGCCTCGACGTTCTCATCGAGGATCAGTTGCTCGTCACCATCGGGGCCACCACGCATCCGGACCCATATCGCATACGACTTCCCCTCCTCGGTGCGCGTTGCGTACCACCAGTCACCGCGCCGAGCAGGGACTGCGAGATCCGTCTCGAGCGTGCGATCCTTGATCTCGTTGAAGATCGCCTCCTGGACGTCCTCTGTGGATGCCATGAGCGATCTCGTGTACTCGTTCTCGGCTTCGAGGTGCGCGATCACTGCAGGGTTGCTCTTGTCTGTCAGCCATGCATACGGATCGGTGACGGTTTCGCCATGGAGCGTACGGGGAGTATCGCGACGTTCGGCGACGGGGGGCGCAGAGGGATCATCCATGTCTTGACGATAGAGCGAGGAAGGTCTCAGCCGCCAGCCTCCCACCGGCCACCAAGCACACCGGCTCGGCGACCCGTCGCGGGTATGCGGGCCAGGAACCGACGACTGCCGGCTCAGATCCAGCACCCGCTCTACCCTCTGTGTCATGAGCCCACCACCACCGATCGCCGTGTTCGGAGCCTCCCAGTCGAAACCCGGGGATGGCCACTATGAAGAGGCCATCCGGTGCGGCGAGCTGATCGCGCTGGCAGGGTTCGCGGTTGCGACAGGTGGCTATGGCGGAACGATGGAAGCTGTCTCGAAGGGGGCACGATCGATGGGTGGCCACGTCATCGGAGTGACTGCCCCGGACGTGTTCGTCACTCGCTCGGGAGCCAACGAGCACGTCACCGTCGAGGCCCCAGCCGACTCACTCATCGAGAGGATCGGCTACCTCGTCGACGAGACCGTCGCCTCACTCGCCCTATGGGGAAGCCTCGGAACGGCGACCGAGTTGCTCGTCGCGTGGAACCTCGCCTACGTCGCGCCCTTTGCGGACCGTGAGCGCAAACCCGTGGCAGCGGTCGGAGAACCGTGGCTGACGCTCATACCCCACCTCGAGGAGACCCTCGACACCACATCCGGCCTCGTGCATGTGAGTGTCACCGTGGACAGTGCGATCGGCTACATCGTCTCCGCACTGTCGTGACACACGTCACTGCTCACGATGTCGTACGTCTCGACGCCACGTCGATCGTCAGCACCACGAGGGCCGCCACGACCAACACCGCTCCGATGATGACGAGCTCCAATGACCGTTTCGTGGCCGACGTGGTCAGCTCCGTGTAGAGATTTGCAACCAGTACTGCGCGCGGAGTACCGGGGTTCACAGCGACAACCGTCTCGGCTCCGGCCGAGAGGGCCATGGCGGAGAGTCCCCCTGCGACGAGGAACGAGGTGCCGATCGCACCCAGGCGGACCCACCAGCGTTCGGCAGCGGCGACGATGAGCACGATGAGCGATACCGCGATTGCGACCGCGGCGATCGCAGCCGTGCGCCCCTTCTCTCCGATCGCCGACAGATCGGGGATCACGCCTTCCTCGAGCACCTCGACTGCACGGAACCACGACCCCGGCACTCGGGAAGCCAACTCTGGGGAGATCGCTTCGACCGGCCCGAGGAGCACCTCACGGTAGGGCTCCAGATCAATGATGATCGGCCCGGTTTCCCCGCTGACCATCCGCTGATGGAGATCTTGAGAAACGAGCACCAGCACGTCCTGAAGTTGTGGTGTTCCGAGAAGTCGCGAGAACACGCTCACGAGCAGATCGTCGACGACGACCAGGACCTGAACCTCTTCGATGAGTCGATCCACGACGATCGTCGCGATCGCGTCGCGAGACGTCGGCTGGTTGAGGACGACCACGGCCGACTCTACGAAAGCATCGTTGTCGAGTACCTCGGAGTCCATCCACCACGCAACGTTCGCCGCAAGCAACGCTACGGCGAGTATCACCACCGAGAGGAGGATGAGCGGTCTACGCATCGAGGTCGGGTCCGGTCACGTCGCCACGGTACCGGGTGTCGGGAGAAGGTGTCAGCTGTCGGCTATCGGCGGAAGCGTGTGCATGGTCCATCCTTCTTTCACCTCGAGTCCCCATCCCCCTAGCTCTTCCTCCCGTCCCCCCTTCAGGGGGGACAAGCGAGTCTTCGAGCGAGGGGGGACCGCG
>CAYLVM010000072.1:0-11944 GCA_964387145.1 uncultured Acidimicrobiaceae bacterium
CGACTGGGGAACGGCTGCGTCGGTCGCACGCCGCTTCACCAGCACCTATCCACTCCAAGACACCTACCACGAACGTAAGTTCGCCATGCAGGCTGACGGGTACGTGGCACGGGCCTCGGAACTGGTCGCGAACGAGACCGGTCTCTCACTGCCTGGATCACCCGTCGTCGGCGTCATCTCCCGGGAGCAGTGGATCGATACGAACATCGAGTCCTTCTCGATGATGCTCGCCCCGCTCGAAGACAAGCTCGCTCGCACCACAGGGGTGACCAGATCGGTGGCGAGCAAGGTGATGGGAGCCGAGATGGGAGCGATGTTGGGCTTCCTGTCCAAGCGAGTTCTCGGACAGTACGAACTCGTCATCCCGACCGCCGACGGCGGCAACGGGGATTCGGTGTTCTTCGTTGGAGCCAACGTGCTGTCGATGGAACGCCAGCACGAGTTCAGGCCGTCACACTTCCGGTTCTGGGTGGCACTGCACGAGTGCGCACACCGTGCCCAGTTCACCGGTGTCCCCTGGATGCGGGACTACTTCCTGTCGCTCGTAGACCGGATCATCGATTCGTCCGAACCCGAACGCGGGCACCTCGCTCGCATCGTTGCCGAGCTCACCAGCAGGGACGATTCCAGCGATGACTTTCTCGGAGACGCAGGTCTCATCGGCTTGTTCGCCACCCCGGATCAGAAGGAGGTCCTCGACCAGGTACAGGCGTTGATGTCGCTGCTCGAGGGGCACGGCCACATCGTCATGGACCGAGTCGGTGCGCGCGAGATCGTCGATGTCTCCAGAATGTCCAACGTGCTCAAAGCCAGACGCAAAGACCCCAAGACGGCAGCGTTCCTGAAACTGGTCGGCATCGAGATGAAGCTCAAGCAGTACGACATGGGTGCAGCGTTCATCACACGCGTCGAGAAGCGGGCCTCCTGGGACACGCTGTCGATGGCGTGGGAATCGCCAGAAGCGCTGCCGACGCTTGCAGAGATCGAGAACGCCGACATCTGGCTCGATCGGATGAACGGATGACTTCGCCACTGTCGAGTGCCGTTGCCTCGGTGGTCGGCACACGGAGATTCGTCGTGGCACTCGGCGGGGGAGCGGACTCCGCAACGCTCCTCCACACGGCTGCATCGGTTGCACCCCAGCGGGTCCGTGCCGTGTTCGTCAACCAGGGACTCGCCGGCTCGGATCTTCTCGAACGGGCAGCCGAAGGGATCTCGAACGTGTGCGGCGTCGACCTGACGGTCCTCGCCGGTTCCGTCGACGACGGGCCGAACCTCGAAGCACGCGCCAGGGTTGCTCGCTACCTCGCGATGGAGGCAGATCTCGACGATGACGAACTGGCTCTGACCGGCCACACCGCCGACGACCAGGCAGAGACGGTGCTGATGCGACTTCTCCGCGGTTCTGGAGCGGGAGGCCTCTCGGGGATCCCGGCCGAGCGTGGACCGTGGCGCCGCCCATTCCTCGGATTCTCGAGAGACGAGCTGCGGGTCGCCGCAGGTCAACTCGGCCTCCCGTTCGCCGACGACCCCGCGAACAGCGACGAACGCTTCCTGCGATCCAGGATCCGCATGCACCTGATCCCCCTTCTCGAAGAGTCGTACGCCCCGGGCGTCGTGGACAACCTCGGGCGTTCCGGTGAACTACTCGCAGCAGACGACGCGATGATCGAGGCACTCGCTTCTGATATCGAGATCCTCGACGTTGCTGGTGAGATCGCGATCCCGCTCGCGCCGCTGCTCACAGCGGACACACCCGTAGCGTCGAGGGTGGTCCGTGGCGCGCTGCGACGCATCGGAGACGACTACCCCGGATCGATGGATGACGTGAACACGGTGCTGCGTGTGGCTACCTCGGGGCGGTCGGCGCACGTCTCCGGGCGTGTTGCAGTCAAGAGCGTGCCACCGTTCCTGGTTCTGCGCACCGGATCATGCACCGAGCCCCCCGAGCCGGTCGCGATCGATGACATCGAAGCGTTCATGTGGGGTGAGGACCGGTACCGGGTGTCCCGCTCCCGCTACCCGACACCCGTCACGACGACAGGGCGGTTCAGCGTCGTATCCACCGGTTCGGTCGAAGGGCCGGTGGAGGTTCGCAGTGTTCTCCCCGGCGACCGGATCGACCTGGGGAACGGGGCAACACCCGTCACCGAGGTACTTCGCGATGCCGGAGTTCCCGCCAATGATCGGCAGTGTTGGCCCCTGGTGACGGTTGGTGGCATGATTGCGGGTGTCCACGGTGTGCGAAACGCGTCGTGGGCAACGCCTCACAACGGCGATACGGTCCTGATCATCGAACGGGAAGTGCATACGTGAAGATCGGAAAGGAGTTGATCTCCGCCAAGGAGATCGACGAGAAGCTCGCCGAGATGGGAGCAGCGATAACGCAGGACTACCGGGGGAAGAACCTGCTGCTCATCGGGATACTCAAAGGGGCGTTCGTCGTCATGGCGGACCTCGCCAGATACATCGACCTCCCCGTCGAGTTCGACTTCATGGCGATATCGTCCTACGGGTCGGCAACGAAGAGCTCCGGCGTCGTGCGGATCCTCAAGGATCTCGATCAGGAGATCGCCGACCGCCACGTCCTGATCGTCGAGGACATCGTCGATACCGGGTTGACGTTGTCGTACCTGCTCAGGAACCTGGCGGTGCGAAAGCCTGCAAGTCTGTCACTCGCGGCCCTCATCATCAAGGATGGAGTCGAGAGGCCGCCTCTCGACATCAAGTATGAGGGGTTCCACATCCCACCGAAGTTCGTCATCGGCTACGGGCTCGATTTCGAAGGGAAGTACAGGAACCTGCCCTACATTGCCGAAGTAGAAGGCATCGACTGAGACAGACGCTGGCAAGTTTGACAGATGTTTGGCGTACCATCCGCCTACCAGGACCGAACCCGCCGTTCGGATCCAAGAGAACTGTAGAGGAGCACCGTGAACCGCACTGCGAGAACCATTCTCGTATATCTGGCCGTCATCTTCGTTGTGGTGATGGCGTTCCAGGTGGTGTTCAACCAGGCAACTCAGCCTGAGGAGCTCACCATCAACGAGTTCACCGGGTACCTTGAAGCCGGTGGGATCGAGGGCGAAGTGGTCCTGATGGATCGCTCGAACGAGTTGACGGGCACCTTCAGCTCGAGCGGTGAGACGAAAGACTTCATCGTGACGTACCCGAAGGAGTACTCGCCCGAGATGACGACACTCCTCAAGGAGTCCGGCGTCGAGTTCCGTGTCGACAGTCAGGAACCAACCCTGTTCATGTGGTTCCTGACCTCGATCCTTCCCTACATCCTCATCTTCGGGCTCTTCATCTTCATCATCATGCAGATGCAAGGTGGGGGCAATCGTGTGATGCAGTTCGGCAAGTCGAAGGCCAAGCTTGTCTCGAAGGACTCGCCCAAGGTGACGTTCTCCGACGTGGCCGGTGTCGCGGAGGCCGTCGAGGAACTCGAAGAGATCAAAGAGTTCCTCGCATCACCCCAGAAGTTCCGCGCCATGGGAGCCAAGATCCCCAAGGGTGTCCTGTTGTACGGTCCTCCCGGGACCGGCAAGACGTTGCTCGCACGTGCCGTTGCAGGGGAAGCCGGAGTGCCGTTCTACTCGATATCGGGTTCCGACTTCGTCGAGATGTTCGTCGGCGTCGGTGCCTCGAGAGTCAGGGACCTCTTCGACCAGGCGAAACAGAACGCACCTTCGATCGTGTTCATCGACGAGATCGACGCCGTCGGACGTCACCGTGGTGCAGGCCTCGGCGGTGGCCACGACGAGCGGGAACAGACCCTGAACCAGCTTCTCGTCGAACTCGACGGTTTCGACGTCAAGTCCGGGGTCATCGTCATAGCGTCGACGAACCGCCCCGACATCCTCGACCCTGCGCTGCTGCGTCCGGGACGTTTCGACCGTCAGGTCGTCGTGGACCGACCAGACCTCAAAGGCCGTGGCCAGATCCTCGAGGTTCACTCCAAGGGGAAGCCGCTTGCAGACAACGTCGAACTCTCCGTTCTCGCCAGGCAGACCCCCGGATTCACTGGAGCTGACCTCGCGAACCTCATCAACGAGGCAGCGATACTTGCAGCACGGTTAGGCGACGACGAGATCACCATGAAGCATCTCGAGGAGGCCATCGAGCGGGTGATCGCAGGCCCGGAGCGCAAGTCACGCGTCATGTCTGAATCCGAGAGGAAGATCACCGCGTACCACGAGGGTGGTCACGCCCTGGTCGGGTACGCCCTGCCGAACGCCGATCCGATCCACAAGGTGACGATCATTCCTCGTGGCAGGGCCGGTGGCTACACGATGGCGCTACCCGTCGAGGACAAGTACTACGTGCGGCGGTCCGAGCTCATCGACCAGCTCGCCATGCTCCTCGGTGGGCGCACTGCAGAGGAGTTGATCTTCATCGACCCCACGACCGGTGCCTCCAACGACATCGAGAAAGCAACGTCGATCGCCCGCAAGATGGTCATGGAGTACGGCATGAGCGACAAGCTCGGACCCCTCCAGTACGGCAAGCCCGAAGGCGAAGTCTTCCTCGGCCGTGACTACGCCAAGAACCAGGACCTCTCCAACGAGGTCGCTGCAGCTGTCGACGAGGAGATCCGTTTCCTCATCACCCAGGCACACGAAGAAGCCAGAACCATCCTGACCACCCACGAAGACGCCCTTCACCGGATCGCTGAAGCGCTCATGGAGAGGGAGACGCTGAGGGCAGGAGAGATCGCAGAGATCTTCCACGACGTCCCCAAGTGGGAACACGCTGAGGACGGGAGCATCCGCCTCCGAGCACCCGACGGTGTGACGTCGATCACTCCCGGCTACGCCGCTCGCACCGACCGAACCGACGGGTTGTCATAGCACCGTGAGATCGTTCGCCTGGGCTGTCCGGGGACGCGTCCTGCCGCTCGAGACGCCACTGATCATGGGCATCGTCAACGCGACACCCGACTCGTTCTCCGACGGTGGCGACCGCCTCGACCCGGACCTTGCGATCGCTGCAGGTCTTCAGATGGTCCAGGACGGAGCCGCGATCGTCGACGTTGGTGGCGAGTCAACGAGACCAGGAGCCTCCGCGGTTTCGGCTGAAGCCGAGATCGCACGTGTCGTCCCGATCGTCGAGGCACTCTCGGCCGAAGGTGCCGTCGTTTCCGTCGACACGTCCAAGGCAGCCGTCGCTTCTGCATGTATTGCAGTGGGCGCCTCGATCGTCAACGACGTGACCGCCCTCGGTGACCCTGCAATGGCCGCCGTGTGTGCAGAGTCCGGCGTCGGTATCGTGTTGATGCACATGGCAGGCTCACCACGAACGATGCAGAACGACCCGGTCTACACCGACGTCGTCGCCGACGTCGCCTCCTTCCTCGAACAGCGTGCATCATTGGCAGTGGCTGCAGGCATCGACCCCGCATCGATCTCGATCGATCCGGGTATCGGCTTCGGCAAGACGGTCGAGCACAACATCGAGCTGATACGGAACCTGGGCACCTTCGTCGCGATGGGGTATCCGGTGACGGTGGGAACGAGTCGCAAACGATTTCTCGAAGAGATCCTTCGACCGTTTCGGGAAACGACGCCGCCGAAAGATCGCGATCACGCGACTGCCGCGACGATTGCATTGGCGGTGAGTCGCGGCGTGCAGGTCATACGGGTCCACAATGTTCCCCTTGCGGTCGATATAGGCCTGACGGCCAACGCTATGGTGACGACGGAGGACCATGAGCAAGAAGACAACCGGGCTTGAGCCGCGAGCATTCCACTGGGTGATCAAGGATCGCCTCGCGGTCTCTGAGCGTGTCGGGGGGTACGGATTCCAGCATCGCCGTGTGCGACGCGAGGAAGAGATCCTCTGGCTCCAGGATCACGGGATCAACTCCGTGTTGAGCCTTCTCGGCTCCAACCAGAACTCAACGGCGTACGAGTTCGCCGGTCTTGCATTCTCGTCGTACCCCGTGGAGCCGGACATCGAACCGGAGAAGGCCGAGCAAGTCTTTGCAGCCATCGCTGCGGCACTCGCTCCGCCAGACGCTGTGGTCCTCGTCCACAAGGACACGATCGACGACACACTTGCAGGCCTTCTCGCCGGGTACCTGATCTACTCAGAGATGCTCGACGATCCCATCCTCGCCACGGACGTCATCCAGCGGATCCTCGCCAGGGCCATCGGCCCTGAAGGGCGACGACTGATCCCCGCGCACTGACCGGCGTGGCTCTCTCATACGTCGGGATCGGTTCGAACCTCGGGGACAGATCGGCGCTCCTCGTGGCAGCACTCGAAGGACTCAGACGTCTCGGTACCGTCGTTGCGGGATCTCCCGTATACGAGACGGCGCCCATCGGCAACGTCGAGCAGGATGCCTACCTCAACGCCGCTGTCGCCCTCGAGACCGACCTCGATCCAGAGAGCCTCCTCGGCGAGCTATTGGCGATCGAACGATCACACGACAGGGTCCGTGACGTGCGATGGGGACCGCGGACCCTCGACCTCGACCTGCTCTGGTACGACAGCCAAACGATCGACGTACCGGGCCTCGCGGTCCCTCACCCCGAGATCAGGAACCGCCGGTTCGTCCTCGTGCCCCTAACCGACATCGACCCGGCACTCGGAGACACCGCAGGCCTGTACGCCGACGCCCTTGCAGGGGTCGCCGACCAGCCGATCAAGAGGATGACCGGGCCGCTCCACGGCGACGGCACCCGCTGGTTGGTCGGTCTCGAAGACGCGATCGCTCTTGCCCGCGACGGCTCGACGTGGACGTTCAACGTCCATCAAGACTGGGCGAACACGTCCGGGGACGTCTTTGGTGCGTACGCTGTGGCCGCTGCGCTCCTGTGCGTGCGAGACGTCGCTCCCGACATGGCACCCGTATCACTCGTCCACCGCTTCCTGAACGGAATACCGGTGGGCAGCACCGGGTCGATCACTGTCGAGGTGGACCGTCGATCGCCGCGAGCCATCGACGCGACCGTGTCGAGCGATGTCAACGGAGTGCGGGTCGGCCGTACGAACATCAGCGCCGTTGCCAGCTTCCCCGAACTCGAAGAGAGTCCCGAACCCCCTCAGGTTCACGGGATAGCCTCCGCCACCCCGATCGACCAACTCACCCGCCGCCTGGGGTTCACGATCGGTGCGTCAGCGCTGAACTGGAGGCCACTCGAGAACTGGGAGGCACCCGACATGGCTGGTGGCGATGAACCGGTCGTGCGCCTCTGGAGCCCGAACATCGCCCTCGGCTGGGACGACCCGTACCTCGTCGCAGCGGCACTGCTCATGCCGATCGACGCGGGCGTCTGGCCCGCCATCATGCACACCATGGGCAGGCTGCCCGACGGCCCACCCGTTTACACACCTACGATCGAGCTCTCAGCCCACTTCGCAGATCTCCGCTCACATGACCGGTTCCATCTTGCAGAGGCACGCATCGACCACCGGACCGCGTCCGCCGCGTTCGGGGCTGTGCGCATGTGGGGCATGGATGGGACGTACCGGGCCATCGGCCACTCGAGGAACCTGGTGAGGTCGGCGTACCGCGGGTAGAGCGTTCCTCGCGATGTGGGACAGTCACCATCCCGTACGCCCTGGTTCCGCTCTAGCCTTGCACCTGGACCGATACCCGATCAAGGATCGGAGCCTTGTGAACATCGCCCTCTATGGAACCGGCAGAGCAGCTGGGGCCCTCGGCATCGCGCTCACGAACGCCGGCCACGCCATCGTTGCTCTCGACGGTCGGTCGCGAGCCGGCATCGAAGCACTCGCCGACCTCATCGACGTCGAGGTCGGGGAGCCGGACCTGCGCATCATCGCGGTATCGGACGACGCCATCGAACAGGTCGCCACGACGCTCGCAGGCACAGGGCCGAAGATCGACACGGTCCACGTCTCGGGTGCAGTGTCGATCGATGCTCTCGGAGCGCTGGCGTCGACGAGCGTGCAAGTGGGCTCATTCCACCCGCTCCAGACCCTGCCCGATGCCCGCAGCGGAGCAGAGCGCCTGGCCGGGGCGTGGATCGGCATCACCGCAGACGAGCCGCTGCGCCGACGACTCAACGACCTCGCAACCTCGATCGGGTGTCGACCGTTCGACGTCGATGATGCGGCCAAGCCGCTATACCACGCTGCTGCTGCGGCGACGGCGAACTTCACGCTCGCGGTCCTCGATCTCGCAAAGGATCTCTTCGAAGCCGCAGGGATTCCTTTCGACACCGCGCGGCCTCTTCTCGAAGCGACCGTCGCGAACGCGTTCGAGCTCGGGCCTCGCGGTGCGCTCACCGGCCCGATCGCTCGGGGAGACGTCGCTACGGTCATTCGCCAGACCGCCGCCGTGCGCGACGCGCTCGGCGAGCGATCTGGCGACTTCGAGAGCCTCGTGGGGTTGACCGCCCGTATGGCGGGAACCGACGATCGTTTCACCGGAGCTCTCGGATGAAGGTTCTCCGCACGTTCAGCGACGTTCGCGAGCTCACACACGGGTCCATCGGTCTCGTGCCCACGATGGGGTACCTCCATGAAGGTCACCTCGCGCTCATCGATGAAGCAGCCGAACAGTGCGACACGGTCGTGGTGTCCGTCTTCGTGAACCCCCTCCAGTTCGACGATGCAGCAGACCTCGACACGTACCCCGATGACCTCGAACGCGACGTCGAACTTGCCTCCCGCCACGGTGCCGATCTCATCTTTGCCCCGGACGTCACCGAGATGTACCCGGCCCGCCAGCGAACGACGGTGACCGTCGCCGAAGTCACCGACGCAATGGAGGGCGAACACCGACGGGACCATTTCGTGGGTGTCGCAACGGTCGTTGCCAAGCTCTTTTCAGGTGTCCACCCGGATGTGGCGTACTTCGGGAGGAAGGACGCACAACAACTCGCCGTCGTGACGACCATGGCCAGGGAACTGTCCATGCCCGTAGAGGTCGTCGGCCTTGCGACCGTCCGCGAGATGGACGGGCTTGCGCTGTCGTCGAGAAACACGAGGCTGACCGGAACCGAGCGACGTGACGCCCTGACGCTGTCGCAGGGCTTGTTCGCTGCGGCACGCCGATTCACCGAAGGGGAACGCCGATCAGCACCGCTCGAATCGGCGGTGCGCGACATCGTCGTTGGGTCAGCGGGGGTCGAACTCGAGTACGTCACCGTTGCAAACGCGTCCACAGCGGAACCGATCGACGCCGTTGCCGGCTCAGCGTTCCTCGCACTCGCTGCACGTGTTGGATCGGTCAGGCTCATCGACAACGTGTTCATCGACGGAAGTACCGGTACCGTCGACACGGGAGTGAGGCTCGAAGGCCCGAGCATCGTGTACGGAGGAGACGACCCATGCTGCTGACCATCGACGTTGGGAACACCCAGGTCGCTCTGGGAATGTTCGACGATGAGGATCTCATCGGGCACTGGCGTCTCTCGACGCACCCCGATGCCACGACCGATGAAGTCCGTTGGCAGATGGCGGGCATCCTCGGCGTAGACGGCTTCACCCAAAGTGACATCCGCGGTGTTGCGATCTCGAGCGTCGTACCGGCAGTCACCACGGCCCTGCGGCGCGTGATACCCCACATCGCCTCCGGCGACGTCGTCATCGTCGGACCGGGAACACGGACGGGGATGGCGATCGAGATCGACAATCCGAGAGAGGTCGGTGCCGACCGGATCGTCAACGCTCTTGCGGCACGGGAACGTCACGGCCATCCAGCCGTCGTCGTCGACTTCGGGACCTCGACGAACTTCGACGTCGTCGGTCGGCAAGGCGCCTATCTCGGAGGTGCGATCGCTCCAGGCGTTGCCATCTCGACCGACGCCCTTGTCTCTGGCACAGCGGCGCTGCGACGCGTCGAGTTCGATGAGCCCCGCTCCGTCATCGGAAGAGGAACGGTCGAGGCGATCCAGTCGGGTGCCTTGTACGGCCATGCAGGACTCGTCGACGGCATCGTCGAACGGATCGCCGTCGAACTCGGTGGCGATGTGACGAGGGTGGCAACAGGGGGCCTTGCCTCTACCATCGTGCCGCACTGTTCCAGCGTCGATACGATCGATCCATATCTGACACTCGAAGGGCTGCGGATCATCTACAACCTCAACCAGGACGACGCATGACAGACGACGCAGTTCCCGGGGACCCTCTCGACGACGCAGACGCACTCGACGCCCATCCACTGACCCGTGAGCGGCTCGCCAAGTACCGCGCACACATGGACAACGGTGGCTTCCCCTACAGCTTCTCGAGAACCCACACGGCAGGTGAACTGCACGAGCGGTTCGACGGTCTCGAGCCGGGGACGGAAACCGATGAGGTCGTTACCGTCGCGGGCCGTCTGATGAACACACGGGTGATGGGGAAACTGGTCTTCGCCGTCCTCAGCGACGTGACGGGCACGATCCAGCTCTTCGTCGACAAGCGCACGCTCGGAGACGACGGGTTCGCAGCATTCCTCGAACTCGATGCCGGCGACTGGGTCGGGGCGACCGGTGCCGTCCTCACGACGAAACGTGGCGAGGTGTCGGTCCGGATCACCTCGTTCGAGCTGCTGCAGAAAAGCCTCCGTCCGATGCCGGACAAGTGGCACGGCCTCAAGGACGTCGAAGCACGCAGCAGGCAGCGGTACCTCGACCTGATGGCCAACCCTGACTCCCTGGCGACAGCCATCACACGGTCCAAGATCATCTCCGAGCTCAGACGCCAGTTCGAGGACAGGGGCTACATCGAGGTCGAGACACCGGTTCTCCTTCCTCAGGCCACTGGTGCCACGGCGCGACCCTTCGCGACGCATCACAACGCCCTCGACCTCGACATGTATCTGCGCATAGCGACTGAGCTGTACCTCAAACGCCTCGTCGTTGGGGGACTCGAACGTGTCTACGAGATCGGGCGTATCTTCCGCAACGAGGGGATCGACAGCTCCCACAACCCCGAGTTCACGATGCTCGAGTCGTACGAGGCCTACGCCGACTACGACGACATCATGGTGCTTGTCGAAGACGTCGTGGCGGCGTGCGCAGTGGCTGCAACGGGATCCTCCATCATCGAGTACCAGGGCAGAGAGCTGAACCTCGCCGGGCCGTACCGGAGAGCAACGATGCTCGACCTGGTGCGCGAGGCCTGCGGTGAGGACATCGACTACGACACCGACCTCGAGACGTTGCGACCGATCGCTGAGGGTCACGGGATCCAAGGAGAGGACCACTGGGGACAGGGCAAGTTCGTCGAGGCACTCTTCGACGTGCTGGTCGAGTCGTCCCTGTGGGAACCGACGTTCGTCACCGAGCACCCCGTCGAGATATCACCACTGTCGAGACAGCACCGCTCGAAGCCGAACGTCACGGAACGATTCGAGTTGATCATCGCCGGGTCGGAGTACGCCAACGCCTTCAGCGAACTGAACGACCCGTTCGACCAGCGGGCCAGGTTCGAGGCCCAGGCAAGAATGAAGGCAGCCGGTGACGACGAGGCACACCCGATCGACGAGGACTACATCCGGGCGCTCGAGTACGGGCTACCACCGACCGGTGGGCTCGGGATCGGCGTCGATCGGCTCGTCATGCTCCTCACCGACAAGCACCACATTCGCGAGGTCATCCTCTTTCCCACCATGCGCCCCGAGGCCTAGAGCGGCCGTTCGCGTACCGGGCTCGCGGGCTCGCAGGCCCCCCTTGCTCGCAGACTCGCTTGTCCCTGAGCCTTTGCCGTACCGGGCTCGCAGGCTCGCGGTCCCCCCTTGCTCGCAGACTCGCTTGTCCCCCCTGAAGGGGGGACGGCAGGAACTTGTATCGGGAAGCGATGTCGGGTTCTTCGGTCCTCCTTTCAAGGAGGACGGGCGAGGAGCGTTAGCGACGAGCCAGGAGGATGGGGGCTCGAGTTGTGCGACTCAGGTTCTCACCCTCCTCGCTCGGGGACTCGCTTGTCCCCCCTGAAGGGGGGACGGAGGAGTTGGAAGTTCGAAGACGGGTACGACCTCGTG
>CAYLVM010000073.1:0-11393 GCA_964387145.1 uncultured Acidimicrobiaceae bacterium
ATGCACGTACCGACAAAGGGACACCCCCCCGAATCCGGGGCCTGATCCTGTCCCAGGGCCTCAGCGCGACACGTACTCGGGACTCTGTTCTACGCCGTGAACGTGCCCGGTCGTGGTTGCTGCCAGGGTGATGCGTACCCCTCGTCCCAGGGGAATCTTCCCTCGGAGTCGTCGTAGCTGAGCTGGAGCGCGGGCACCGAGAGGTCGTCCGGGCGGTCGTAGAACCGGTTCGACTCGAAGACGATCTCGCCGGGGTTCGGGACCGTCTCGGGGATGATCCGGTGAGGCCACTCATCGAACGTCAACAGCTCGCCGGGCAGCAGCGTTGCACCTGCGTGGATGCGCCTGCCGAGGTCGTTGAGAACACCCACCGCGGTTGCAGGCGGCACCCCAACGATGAGCAGCTCGGGGTGACCGAGTCCGAACAGTCCAACGGTGTACGCGAACGGTGGTTCATCGGAGTCGGACTCGCCCGTACACCCCGGGGTAACGCAGGTGTCGCCGCCGACGTACTGGATGAACCATCCGCAGCGGCGGATGACGTCGGTGATGTGGGCGTCGTGTTGGTCGTAGAAGGCTTGTGTTCTGGCATCCATCGTGGTTCCTTTCTGACCCGCCGCTGCCCCGTACCTCGATCGTATCGAGGCCCACCGACAGAATCTCCCTATCGGCGGCGCGGATCCTCGATACGCCACGTTCGTGGACGAAACCCGACCGACAGCTTCATCGACAGTTGCATGCCGACGGTTCGTCTCGCTACCGGGCCATCCGCATGCCGTTGGCGATCACCGCGAACTCTGAGAGCTCATGGGCGAGTACCGCAGCCGGGAGGGCCAGCCAACCCACCAGTGCTCCCGGGACCAGGATGACGAGGATCAAGATCGACAGAGCGATGTTCTGTTGCACGACCCTGCGGGTGCGCCGGCCGATCCGTACAGCATCGACGAGTCGAGTGAGGTCGTCTGCCATGAGCACGACATCTGCCGTCTCGAGGGCAACATCGCTCCCTGCGGCTCCCATTGCAATGCCGACGTCTGCAACGGCGAGTGCCGGGGCATCGTTCACGCCGTCGCCCACCATGCCGATACGACCGTGTGTCTCCCCGAGCTTTCTCACTGCAGTGGACTTGTCCTCCGGGCGCAGCTCTGCTTCGAAGGTGTCGACACCGACCTGTGCCGCTACGACAGCTGCCGTACGCTGGTTGTCGCCCGTCAGCATCACGAGTTCGTCGATACCGAGCGAGTGGAGTTGCTCCATAGCCTGGCGAGCGTTCTCCCTGACAACGTCGGCAATCCCGAGCAGGCCGAGAGCTCGTTGTGGATCGGCAACGACGATCACGGTCAAGCCCCGCTCCTGGAGCGACGCGATGGTCTCTGCTACGTCATCGAGATCCGTGCCGTTGGTGGCGACGAGGTCCGGTGAGCCGACGGTGTAACGGGTGCCGTCGACCGTTGCTTCGGCGCCCGCACCGATCAGCGAGCGGAACTCGGTCATCGGGAGCGACTCGGTCGCCGTGTCCCGTGCGTAGTCGAGAACGGCTCGGGCGAGTGGGTGCTCAGACCGGCTCTCGATGGCCGCGGTGATGGCGACGATTCGGCCCTCGGTGAATCCGTCGAGTGGATGCACTTCCACCACCTTGGGCTTGCCCCGTGTCAGGGTGCCGGTCTTGTCGAGCGCCAGCACTCGCACCACTGCCAGGTTCTCGAGGTGGACGCCGCCCTTGATGAGCACGCCGTGACGTCCGGCGTTCCCCATTGCAGCGACATAGGTGACGGGTATCGAGATGACCAGGGCACACGGTGCCGCAGCGACGAGCACGGTGGCAGCGCGTATCAGCCATGTCGACCAGTCACCGGTCACGAGGCCGCCGACGACAGCTACCAGTGCGCCGACGGCGAGCACGGCAGGGGAGTATCGACGTGAGAACTTGCGCATCCTTCGTTCGCTGTGTCCCTTTTGCTCCTGGGCCTCGGTCACGAGATGGACGATCTTCGCCAACGTGTTGTCCGTCGATGTCGCAGTTGCCTCGATCACCAAAGCCCCGGACGTGTTCAACGTCCCGGCGAACACCGGGTCGCCTTGAGCCTTCTCGACGGGGATCGGCTCACCTGTCACGGAGGACTCGTCGATCGCAGACTCACCATCGTGAATGATGCCGTCGGTGGCGACAGCCTGTCCCGGCCGAACGAGGAACCGGTCGTCGACGGCGAGCTGATCAACGTCGATCTCCTCTTGCCCGCCATCTCGCATCAGCCGCGTCACCCGTTTCGGTGCCAGGTCCATCAGGGCGCGAATGGCGTTTCGAGTCCGGTCTTCGGTGAACTCCTCGAGGGCCTCCGAGATCGAGTACAGGAATGCCAGGGTCGCTGCCTCGCCCCAAAGTCCCAGAACACCCGCGGTCACCGCGGCGACCGTCATCAGCAGTTCGATTCCCACGATCCGTTCCTCGACGAGTAGCTCGACTGCCTCAGCGGCGAAGAAGCGGGCTCCCATGAGCATCGCCGAGACATAGACCCAGGTACTGAGGGTCCCGGCGCCACTGAGTCCGATGACGAAGCCGAGCGCCAGCAAGATGCCAGAGGTTGCAGACCACTGCACCTCGCGGTTCTGCCACCAACGCTCCCCGTCCATGTCCACGGGGTCCCCGGAATCGTGGGCTACGTCCCGGCTACTCACCGCCCACCGACTTCCCCGTAGTTCGGGCAGAGCTCGACTTCGTGCCCGATCTCGGTGAGGAGCAGTTCTGCACCCTTCAGCATCGCAATGACCTCAGGGAACGCGACCCGGTAGAACACCTGTCGACCCTCGATGCGTGAATCGACGAGCCCGCAATCGCGCAGGCAGGCAACATGGGTCGAGATCGTGGACTGTGAACGACCCAACTTCTCGACGAGATCGGTGACTCGTTGTTCTCCGTCGGCGATTTCGACGAGGATCGCCAGGCGAGTCCGGTCGCCGAACCCACGGAACAGCTTCGCAGCCAAGGCTGTGTCGGATCCGGTCGGGGTGGTCATACAGGAACTCCATCTATCGATAAGTGCCGATATTATCGGGAATGGGCGATGTAAGTCCCTTGAACTCAGATGGTGATCACGGCCGTGCCCGGGATGGTCGCTGCGGTCGTGAGCGTGGCACTCCAGACGTACGGATCAGAGCATCCGGCACCATCGTTGAGACACCGTGACGAGCTAGTGGCCGACGTCGCTCGGGAGCTGTCTGCCGAACTCGGCCATGGCTTCGAGCACGGTTTCGAGTTGACGGCCGAGGGGTGTCAACTCGTACTCGGTCATTGGTGGAACGGTGGCAAAGACGGTGCGGGTCACCAACTGGCGTCGCTCGAGTAGCCGGAGACGAACCGTGAGCACCTTTGGGCTGATCCCGGTGAGTGCCCTCTGGATCTCGGAGAACCGTTTCTTGCCCGGCAGGAGCTCGCGTATCACGAGCGTGGTCCATCGCCCCTCGATCACCTCGGCAGTTTTCTTTATCGGGCACTCATCGTCACAGACCTCTGCCTGCACAATCGTTTCGAGCACGACCCCTACTTTCCGAAAGGTAACTACTTCACAAAGGGAAGCTTTGTGTATACGTTACCTCCTGGTCGACCACAGTCAAGGAGAACGACGATGAGAAGACTGAGAATCCTGTTGAGAGTGGTGGGAGGCATCCAGATCGCTCTGGGTTTGTTCTACCTGCTTGCGCCCGCATTCTTCCTCGAAGCGATCGGGCACTCGATACCCGAGGACGACATCTTCTACCCTCTGGGCATGCTCGCAGCCCGGTTCCTGGTCATCGGTGTCGTGTTCATCTTGATCGCACAGGATCCGGCACAGCACGCGCTGTGGATCACCGCCATGATCTTCATCCAGTTGATCGACCTCGCAGTGGGTGTCTTCTACACCGCGACCGGCGCTGTTGCGCTCTCGGACTCGGCGTTCGCGATGTTCAACGCGGTCTGGATCACCGTGCTGCTCTTCCTGTGGCGGCCCCGCCGGGTGGCTACACCATGACCCGGAAGCGGTACGACCGGGAGCCCGGCACCCGGGAGGTGGAGGCCATGCTCGAGGAGAGCCCGGTACGTTTCTTCGCCGCCATCGGCGAGCTGGAGTGGTATTCACGCACCCACCGCCACTGGATCGACGACCTTGGTCTTCGTGTCGGTGATCGTGTCCTCGAGGTCGGGTGTGCCACAGGCACCCTGACCGCCTACCTGGCAGACAACGGCTACCGGGCCACGGGATTCGATCGGTCCAACGCCATGATTCGCCAAGCGAGGAACGATCATCCTGACCTGAACTTCAGTGTCGGTGACGCCGCACGACTTCCCTACGACGATGACACATTCGACGCCGTCGTCGCAGCGTCGGTCATCAACGTCGTATCCGACAGCGAGTCGGTGCTCTCCGAGATGCACCGTGTGTGTGCACCGGGTGGCACCGTCGCCGTTCTTGTTCCCTCGACCGACTTCACCGATGATGGTTTCGATGCCCTCATCGAGTCATTGGGACTCGAAGGGTTCTCCCGAGCTGCGCTCGCGAAGTGGCATCGATCGGCGATGAAGATGAGCAGGTCACATCTCGCGGCACTTCTCGCAACTGCCGGCCTCGGATTGGCTGTGACCCACAGCTATCTCGAGGGCATGGTCATCGCTGCCACAGCGACCGTCCAACGAGATCGAACAGCCCCCTGAACGGTGGCACAGTCGAGCATTCTCGCAACGTCCCGATCGATGTACGAGCAGGGAGCGTATTGGGACTCGAATCCGGGGCCGGGGGTCGTCTGCTCCCTGAGCCGGCACTTGCGAGGTGGCTGTCGCACGATGGCTCGGGCAAGGGCCTCTTCGTCAACTTCCGCCTCTACGGTCCACTTGACCCCTACTCGGACAAGGTATGGAAACCCGACGGCTTCCGGCGTAGCGACTGAGGGCGACCCGCATCGGGGTCACGGTGCCGTACCTCCCCGATGTGCTCTCTGGTAGGTTGTGGCTCCACAACACGGTGCCGCGAGTCGGGTGAAGGAGCGAAGAGAAGTGTCGATGATGGATGGGATCCCAAGGCGGTGTCGCAGGTGAAGGTCATGGAGGTCAAGGCGGGGGAGCGTTGCCGGATCAAGCGTGCGCGCCTGAGCAGTGTCGCAATGACCTATCGTTTTCGCGCCGAACCGCTCGAGGGCAACGGCGAAGTGTCGGGGACTGTCGAGGTCAAGGGGTCGAACTGGATCTTCCCCAAGCCGCCCGTGTTCGTGGATCTCGAGACGGACAACGCCGTCGACAAGGGGACGTGGGACACGTTCTTCGAAGTCACCGTCGTTCCCGATGGGGACGTGCGGATCGTCATGGAGGAGCGGTCCATGAGGTCGGTTGGAGTGTACGCAGCGATCGTGGGCGCCGTCGTCGTGCTCGCGGGGATCGTGATCATCCTGGCGACCCTCTGACCCCGGACGAATCGATGTCTGGTCTGGGTCGTGGCCGTGCTGTCGGTCAGCGCATCTCGGGTGGCAGCTCACCGATGTAGGGAAGTGTCCGGTACCGCTCTGCGTAGTCGAGGCCGTAGCCGACCACCCACACGTCGGGGATCGTGAACCCGAGGAAGTCGATCGCGACCTCCTGTTCGGTTCGGTCCGGCTTGTGGAGCAGCGTTGCGGTCTTGAGCGACGCCGGATTGCGTGTCCCGAGCAGGCGCTTGAGGTAGGCGATCGTGTGGCCCGTATCGACGATGTCCTCGACCAGGAGGACGTGCTCACCATCGATGGCGTGGCGGACGTCCATGAGTAGGCGCACCGAGTCGGCCGTCTCGCTTTCGCGATCCCCGTAGCTCGACACCGCAATGAACTCGATGCGGTGCGGGATGGTCAGCTTCCTCGCCAGATCAGAGAGAAAGATGAACGAGCCCTTGAGGACGCCGATCAACACGAGTTGGCCTGCACCGCCGTAAGCGTCGTCGATCTCGGCGGCCAGGGCAGCGACCCGATCCGCGATCTCCTCTTCTGAGAACAGTGTTGGTGGCTTCTTCATGAGACCGACGCTAGCCGAGCGTGATCGCTTCGCGTCTCATCGTCCTCGTCGGGCGTCGATCACTCCTCCTCTGATGGCTCTGCGAGCAACGCAACTGCGGTAGACGAACGGAAGGGCAGACTGACGAAGCGCCGCTGCATCGGGCGAGTCGTAAAGAGGATCCTCGCCAGCGCGTACCCGGCGAGGGGCAGGAACGACACGGCGAGGCCCCAAAAGTAGCCGGCAGGGCCGATGACGTCCATGAGCACGGACACACTGATCGGACCGACCACCGAGCCCGCCCCGTAGATGAACACGACCCCGGCGGCCGCAGCGACGAGCTGATTCTTTGGAATCGCGTCGTTGACCATCGAGACGGCGAGCGAGTACATGGGGAACGCCAGGCTGCCGTATGCCGCGATGAGTAGGAACGGCCAGATGGAAGCAGGGTCGGCGAACACGGCGACACCGGCGACCACGACCGCCGCCACGGATGCAGCGAGGATGACACGGCGCCGGGGGAAGCGATCCGATAGGGCGCCGAGCGGATACTGCGTGGCTGCTGCACCGACCAGGGAGACGGCTAGAAACACACCGACGAGACCAGGCGCCATGCCGACCGACGTGGCGTAGACCGCGCCGAGTGTCGACACCGCGCTGCCGGCAGCCCCTGAGATCGCAACGGCGACGACACCGAGTGGAGCGGTTCGGGCGAGTGAGATCACAGAGAACTGGACGGGGATCGTCTCGCTTGGTGTCGGGATCCGTATCAGTGCAACCGGTACCACCGCGAGCGAGATCAGGATCCCCACGAGGATGAAGAGCGTTGCATCGAGCGGGTCGTCCAACCCGAGGAGCAGCGGTCCGAGTCCCAGCCCGATCGTGACGATCAGCATGTACGCCGAGAGCAGACGCCCACGGGTCTCGTTCGTTGCTCGTTCGTTCAGCCAGCTCTCCATCGTGACGTACAGACCGGACATCGACAGGCCGAAGACGAAACGAAGCACACCCCAGGCCAGGGGATCTGCCAGCAGGGAGTACGAAAGTGCCGTTGCGGCTGCGAGCGACGTGAGCCCCGCGAACACTCTGATGTGACCGACCGTTGTGAGACGACGCGGGATCGTGAGCGACCCGACCAGGAAGCCGGCGTAGTACATGGCCATCACCACACCGATCACGATGGTTGGGAAGCCTTCGAGATGGGCGCGGACGCCGAGCAGCGCCCCGAGCAGCCCGTTGCCGATCATCAGGAGGGCGAGCCCGACGAAGAGGGGGCGCACGGACGCGAGGACCCCGCGTTCACTTGTCGAGTTGACGCCCATACCACTAGCCGATCTCACGGGTGACGAGCAGGGAGAAGGTTAACGGTCGTTCGGCGGCTCATCGATGCGATCGCCATCGTCGGGCTCGCACCAGCACGGAAGTCGTCGGTATCGGTACAGACGCTGTCATGCGTCCTGCCGGCGAGTGGCGTCACTGTTGTTGCCGGGTGGCTCCGGTATCTGAGAACCTCGGGACATCAGCCCGCGGCGCCGTCGTTACGATGCGGGACGCGGTGCCGCTGCGAGAGACTGCCGGTGCACACCGTGGAGCTCCAACGACGAGAGACGAGGACAGATCGCCATGAACCATTTCACCGGGAAGCTCGCCGACGTCGATCCGGAGATCTTTGCGGCGCTCGAAGCCGAGACTGAACGCCAGCGTGACGGTATCGAACTGATCGCATCGGAGAACCTGGTCAGTGCCGCGACGCTGGAGGCGATCGGATCGCCGATGGTCAACAAGACCGTCGAGGGGTACCCGGGTGGGCGGTACTACGGCGGTGCAGAGTACGCCGATCGGATCGAGTCGCTCGCGATCGAACGCGCCAAGGAGCTCTTCGGTGCCGCCTACGCAAACGTGCAGCCGCACTCAGGGTCCCAGGCGAACCTCGCAGTTTTTCTTGCGTTCCTCGCCCCTGGTGACACGGTCCTTTCGATGGATCTGTCGTCGGGTGGTCATCTCAGCCACGGTGCCGGGCCGAACATCTCGGGGAAGTGGTTCGACATCGCCAGCTACGGCGTTGGCGCCGACGGGCTCCTCGACTACGACGCGATGGCCGAGACCGCTAGGGCGAGGTCACCCAAGCTCATCATCGCTGGGGGCTCCGCGTACCCCCGCGCTATCGACTTCGACCGTTTCCGCTCCGTGGCCGATGACGTCGGGGCGATCCTGCTCGTCGACATGGCACATTGGGCCGGTCTCGTGGCTGCTGGTTTGCACCCCGACCCGGTACCCATCGCCGACGTCGTTACGGCAACGACGTACAAGAACCTGCGTGGCGTTCGGGGTGGGTTCATCCTGTCGCATCGTGCCGACCTGGCCCGCAAGCTGAACTCGGCTGTGTTTCCCGGCGTCCAGGGATCGGTGATCCTCAACGCTGTTGCAGCCAAGGCGGTGGCGTTCCATGAGGCGATGACTCCTGAGTTCGCGACGTATGCACAGGGTGTGCTCGACAACGCACGGGCCTTGGCTGCAGGGCTGGTCGAACGCGACGTCACGGTGTTGACCGGTGGCACCGACACGCCACTCCTGCTCGTTGATCTGCGACCGTTCGGCCTGACCGGTGCAGCTGCATCCGACGTGCTGGAGCGTTCCGGACTGACCGCGAACAAGAACGGTGTCCCCGACGATCCCGAGTCGCCGAGGGTCACGTCCGGCCTGCGTCTCGGTTCATCGGCAGGGACCGCACGCGGACTGGGTGTTGCCGAGTTCACCCAGATCGGTCACTGGATCGCCGACATCCTCGACGCGATGCGTTCCGGTGACGCCGAACCTACTGCTGCCTCTGTGCGAGCGGATGTCCGAACCCTGGTGGCACGGTTCCCGATCTATCCGACCTGAACCGTCAGTCCTCGTCGAAGGCCGTGACGAAGTCGATGAGCTGCTCGACGGCGTTGACGAGCGGCGTTTCGAGGTCACGGTACGACGAGACGGATTCGAGGACCCGCCCCCAGAACGGCCCAGGGTGGAGCGCCATCCCCAGGCGCTCGATGACGCCCTCCTTCCATGGTTCCCCTCGGGGGACTTCCGGCCAGGCGGCGATGCCGATCGTCGTTGGCTTGATCGCCTGCCAGATATCGACGTAGGGGTGGCCGCAGATCAGGACCTCACGCTGAGTGACGTCCCCTGCGATACGGGACTCCTTGGAGCCCTCGACGAGGTGATCGAGCAGAATGCCGAGCCTCCGGCTCCGTCCCGGTTGGAACGCGTCGACGGCGAGCGCAAGGTCGTCGGCTCCGTGGAGCGGTTCGACCACGATGCCTTCGACCCGCAGATCGTCGCCCCAGATCTTCTCGATGAGTTCGGCGTCGTGGACGCCTTCGACCCAGATGCGGCTCGCCCGTGCCACGCGTGCCCGGGTCCGGCCGGCGTCGATGGATCCCGATGCGGTGAACCGGGCCCGACGTTTCGGCACCTCGGCTGGCCGTCTGAGCGCAACGCGGATGCCCTGGTGCAGCATCGCACCGTCGTGGGCGGCGAAGGTCCTGTGACTGCCACCGGCGTCGACGAGCACGACCTCCTTGCCCGGTGTGAACTCGACGACCGTGCCGAGGAACCGCGTCTTGGGGTCGACGAGTTGTGTGCCTTCGACGGCCGCGACGATGGGGTACTCCTTCGGCTTTGAAGGGGCGAGGATGTCGGCGCGGTCCCAGTCGGGGTGTCGTGTCATGGCAAGCGAGGGTACCCGGTGCATCGGCACAGGTGCGGTATCGCCGGGGTGTGCCCCGGGTCGAACCGGGTACTCAACCCAGCCGGTTGCGGTACGCCTCAGCGAAGCGAAGGTAGGCCTCCACGCCTTCGTTCTGTCGTCGAACCTCGTCCTCGGTGAGGTCGCGGATCGCCTTGGCTGGGGTCCCCACGGCGAGGGTCCACGGCGGGATCGAACGTCCCTCTGGCAGGACGGACCCTGCAGCGAGCCAGGCACCTTCACCGAGTATCGAGCCGTTGAGCGCGATGGAGCCGATCCCGACGAGGCACCGCTCGCCGATCGTTGCCCCGTGGACGATCGCGCCGTGCCCCACGGTGACTCGCTGCCCGAGGGAGCACACGAAGTTCTCATCGGTGTGGAACACGGCGTTGTCCTGGATGTTCGACTCGGCGCCGATCACGATCCGATCGAGTTCGGCGCGCAACACCACACCGAACATGACGACGGCTCGTGGTTCGATGGTCACTGCTCCAAAGATGGATGCGGTTGGGGCGACGAACGCTGACGGGTCGATGTGTGGGTCGGGAAGGACGAGAGGTTCCATGGGTATCCATGGTAGAGGGGAGCGTGGACGGGTATGGCTGTGGTGATACCTTCCCTGACCGTCACCGTTCCCCTCCTGGCTGGCACTGTCGATCGATCAGGTCGCGCACATGGCGGCGTCCGTGGCCGGCCCGCTTGTGATGATGCCCGAGCTGTGGCATAGTTATGGCATGCCACGGGTGAGAGTCAGTACTACGGTCGATGAGCAACTGATCGAAGGGGCGAGACGGGCGCGGTCCGATCTCAACGACGCCGCGTTGCTCGACGAAGCACTCGCTGCGCTGCTCGCTCGTTACCGGGCAGCTACGATCGACGCCGGCTACTCGGCGTACGACGGCCAGCCGATCGATGGTCCCGACGAATGGGGTGACCTTGGATCGTTTCGGGAAGCCGCGGCCGGGTCGTGATGGATCTGCCGGTCCGTGGCGAGGTCTGGTGGTGCGATCTTCCCGAGATCCCGCGACGGCCGGTCGTCGTGCTTTCGAGGGATGCCGCGATTCCGAGGCTTCGAAGGGTGATCGTTGCCCCATGTACGACGACCATTCGGGGACTGGCAAGCGAGGTCGTGCTCGAAGTGGGCGAGGACCCCATCCCGCTACGGTCCGCCATCAACCTCGATTCAGTGGAAAGCGTCAGTGTGGGCACGCTCACCGAGCGGCTTGGCCGGCTCGGGGGCGTTCGCATGCACGAGGTCTGTTCTGCCCTCGCCGTAGCGGTCGACTGCGATCCCTGAATCTGTATTCGCGACGTGACCATCGGCCATCTCCAGAAATTGCAGTAGCCCCAACGGTTCCAAGGTGTTCACGCTTGCATGGATTCCGTGTATGACGCGGGTTGTTGTGTCCAGGGATAATGGGTGGGCAGAAGTCCCCGTGGCCGGTGTGACCCGTTTATGTCCTGGGCTGTGTTGCCTTTAAGGAGATCTGTCCACCGGCCCGGGGCTCCTGTTGTTGCACTTGCTAGTGAGTGGATGTGACCTGATAGGAGCCGGGTAGAAAGGCCCCGTCCCTGGACTGTCCATTGCTCCAACGGTGCGTGCCATCCCTCATCGTCTATAGGGAAAGGGACAGCAATGACCAGCATGCCACATTTCGATCGGGTCGTCACTGG
>CAYLVM010000074.1:0-11258 GCA_964387145.1 uncultured Acidimicrobiaceae bacterium
AGGCGTCAGAAACGGACAATGACAGGTAAAGCGACACCCCCTGAAGGGGGGACGGCCGGGGGAAGGACTGCTACTCGGCCACGAACTCTCGGAAGCGGTTCGCGTCATCGTGAGGCATCCTCACCGTCGTCTCGGTTCCCTCCGAAGTGTGTTCGACACGCAGAACGTCCCCGATCTCGTGGAGTTCGGCGAGAACGTCCCCGCGTGCATACGGGACGTGGAGCGTCAGCTCCACGGTCTTCGTGTTGAGTCCATCTGCGATGGCGTCGAGGAGTTCGGTGACACCATCGCCCTCCTTCGCCGAGATGAACACGGCATCGGGGTGGAGCGCCCTGAGACGCTCTTCGGTGGGTGTGTCCGTCGCGTCGATCTTGTTGAAAACTACCAACTCGTCGATGTCCGTCGCGCCTATCTGGGACAGCACGATGCGCACGGACCTCAGTTGGTGGTCGGGATCGGGATCGGATGCGTCAACGAGATGCACCAGCAGGTCGGCGTCGGCTACCTCTTCGAGGGTCGACATGAATGCCTCGACGAGTTCGTGTGGCAGGTCTCGCACGAAGCCGACGGTGTCCGAGACGAGAATCTCATGTCCGTGGGGGAGCGAGAGCTGGCGAACCGTCGAGTCGAGTGTCGCAAAGAGGCGATCCTCGACGAGCACGCCAGCGTCGGTGAGTCGATTGAAAAGCGTGGACTTGCCTGCATTGGTGTACCCGACGATCGCCACAACCGGCTCGCCGGCGCGTTTGCGTTGCTTGCTTCGGGTGGCACGGGAGCGGCTTGCATCCTTGAGCTCTCGTTCGATCTTCCGAATCCGGTCGAGGATGCGTCGCCGATCGGTCTCGAGCTTCGTCTCTCCCGGTCCTCTCGTACCGATCCCGGCGCCCAGCCGTGAGAGCTCGACACCCTTGCCACGAAGGCGCGGGAGCCGGTACCGGTGCTGGGCAAGCTCGACCTGGAGCATGCCTTCCTTCGTATGGGCATGCTGAGCGAAGATGTCGAGGATCAACGCGACACGGTCGACGACATCACACTTGAACGCCTGGTGGAGGTTCCGTTGCTGGGCCGGGGTGAGCTCGTTGTCGAACACGACGACGTCGATGTCCTGAGCCGTCGAGATCGAGACCAACTCTGCGAGCTTGCCTTTCCCGATGAACGTCGCCGGATCGGGTCGCTCGCGCCGAACGAGCTCCATCTCGACCGGATCAGATCCCGCTGTATCGGTCAGCAGGGCGAGTTCGGCGAGGCTGGACTCTCCCCGGGCCCGGTCGTTTCGTGAGCGAACGAGACCGATGAGCATGGCTCTCTGCCTCGTGACGTCGAAGTCGACCTCGGATGCGGTGAGGCGCTGTCGTTGTCGAGCTACGTGGGCTCCGGGAGTCTCCGTCATCGAGCCTAAAGGTACCCACTCTGATGGTTCGTGTTGCCGGTTACTCACGGAATGCCTACCCTGCCGCGATGTACGGGCGTTGCCCGTATCTAACGAGAAGATGTATGGAGGCCCCAAGGTGGATGACAACCTAAAGAAATGGCTGCCGTGGATCGCTGTTGCCGCTGTCGCTTTGATCGTGATTGTGATCATCGCCATCAACAGTGGCGGAGATGATGAGGCGTCGGCAACGACGACCACAGCTGGCGAGACAACCACGACGGTAGTGGAAGAAACGACGACGACAGAAGCTGGAGAGACGACCACGACCGAGGCCGGTGGCGGAGTTCCCGAGGCGGGTCCGCTCGGTGCGGTCACCGTCGCTCCCGGTGAGGATATCCAGATCCGCAGCCTGGAGGCGATCTCGGGTGACGTCGCGTTCCTCGGCGTTCCGAACCAGAGAGGCACAGAGCTGGCGATCACGGACTTCGGTCCGATCAAGGGCCACGACGTGAGCATCGGTACTCCGCTCGACGACCTCTGCTCCGCAGAAGGTGGCGCGGCTGCCGGTCAGACAATCGCATCCGACGACAAGGTCGTTGGTGTGATCGGAACGTCCTGCTCCGGTGCAGCAACGGGTGCGATGCCGCTCATCTCTGAGGCCGGCATGGTCATGATTTCCCCATCGAACACGTCCCCGGCACTCACGTCGGACCTTGCAGGAACACCGGGCGAGAACTACAGCCCCGGCTACTACCGCACGGCGCACAACGACCTCTTCCAGGGCGAAGCGGTTGCGAACTTCGTGTTCAACGAGCTCGGCCTGACAAAGGCTGCGGCGATCCACGATGGTGACCCGTACACCAACGGTCTTGCGACGGCGTTCAAGAACGCGTTCGAGAAGCTCGGTGGTGAGATCGTTGCTTTCACGGCTGTGAACAAGGGTGACACGGACATGACCGGTGTGCTCACCGAGGTAGCTCAGAATGAGCCTGAGGTCATCTACTTCCCGATCTTCATGCCTGAAGGTGGCTTCATCGCCCAGCAGGTACGACAGGTTGCAGGACTCGAAGATGTTGTCCTGATCGGTGCAGATGGTCTGTTGACGGACAACTTCATGGAGTTGCCTGAGACTGCCGGTATGTACTTCTCGGGTCCGAACCTGGACTACGGCAACAACGCCTCCGAGATCGGCACGACGGCTGCGGACTTCCTCGCGGCCTACCAGGCCGCGTACGGCGAGGCGCCTTCGGCTGCGTTCTGGGCACACAGCTACGACGCAACCGTTCTGTTGCTGTCGGCGATCGACAAGGTCGCCGTCGAGCTCGATGACGGTTCGTTGTTCATCGACCGCCAGGCGCTCCGCGATGAGCTGTCGGCGACGAAGGGCTTCAGCGGCATCATCGGAACCCTGTCGTGTGACGACTTCGGCGACTGCGGCGCACAGCGCATCTCGATCGTCCTCCATGAGGATCCGAGCAACATCGAAGCAGGGAAGACCAACATCGTCTACGAGTTCTCGCCCAACGGCTGAACCGACGACGACTGAACGCGAGAGCCGGCGCCTGTCTAGGCGCCGGCTTTCTGCTTTACTCGCAAACACATGACCACAACGGCGACGAAGACGCGAACCTTCAAGTTCTCCTGGACGGATTCATTCCTGTGGGCCGTACGCGTGATGGCGATCTTCGTCACCGTGTGGGGAACCGTCGGCGCCATAGCGCTCGGCCTCGAGGGGAACGGGCTGAGCGCAGCGGCCTGGAAGCAGCTCTTCATCTCCGGTATCGCCCAGGGTTCGATGTACGGACTGATCGCTCTCGGATACTCGATGGTGTACGGCGTGCTCGGGTTCATCAACTTCGCTCACGGCGAAGTGTTCATGGTGGGGGCGATGGTTGGCTTCTTCACCGCCAACGCACTCTTCGACGTCGGTCTGTGGGAAGCCAACTTCATTCTGTCGATCCTGATCGTGCTCGTCGTCGCAATGGCGACGTCGACATTCACCGCGGTCTTGATCGAGAAGATCGCGTACCGGCCGCTGCGCAATGCGCCGAGACTCATCCCGCTGATCACGTCGATTGGCATTTCGTTCTTCATCCAGAACGCGGTGCAACTCCTTGTCGGCCCTGCGGTCAAGACGTACCCGGCACCGCCGAAGTGGCTGAGCAATCCGATCGACGTACTCGGCTTCAGGATCCCCGGCACCACGGTGCTCGTCGTTGTACTGGCGGCGGTGTCGATGGCGACGCTCTGGCTGTTCGTTGAACGCTCTGCCACCGGGAGAGCGATGCGTGCCGTTGCAGAGGACAAGGAGATCGCGGCGTTGATGGGTATCAACGTCGACAGGGTGATCGTGATGACGTTCGCCGTCGGCGGCGCAATGGCGGGTGTCGCTGCGCTGTTGTGGGCGTTGATGTTCCGCAGCGTCTCCTTCATCACGGGGTTCCTGCCAGGTATCAAGGCCTTCACCGCCGCCGTGCTCGGTGGCATCGGCAACATCGTGGGCGCCATGCTCGGTGGTATCCTTCTCGGACTCTTCGAAGGCCTCGGCCCGAACGTGGTCCTACGAGGACTCTCCTGGCAGATACCGACAGCCCTCGCTGTCGTGCTCCTCGTCGCCGGTGGCGCAGCGATCGCGGGCGGTAACTTCCTGCATCGCAAGAGCATGATCGTCCTGGGTTCAGCTTCGGTGCTCATGAGCTTTGTGGGGTTCGCCGGTTTCACAATCGTGATCCCGGGTCTCAGCCAGCTCAAGGATGTCGTTGCGTTCACAGCGCTGGTACTCGTGCTGATCTTCAAACCGGCGGGTCTCTTCGGTGAGCAACTCGGGAAGGAGGACCGCGCCTGATGACCGACATGTTGGAACGTACAGACGCGCCCGATTCGACTGCCATGAACCCGGTCGATTGGTCGAAGGTGCAGCGGTGGGGAGCACTCGGCGGACTCACCATGTCCTTCATCGCGGCGATCGGCATGGTCACCGCACTGGACCGGCGGTTGATCATCTCACCGTGGCTGAGCCTCGGGTTCGTCACGTTGTTGTGGGTTCCCGTCGTCTACGGACGTATCGCGGCCGGAGACGATACTCCCGGCGGCTCGCCGACTCCCGAAAAGGGTGAGCGTGAGCTGATCTCTGGCCTCGTCGTCGGCCTGCTCTCCGGCTTGTTCTTCTCGTTCTTCATCGTCGTCATCGACGCGATCGACCTCACCGAAATCTTCAGGAACCTCGGCCCGAACCTCATCGAGCTCTTGACGTTCGGGCGGGGGGTCGGCATCGCGGCGATGTTGTGGATCATCGGGTCGGGCCTGTTGGGCCTGTTGGGAGGCGTTCTCACGATCGTTCCTCGAAAGGTACGCGCAGCGTTGGGTTTCGCCGCGACCGGTGTGGTCCTCTTTGCTCTTCTCGAGATCATCGTGACCGACATCACCCAGGGCCTCCGCGTCGAGTTCGTGGCGGGGTGGATCTACGAGCTCAACGGTGGGCTCACGACGATCTCAGCTCTCGTGATCGCGTTGGTGTTCGGTGTTCTCGGGTACCGCTCCGACGAACGCACGATCACAGAACGAAGAATGGAACGTCTCAACCTGGACCCCGCGGTTCGCTTCCGGAAGAACGCGATCGCGATTGGGATCACGATCCTTGCTGTGATCTTCCTTCCGATGATCCTGGGCGGGCTCACGAACGAACTCCTCGCCAACGTCGGGCTGTTCGTGCTCATGGGGCTTGGTCTGAACATTGTCGTCGGATCTGCGGGGTTGCTCGACCTCGGGTACGTCGCGTTCTTCGCCGTCGGTGCCTACACGACTGCCGTGCTCACCTCCGCCCAGTCACCGTTCTGGACGCCGGAGCTGACACTCAACTTCCTGTCATGGGAGGGTTGGCTGATCCTGGCGACGGTCATCATCATGGCGTCGATCGCCGGTGTGGCCGTCGGCACACCGGTCATCAGGCTTCGCGGTGACTACCTTGCAATCGTCACGCTCGGCTTCGGAGAGATCGTGCGGATCCTGTTCCTCTCGGACTTCCTCGCGCCATACTTCGGAGGCGCCCAGGGCATCACCAACGTTCCGTCGGCAGCGCTGGGACCCATCGCCATCAAGGGAACGAGCTCGCAAGCGATGTTCTACCTGATATCCGTCTTCGTGGCCGTGGCGATCTACGTCGCGTGGCGATTGCAAAAGACGAGGACCGGACGAGCTTGGACGGCGCTTCGCGAGGATGAAGACGTTGCAGAGGCGATGGGCATCAACACGACGCAGGTCAAGCTCCAGGCGTTCGTCATAGGTGCGATCTTCGCAGCGATCGCCGGGATGATCTTCGCCGTCAAGGTCGGATCGATCTTCCCGAGTTCCTTCAAACTCCTCGTGTCGATCATCATCCTCGTCATCGTGATCGTGGGAGGCATGGGCTCGATCCCGGGCGTGATCGTTGGCGCGATCGTCTTGATCGGTGTACTCGGCGGCCCCACCCAGCCTGGTCTCCTCCAGGAGTTCGGTGAGTTCAAGCTGCTCGTCTACGGGGCACTTCTCGTCATCATGATGCTGAAGCGTCCCGAGGGATTGTGGCCATCGATTCGTCGACAACGCGAGCTTCATCACGAAGAGATGAGCCAGGACGCGTGGCTCACCGGTGATCCGGGTGTGACCGAGGAGGGTGAATCCTGATGCCGGTTCTCGAGATCAAGAACCTCAGGAAGGGTTTCGGAGGTGTTCAGGCGCTCGATGGCGTCAACTTCTCCATCGATGAGGGTGAGATCGTGTCGGTCATCGGGCCGAACGGGGCGGGCAAGACGTCGTTCTTCAATACGATCACCGGATATTTCGCTCCGGACGAGGGACAGATCCTCTTCAACGGTGTCGACATTTCAGGTCATCAGCCGCACGAGATCACCGAACTCGGCATCGCCAGAACGTTCCAGAACGTTCGCCTCTTCCCGAACATGACGGTTCTCGAGAACGTCATGGTCGCTCAGCATGCCCGCACCAACACCGGCATCTTTCGGTCGTTGCTCAACACCTCATCGTTCCGCAAGGAGGAGCAGGAGATCGAGGAACGCGCCAAGGAGATCTTGTCCTTCTTCGGACAGCGGCTCAAGGGATACCGGTGGGATCAGCCGGCGTTCGTCCTCTCGTACGCCAACCGCCGGCGCCTCGAGATCGCCCGAGCCATGGGGACGTTGCCGGAGCTGATCCTCCTCGACGAGCCGACCGCAGGCATGAACCCTCGTGAGACCGCCGAACTGACTGCGTTGATTCGCAGGATGCGAGACGAGCGGGGGTACACGATCGTCGTGATCGAGCACGAGATGCGTGTCGTACGAGACGTGTCGGACCGGGTCGTGGTCCTCGACCACGGGGTCAAGATCGCAGAGGGTGACTACGAGACGGTCTCGCACGACCCCGACGTGATCGAGGCGTATCTCGGGCGACCTGTGGAGGCGAAGAATGAGTGAGGGCACACCGGTTCTCGAGTTCCGCGGGATCAACATCCACTACGGACCGGTCCATGTCCTCAAGGACATGGACGTGTCGATCAACGCCGGTGAACTCGTATGCCTCCTTGGTGGGAACGCCTCAGGTAAGACGACGACGCTCAAGACCATCCTCGGCATGGTGCAGCCATCTTCGGGTGACGTGGTTCTCGACGGTGAGGTCGTCACCGGGTTCACGACGGCAGAGATCGTGGCACGCGGTGTCACGATGGTGCCCGAGAACCGTCGGCTCTTCAAGCGTATGACCGTGCGGGAGAACCTCGAGATCGGCGCGTACCTTCGTACCGACAGGGAGAATCTCGACGCTGAGTTGGACCACATTTTTGAGATGTTCCCGAGGGTGAAGGAACGCATCAACCAGAAGGCAGGCACGCTGTCGGGTGGTGAGCAGCAGATGGTCGCGGTTGGCCGTGCGTTGATGGCTAAGCCGAAAGTGCTGCTGATGGACGAGCCGTCCATGGGGCTTGCTCCGGTGCTCGTCCAGCAGAACTTCGACATCATCCAGCAGATAAACAACGAGGGTGTGACCGTCTTCGTGGTGGAGCAGAACGCAAACATGGCACTGTCGATCGCCGATCGCGGATATGTACTTCAGACCGGACGCATCGTGCTCGACGACACGGCGGAGGACCTCCTCGCCAACGAGGATCTTCGCAAGGCGTATCTTGGAGAAGTTGATTGACCAGGGAGGCCGATCGTGGCGCATGAGACTGCAGACATCGTCATCATCGGCGGTGGGATCATGGGGATGTCCATCGCCCATCAGGTCGCGCGACGTTCGTCCCTGTCCATCATCGTGCTCGACAAGGGTGCCGGCCTCGGAGAGGGGTCGACCGGGGGATCTTCGGCGATAACCCGTCAGCGGTATACGAGGGCTGAGAACGTACGCATCGCTCGTGACGGGAACGTGATCTGGCGGAACTGGTCGCACTACACGGGGCTGGCCGATCCTGTTGGGCGGTTCCACGACATCGGCGTCCTTTGGATGATGCATGACAGCGAGGATCAGGTGGCCTACGACCGGGATCGCCTGGTCGCTGAAGGTGTCGACGCCGTTCAGATCGATGGGGATGACCTCGCCCGGATGTACCCGGGAGTGTCGGCCTGCATGGTTCCCTTCGACCTCACCGGCGAGATCGAACATGAGTGTGCTGATGGGAACGCTTTCCTCGTCGAACGCGACACCGGCTTCTTCGACGCTACCGGAGCGCTGCTCGACGTCGCGACCGCAGCGAAGGCAGGCGGTGTCGCGGTACGGCTGCGATCGGAGGTCGTCGACGTGATCTCGACCGGGTCACGGGTCACGGGTGTCCGTCTCCAAGACGGCGGGGTGATCGATGCGGGCCTGGTCATCAACGCTGCCGGCCCGTGGTGCAATCGCATCAACGCAATGGCCGGCCTCGAGGTGTCGTGGCCGCTCGTCCCGACACGTATCCAGGTGATCTACCGGGCCCTTCCCGCCGATGTGCCGAGGCCGATCCCGGTGATATGCGACGCGGCGGGGGGCATCTATTTCCGACCCGAAGCCGGTGACGGCCAGATCATCGTCGGATCGATCCTCGAGGAGGACGAGATCGAGGAGATCGACGATCCGGATCGCTACAACGTGGCTGCCGACCGGTCGTTCATCGATCTCAAGATCCATGCGCTTCACCACCGGCTTCCTGCACTTCCCTATGTCGGGATTCCGGGGGGGATGGCCAGCCTCTACACGGTGAACCGGGCGGATGTCCTCCCGATCGTGGGTCCGACGGCGATCGATGGCTACGCGGTCGTGAACGGTTTCTCCGGTCACGGCTTCAAGGAGTCCCAGATCATCGGATCGATGATGGCTCAGTGGATCACGGGTGAGCGAGCCAACTTCGACACCGACGTCCCGATGGAGTTCTTCTCTATCGACCGGGATCCGATCGACATCGCCGAGCACAACGTCCTGGCGTGATACGGCGTGGATAGCACCAGAATCAGCGGATAGGGATCGGGCGCTGAGTTCACAGATCACAGTTCACAGATCACAGTCGGAAACCCGGACTGATTCAGGATGCTCAGGTTTCTCCGGTAGACGGTAGACGGAGAACGAGTGCTTCCTGCCCGCTGATTCTCTACGAACCGAGGTTCACGCCAAGGCCGAGTCGCTCGGCGTTGCCGAGGGCGACGGAAGCTGCCGCGATGTCCTGAGCGGCGATACCGACGGACTTGAAGAGTGTGAGCGGGCCGTGGTTCGGGGAACCTGCTTCGAGCAACGTCGTCAGGTCGAGATCGGGTTCACGCTCAGCAGCTATCAGGTCCCCTGCCTCGTGAGATGCGGCGTCTTGGTCGTCGACGACGACGAAGGCGGCTGTGACCGTTTCGGGAGGGATCTCGACCATCGTTGGTGTGTATGCGCCGACGGCGTTGATGTGTGTCCGCCCCGACAGGGACGAGGCCGCAAAGAGCGGAGCGGTCGACGGCGTTGCCGTCGAGACGATGTCGCTACCCCGCACTGCCTCGTCGGCGTCATGCACGGCGATCCCTCCGACCGACTCGGCGAGCACGGACGCTCGTTCGAAGGATCGGCTCCAGATCACGAGGTGATCGATGTCGCGTACGGCGCGAACGGCTGCGATCTGGTCCTCGGCCATGGCACCAGCTCCGAGCATCGTCATCGTTGTCGCGCCCGGGTGCGCGAGAAGATGGGTCGCGAGTCCGGCGACCGCACCCGTGCGTATCGCGGTGAGCGTTGGGCCATCGACGAGACCGATCGGTGAACCTTCGGCGTCGAAGACGACGACGATGCCGACCGGGTTACCGGGTGTGGTCGATACCACCTTGATGCCGGACGTCGATCCGACTCTGCCCGGCATGAACATCGACGCCCCGAGCAGTTGACGCTGCGGTATCTCGCGGTCCCTACCGAATGCGGTCCGCATCGCGTCTATGGCGTCGTGCATCGGCAGCGATGCCCGCGTGGAGGCGGCGTCGAGGTATCTCACGAGCCTGATCGGAACCGGCGAACGTACTCGTCGCGCAGCGCCACTGACTCAGGATCCTCGATCGCGGCAAGGAGACCCATGGCGTCGTCGCGCGAGGTATCGCCGGAGAGGACCTCTGCGACGTGGCGCTTCGTCGTCGTAATGGGAAGGCGGGCTTTTGCAGCGACTGTTTCGGCCAGGTGCGTCGCGGCGGCCAACGCCTCACCGACTCCAACGATGTTGTTGACGAACCCGGCAGCGTGGGCTTCCTCGACCGTGAACGGCCGGCATGTCATGACGAACTCTCTGGTGCGGGCGGGCCCGATCTCTCTCACGAGTCGTTTGATCCCTCCCCATGCAAGCGGGATACCCAGATCGATCTCGGGGATCGAGAAGACCGTCCCTTCCTCTGCAACCCGCAGATCACATGCCGATGCGAGGACGATTCCCCCTCCAACGACGTTTCCTTGAAGTGCCACGACTGTGGCTTGTGGGATACGTTCGATGGCATCGGCCACCTTGCCTCCGAGGCTCGCTGCGTCGTACCTCAGGTCGTTGTCCGTCTGGAACAGGACACCATCTGAGAACGTCTCGAGATCCATTCCTGCCGAGAACGAGGTTCCGTTGCCGGAGAGAACCAGCGCCCGGGAGTCGGAGCTTGCTACGAGATCTGCTGCTTGTTCGAGCTCGGCAAGCATCTGGAGGCTGAGGGCGTTCAACTTCTCCGGCCGGTTGAGCGCGATCGTCGCGATGGGGCCGCTGAGATCTATCTCGAGGTACTCGGGGTTCATGATGCTGCTCTACTCCGTGGTTGCGGCTGACGGGTCGAGTCTTCGTGCACCGGGATCGCAGGCCCGCCCTTGCTCGCTGTGCTCCCTCACCCTCCCCTGTCGGGAGGATGGTCTGATCTCTGCTGGCCGCCAGCGTACTTTGTCGGACTCAGCTCTGCCGCGTGAATCGTGGTGCGTGAACTTGGTATCTTGGTCCGGGGAGGCATATATGCAGAAAACTGTTGCGAATATCATCGATGAGAAAGGCCATGAGATCTGGTCGATCGGCGTGAATGCGTCGGTGTACGAGGCTCTCGAGGAGATGGCCGCAAGGAACGTCGGAGCGCTACTCGTCATGGCCGACGGAGAGCTGAGGGGGATCCTGTCGGAGCGGGACTACGCGCGGAAGGTGATCCTGGTCGATCGGGGATCGAGAGAGACGATGGTGTCTGAGATCATGACGTCGGATCTCGTGACCGTGTCGAGCACGACGACCGTGGCCTCGTGCATGCAGCTCATGACGGATGCCAGGATCCGCCACCTTCCCGTCGTCGATGATGGACGGCTTGTCGGGGTGATCTCCATCGGTGACGTGGTGCGTGCGGTGATCGATGAACAGAAGTTCCTGATCGATCAGCTTGAGGGTTACATCAAGGGGTAGATTCGGCCATCGGCC
>CAYLVM010000075.1:0-11186 GCA_964387145.1 uncultured Acidimicrobiaceae bacterium
TCGTACGTGTTCGAGGACGTCGACCACGCTGCGGGCCTGTTCAACCTCGAACGCCAGGGCCATATCTACTCGCGGATCTCGAACCCGACCGTCGCAGCGTTCGAAGAACGCGTCGCCGCCCTCGAAGGCGGTGTCGGGGCCGTTGCGACCGCAAGCGGGCAGGCGGCCGTCGTGCTTGCAATCACGACGCTTCTCAGTGCCGGGGACCACATCGTGTCATCCGGATCCCTCTACGGCGGGACACACAACCTGTTCGCCCAGACCCTTCCCCGCCTCACCGGGATCACCACCACCTTCGTCGACCCCCGCGACCCCAAAGCGTTCGCTGCGGCGATCCGCCCCGAGACGCGCCTCGTCTACGGCGAGACGCTCGGCAACCCTGCACTCGAGGTCCTCGACGTGCCCGCCGTCGCCAAGATCGCCCACGACGCAGGCCTTCCGCTCATGATCGACAACACGTTCGCAACGCCATACCTGTTCCGCCCGCTCGACCACGGCGCCGACATCGTGATGCACTCGGCAACGAAGTTCATCGGTGGCCACGGCATTGCGGTGGGTGGCGTCCTCGTCGATGGCGGCACCTTCGACTGGGAGGCTTCCGGCAAGTTCCCGACCCTCACCGAGCCGTACCCTTCGTACCACGGCCTCGAGTTCGCAGACGAGTTCGGCACTCAGGCCTTCCTGATGCGTGCCCGCGTCGAGGGCCTGCGTGACTTCGGGGCAGCCATGGCACCCCAGACCGCCTTCTACCTCATCCAGGGACTCGAGACGCTCCCGGTGCGGATGGAACGCCACGTCGAGAACACCCGCAAGGTCGTCGCCTTCCTCGACCAGGCCCCCGAAGTGTCCTGGGTCACCTACCCGGAACTCGACGACCACCCCGACCACGACCTCGCACAGCACCTCCTCCCCAACGGGTGCGGAGCCATCTTCCCCTTCGGCATCGCGGGCGGCCGTCAAGCCGGACGCCGTTTCATCGAGCGCCTCACCGTGTTCTCCCACCTCGCCAACGTCGGGGACGCCAAGTCCCTGGTGATCCATCCCGCCTCGACGACGCACGCAACGATGAGCAGCGAAGAGCTCGCAGCAGCCGGTGTCGGTGAGGACCTCATCCGGCTATCGGTCGGCATCGAGGACGCCGACGACCTCATTGCGGACCTCGCCCAGGCGTTGCGGGCCTCCCAGAGGGGATGACCACATGGACGTGAACCTCGATGGCATGACGATCCACGCCTCCACGGGGGGACGTGAGTTCGACCAGCCACTGCCGACCGTCGTCCTCCTCCACGGCGCAGGAATGGACCACACGGTGTGGCAGTTCCAGGCGAGAGCCTTCGCCTACCACGGCTACGGGGTGCTCTCCCTCGACCTACCCGGCCACGGCCGCTCCGACGACCCGGCATGCCCAACCATCGGGGAGTACGCCGATGTCGTTGCACGCCTACTCGACGAACTCGGTGTCGAAGCGGCCCGCATCGTCGGCCACTCGATGGGGTCTTTCATCGGCCTCGAACTCGCAGCCCGCTACCCGGACAAGGTCGCGAGCCTCACCATGATCGGGGTCTCGGAGCGCATGCCCGTCCATCCGGACCTGATCGCAGCCGCCGAGGCGAACGACCATCTCGCCTTCGACCTCGTCACGTCGTGGAGCCATCCCCCTGCGGTACACACGGGCGGACACCCGACCCCGGGGCTGTGGGTGATGGGGGCGTCCGTGCGTCTGCTCGAACGGAGCCGACCCGGGGTGCTCCACAACGACCTCGCCGCGTGCAACGCCTACGACACGGCAACCGAGCGCGCCGCGCAGGTCACCGCACCGACCCTCGTCCTCATGGGTGATCGCGACCTCATGACCCGCCCCAAGGGTGCAGCCGCCCTGGCGTCGGCGATCCCCAACGCCACCACCGTCACCGTTGCGGGGGGCGGCCACAACGTCATGGTCGAACAACCCGACCCGGTGATCGATGCGCTCCTCGCCTTCTGGAAACGGTGCGACGCGGCATCGTGAAGGCGTCAGCCTCGACGTTCTCGATCTGACTCCAGCCCGATGCAGGAGCATCGCAACCGGCCTCGCTTTGGTGAGCCTTTGGAGACACCTGCCACGATCGCACCGTGTCCCGCTCTCGCGGGGCCAGATGAATCGTAAGGAGAACTCAGATGCGCGAACTCGCTCTCTTCGTCGCTGCTGCTCTCGTGTTCGCCGCCTGTTCAAGCGGGTCCGACAGCTCAGACCCGGCGACCACCACGACCCAGGGCGCATCCGCCCAGGCAGCCGGTGGCGGTTCCGGGTTCTGTGGAACGGTCGAGAGCGTCATCGACGACCTCGATGCGATCAACACAGACGATCCCGATCTCGACATCGAAAGTATGTACGCCCTCGTGCTGAGCGTCTACGAGAAGCTGAGCGCAGCAGCCCCATCCGATCTGCAGAACGAGTTCGCCCTCATGCTCGACACGAGCAAGCGCCTCGACGAGTGGGCGAAGGATCCCACCGGCGACTTCCCGCTCACCGAGGAGGAGTCCAACGCCCTCGACGAGGCCAACACGCGCATCGACGCGTACGTCCTTGCCGAGTGTGGCATCAACACCAGCGAGGAGATCGACCCGCAGTTCGCAAGCGACAACGGCGACAAGGATGTCGTAACGGGAACCGACAAGGACCCCGAGAACCCGATCGGATCGGACGCTCAGTACCAGGCCACCCAGACGATCACGCTCGGAGGCGAGACATACACCGAGACGCTCAACGACATGTCCGAGGTCTCGTGCGACATGTACGGGGATCTCGAGACGGGATCCATCGGGATCTACCTCAGTGGACCCGACTTCGAGTCCTCGATCAACAGCTTCGATACGGGCGTCGAACCAGGCACCTACGAAGGACGGATCTGGGTTTTCGCCAACGATCTCGACCTCGACGAGTTGACGTGGGGCCTCCAGGAGATCGACGGCACCTTCGTACTCGAGAAGGCACAGCGGATGACCGACGAGGAGTGGCTCTTTTCAGGAAGCTTCTCTGGAACCGCAGAGAACGACCCAGCAACGTCGATCGAAGCGACGTTCACATGCGTGGGGCCGGTGGGTTTCTAACGCCCACCAGGCCCTTGGGGGGACGAGGCCGTGTGTCCCGGGCACCGGGGGAGGTACCGGGACACATGGCAAGCAACGACACAGAGTGAGGCGAGGAGCATGGACGGCTTCACGATCGACGACACCCAGGGGCCATTCACGCAAAGCCCCGACGTGTGCTGCTTCACCGTGGACACCTTCCCGGGTGAGCCGATCACCGCGACGATGCGCGAGGCGCACATCGTCGACCTCGAAGACCAGATTCGTGAACTCGTTGGAAACGAACCCAAGGACTTCGCCAGGGCGACCATCCTGATCTACGACATCTTCCGGCTACGCGACGAGCCGGAGCAGGCTCTCGAGGTAGCCAGATTGCTCGACCTTCCCGCCGTCGTTCTGTTCCAGGTGCCTCCACTCGTTCGAGCCATCCTCCAGATGGACCCGACACCCACGACGGCCACCCTCGACGCCACTCTGGAACGGATCGACGATCTGAGCCACCTCGTGATCATGGTGCTCGACGGTGACACGGACGCCGACATCGTCAGACAACTCGTCGACCTGAGCGAAGCCGTTCGAACACCACTGCAAGACCCCCGCCGCGTCGAGACGATCTCGGCGGCAGCAGATCGACTGACCCATCACGTGAACGCGTTCTTCTTCGACCGGCTGACCGCCATACCCAAACTGCGTACCTACATCGTGGGACTCGAACTCGGACTGTGAAACGTCACAACGCCGTCGTCTCGGACATCTCTGTGACCACCCCGGACTCCCACGCATCATCGAACTCGACGTCACGCAGCGCCGAGCGAATCCGTTGCTCGTCCTGCTCGAAGAACGACTGGAACATGCTGCGTGGCAACCCTTTGTCGACACGAAACCGGCTCGCTGCACCGAGGAGCTGCGCAGCCCGTACCGCGTCACCCCGCGAGCTTGCAACGGTCGCTCTCGCCCGGTAGACGGCATCGAGGAGGCGTGCCGATCCGAGGCGCCGCGCGACGCTCTCAGCACGCCCGAGAAGCGCCGAGGCGTCGTCGGGACGACCGATTCGGGCCTTTGCAATGGCGAGGAGGATCAGGATCGTCGCCGTCTCGAAGTCGAAACCGAGATCGTCTTCGACCTCGAAGCTCAGTTCCAGCGACTCGATAGCGGCTTCGAAACTCCCCCGGTAGAGATGGACGACCCCAAGTCCTGCAACGTTCCACGCCGCATCCTGTGGGTTCCCGATGCTGACGGCGATCTCATGTGCCCGCTCATGATGTTCGATCGCTTGCTCGAGGCCTCCCTGCTCACGTGCAAGGACCCCGAGGTGCCCGAGTACGAACGACACCGCCCAGCCCTCACCGGTCTCCCCGACGAGGAGGAGGGCATCCTCGAGGTGGCGCTGGGACGCGTCGAGCCGACCCTTCATGCGATCCAGCAGACCCATCCATCCAAGAGCAAGCCCCCGGCACAGCACATCGTCGGCGCCCACCGCGATCTCCGCGCTCTCGACCAGGAGGTCGTAGGCAGCATCGACATCCGTGGCGCTCTTGAGCACCGCAGCTGCCGTCAACGCTCGGGACCGCACCACAGGGGAAACGTCGCCGTCACGAGCGAGAGCAGACTCGAGGCGGGCCGCTCCTTCAGCGACGTTGTCGTGCATCTTCCAGAACCATCGAAGTGATGCACCGAGCCGCAACGCTTCCTCGACCCTGTCTTGGGTGAGCAGGTGATCGAACGCGTGGCGAAGGTTGTCGTGATCGGCGTCGAGACGTTCGAGCCACTCTCGTTGGTTGACTCCCCGCAGCTCCGGTTCCGCATCCTGGGCAACAGTGAGGAAACGGTGTGCATGGCGTTCCGCGATCACATCTCGGTGAGGGCCGTTTGCAAGCATGTCGGCGGCAAAGGCACGAAGTGGCTCGAGCATCGAGTAGCGGGTGCGGGGACCCTCCGACGTGTGCGCGACGACAAGGGACTTGTCCACGAGCTTGGTCAGCACGTCGAACACGTCGCTTTGATCGAGCCGGTCGTCGGAACAGACGACCTCGGCATCGCTGATCAGGAAGCCTCCGGCGAACACCGAGAGCCGCTCGAAGAGCCGGCATTCCTGATCATCGAGAAGGTCGTAGCTCCACCGCACAGCGGTATCGAGAGTGGAGTGCCGCATCGGTTGGAACCGGGAACGCCGTTCAAGCAGCGAGAAGTTCTCGCCAAGGCGGTGCTCGATGTCGGCCAGGCTCAAGACGTCCACCCTCGCTGCAGCGAGCTCGATCGCGAGTGGCAACCCATCGAGGCGCCGGCATATCGCAACGACGTGCGGCCCGTTCGCCTTGCTCAACTCGAAGTCCGTGTCGACGAGACGGGCTCGCTCGACGAACAGGTCGACGGCTTCGTGCTCACCGGGGACGGGCGTGCTCGCACCGTGACCGGGGAACGACAGTGGTGGCACCGTCCACGTCGTTTCACCCTCGATCCCGAGGCGCTGCCTGCTCGTTGCAAGAACGGTGAGACGCGGACAGCGTGCAAGCAGCGAACGGGCAAGAGATGCCGTCGGCTCGAGAAGATGTTCACAGTTGTCGAGGATGAGGAGGAGCGACCGATGCTCGAGATACCTCGCGACGAGGTCGACGGCTGGGAGGTCCGGCTGCTCCGTCACGCCGAGCGTCTCAGCGATCGTGAACGGCACCTGCTGGTCGTCCCGGATCGACGAGAGATCGACGAACCAGACACCCTCGGCGTACGAGGCCAGCACCCGCTCACCGATCTCGCGGGCCAGCCTGGTCTTTCCTGCACCACCCGGACCGGTGAGGGTGACGAGCGGACGCGATCCGACGAGTTCGATGAGACGCTCGATCTCGCGCCGTCGCCCAACGAAGCTGGTCACCGGACGCTCGAGGTTGGTTCTCGGAGAGGCGCCATCCGTCTCGCGGGTCAGGGACGGGTCCTGGAGGAGGATCCGCTCCTCGAGGTTGTAGAGCTCGGGACCGGGCTCGATGCCGAGTTCCTCTCCAAGGATGTCGGCAACACGCCGGTAGGCCCGCAGCGCATCGCTCTGGCGCCCACCGCGGTACAGGGCAAGCATCAGGCGGGCCCAGGTGCGCTCGGAGAACGGATCTTCCTCGACGAGCTTCTCGAGCTTGGGGATCATCTCGAGATGGTTCCCGAGCGCCAGCTCTGCGTCGATGAGTGTGCCGAGCACATGGCTACGGAGCTCCTCGAGGCGCGTCACCTCTGCATGCACCCCTTCGAGGTGGCGTACATCGGCAAGGACATCCCCCCGCCACAGGTCCAGAGCAGCCCCAAGCGTCTCGGTCGCCGTCCGAGGCGAGCCTGCCAGAAGAGACTCTCTGCCACGCCGAGCAAGCTCCTCGAACCGGGGCGCATCGATCGTCTGCTCGTCGATATCAAGTCGGTACCCATCCGAAACCGTGACGATCTCGGCCGTCGGGTACCCGTCGATGATCGTGCGAAGTCTGGCGATATACGTCTGGAGGGCGGACCTCGCGGTGGCGGGAGGCTCGCCGTGCCAGAGCCGGTCGATGAGGCGGTCACTCGAAACAGCGGTATTGGCGTCGAGGAGTAACAACGCAAGGAGGTCACGCTGGCGCGCGCTGGTCGGGACGACGCTCTTGGCCTCGGCCACGACGTCGATCGGTCCGAGCACCAGAAACTCAAGGTCCTGGCCCATCGCACTCCTTTCCCTCGGCAATCGTACCGCAACGCTTTCGCCTTGCTCTGCCACGCGGCGTATCTCGGCACCCATCACTTTGGTGATGCTTTGGCGTACGGGCGCACTCTTGAGGGGACACATCGAGATGGCTCCACCCGTCGTGCATCACTCGACGGTGATGGGAACCCCAATGAGAAAATGGAGTACAGGATGAAGAAGCTCGCACTGATCGCGGTGCTGTCGCTCGTCGTCGCCGCATGTGGTGGGACGGATGATGCAGCCAACTCGATCGCCGAGAAGGTCGTCGAGCAAGCCTCGGGGAACAGCGTCGACATCTCATCCGACGACGGTGGTCTCACGATGTCGGTCGAAGGTGATGACGGTATCGACACGGTGAGCTTCAACGAGGACCTCCCCGAGGGCTTCCCGTTCCCGGTGCCCGACACGTACGAGGTCGGGGGTGCGTTCACCTACGAGGGTGATGCGGGCACTTCGTACTCGGTCGTCATCCAGGTGTCTGCGGACCAGTTCGATGCCATGGAAGAGATGTACCAGTCGTGGATGGAGAGCGAGGGCTTCACGGTCGATACGACCGAGCTCGGGGACGACACGAGCAAGGTCGCCCTCATCGAGGGTGAGCGAGATGACGTCTCGGCGGGTGCAAGCCTGTCCCTCGAGGCGGTCTCGAACGATGATGCCGGAAACGTCACGTACGCCACGGTCATCACCCTGTCGTGGGATGCCAAGGCGTAGGAGCCCACAGCTACGACCCTCAGCGGCACGGTCGGGGGGTTCGAGCGAGTTGGATCCTGACCGCTCGAACTTCCCAGCCACAGGTTCGATCTATCCTGGACACCGAACACGGTGACACGCCACCGTCGGCGACCTCAGGCACCAGTACGGCGACGCGACTATCAGATCGGAGTCGACCATGGTGACGAGCACAACGACGGATTCGGTCGCTACAGACGACTACGCCGGTTCGGCGATCCCCGACACCGTCGAGGCGTTGGGCTCGGACCGTAGGAACGGTCTCACCTCAGGCGAAGCCGTCACCCGACTCGCCGGTTACGGCCCGAACGAGATCAAGGAGCACGAAGAGCCGGTCTGGCATCAGGTCTTCCGACGCTTCTGGAACCCGATCGCGTGGATGATCGAGATCGCGGCCATCCTGTCCGCCATCGTCCACCGGTGGGAGGACCTCGTGATCATCCTGGTCATGCTGTTCGTCAACGCCGGTATCGACTTCTTCCAGGAACACCGTGCGCTCAACGCCGTCAAGGCCCTCCAATCCGCACTCGCGACGCAGACCACCGTGTTGCGCGACGGAACCTGGGGGGACATCCCGTCCCAGGACCTCGTACCGGGAGACATCATCACGCTCAAGATCGGTGACATCGTCCCTGCCGATGTGCAGCTGATGGACGGGGCGTACCTCCTCCTCGACCAATCCTCGCTCACGGGTGAGTCCCTACCCGTCAGCAAAGACCCCGGCGACGTCGCCTACTCCAAGACGATCGTCAAACAGGGCCAGATGACCGCCATCGTGCTCAACACCGGCCCTCACACCAACTTCCACTCCATGGTGTCCCTGGTCGCCAAAGCCGAGAGAGAGGAGCGCAGCCACTTCCAGCAGATGGTGATCCGCGTCGGAGACTTCCTCATCGTCATCACGGTGCTGCTGGTCTCGATCATCGTCCTTGCAGGGATGGCCAGAGGCCAGGAGATGGTGGAGCTCGTCAGATACGCCCTCGTGCTGACGATCGCTGCCATCCCGGTCGCCCTGCCGGCCGTACTGTCGGTCACCATGGCCGTTGGGGCACTTGGCCTTGCCAAACAGCAGGCCATCGTTTCACGGCTCGTCGCCATCGAGGAGCTTGCAGGCATCGACATCCTCTGCTCGGACAAGACGGGGACACTCACCAAGAACGAGATGCGCGTCGTCGATCCCGTAGCCCTCGACGGCCACACCGTGGAGGAACTCTTCCTGTACGCGGTCCTTGCATCCAGGGAGGAGAACCACGACCCGATCGAGCTGCCCATCTTCGACTACGCCGCAGAGCGCTTCCCCGCCCTCGACGTCGCCTCGTACCGACAGAGCGAGTTCGTTCCCTTCGATCCGATCCGGAAACGCACCGAGGCACACATCGAGCACGGCGACGAGCAGTTCACCGTCACCAAGGGGGCCCCACAGATACTCCTCGGTCTGACAGACATCCCGAACGAAACGACGAAGCACCTGACCGAGCTGATCGACGATCAGGCCTCCAAGGGGTACCGGACGATCGCCGTTGCCCGCCAGACCGATGGCATCCTGGACCTCGTCGGCCTCATCCCGCTCATCGATCCGCCCCGGGAGGACTCGGCACAGCTCATCACGGATCTCCAGGACCACGGCGTCGAAGTCAAGATGGTGACGGGCGACAACCTGGCGATCGCCAGAGAGATCGGCCACACACTGGGGCTCGACGGAAAGGTGATCCGCTCGAAGGATCTCGCATCGGGGGGAGCCGATGAGCTCGTCGAGCTCGCCCGCATCCTCGCCGACGCCATCTACGAGCGGCTCGCCCCCGACGCCGACAAGGTGGGCGCACAGCACTTCGCCGACGACGTCGCTGAAGAGGTTGCAGACCAGTTCGGCACGAGGGAGCTGACCAAGGGATTCATCACGACGCACGAATCCGAGCTCATCGAGCTGGTCGAAGGAGTAGGGATCTTCGCCGAGGTCGTCCCTGAGGACAAGTACACCATCGTCGAGACCCTCCAAAAGGGAGGCCATATCGTTGCGATGACCGGCGACGGTGTCAACGACGCGCCGGCGCTCAAGAAGGCAGATGCCGGTATCGCCGTGTCCAACGCCACCGATGCCGCTCGTGCAGCAGCCGACATCGTGCTCACTGCACCAGGGCTGGGCGTGATCAACGAGGCGATCCGGCTCTCCCGGATCACGTTCGAGCGGATGAAGAGCTACACGCTGTACCGGGTCGCCGAGACAATCCGGGTCATCATCTTCATGTTCCTTGCGATCGTCGCCTTCAACTTCTTCCCGCTGACTGCCTTGATGATCATCGTCCTTGCGTTGTTGAACGACATCCCGATCATCGCCATCGCCTACGACAACACCAAGACCGACCCGAACCCGGTGCGATGGAGCATGCCGACACTGCTCATCACCGCCACGTCACTCGGGTTGGCTGGTGTCGTGTCCTCCTTCGGCATGTTCTTCATCCTCGACCAACTGGGGTACGCAACCGGTCTCATCCAGGCGATGCTCTTCGCCAAACTCGTGGTCGCCGGACACGGCACGATCTACAACACCCGCAGTGAGGGGTGGTTCTGGCGCCAGCCACACCCGTCATTGATCCTGGTCTCGGCCACCTTCTCGACAGCGGTCATCGGCACGCTCATCGCCGTCTACGGAGTCGGCATGGTCGCCATTGGATGGGAGCGTGCAGCGTTCATGTGGGCATACGCCCTTGCCTGGTTCGTCTTCAACGACGTCGTCAAGATGGGTACCTACAAGGCCTTGCGCAGACGCGGCATCTACGCCTGAGCGCTCGGCCCGTATCGGGTTCAGACACGCCCGGCGTACCCTCCCTGCTCACACGACATGGAACGTATGGCGTACACGACCCTCCTCTTCGATCTCGACCACACCCTCTTCGACTTCGACGCGTCGGAAGAGGCGGCCTTCTCTGCCACGCTCGCGAGTGCAGGGGTCACCAGCCCCAACGGCCACATGGGGATCTTCACCGAGATCAATGTGGCGCTGTGGGCGGACGTCGAACGAGGCATCCTCACCCCGAACCAGGTACGCACGCTGCGCTTCGAGCAACTGATCGAACGGACCGGCATCGATGCCGACCCTGTGGCCATGGCCGACCACTACGTGCACGGCCTCGGTGCGTACGGCGAGCTGTACCCGGGTGCTCGTGGGGTGCTCGAGGAACTGTCACCGCACGCAACGCTCGCCCTGATCTCGAATGGAATCGGCGAGGTCCAGCGAGCCAGGATCGCCAGGCTTGGACTCGACCGGTACTTCGATACGATCGTCATCTCGGGTGAGGTCGGCACCGCCAAGCCGGGCACCAGGATCTTCGATATCGTGTTCGACCGCCTCGACGGCCCCGACAAGGCAACGGTGCTGATGATCGGTGACAGCCTCTCGTCGGACATCGCCGGTGGCGTCAACTACGGCATCGACACCTGCTGGTACACACCCATCTCAGTCCCCGACACGGAGCTACCGGTGACACACCGCGTCACCAGCCTCGCCGAGATCCCCCCGATCGTCGAAGGCGCCTGAGCGCAACGGCCCCCAGCCTTCCGATCTTTCTGTCCTCTGCCGTCCCCCCTTCAGGGGGGACAAGCGAGTCCTCGAGCGAGGGGGGCCTGCGAGCCCCTCTGCCGTCCCCCCTTCAGGGGGTGTCGCTTTACCTCTGTGAAGTTCGCGTTTTGGGGT
>CAYLVM010000076.1:0-11121 GCA_964387145.1 uncultured Acidimicrobiaceae bacterium
AGAACCGCCGTATCCGTACGGTCGGAGAGTTGATCCAGAACCAGATCCGTGTCGGTCTCACCCGTCTGGAGCGTGTTGTGCGGGAGCGCATGACGACCCAGGACCCTGAGGCGATCACGCCACAGACGTTGATCAACATCAGGCCCGTGGTGGCGTCGATCAAGGAGTTCTTCGGAACATCCCAGCTGAGCCAGTTCATGGATCAACCGAACCCACTTGCATCGATCACGCACCGTCGTCGTCTCTCTGCACTCGGCCCCGGTGGCCTGTCCCGTGAGAGAGCAGGCTTCGAGGTTCGCGACGTTCACCCGTCTCACTACGGCCGCATGTGTCCGATCGAGACACCCGAGGGCCCGAACATCGGTCTCATCGGATCGCTTGCATCGTACGCGCGTGTGAACAGGTTCGGTTTCATCGAGACGCCGTACCGTCGTGTTGAGAAGGGCAGGGTCACCAAGAAGGTCGACTATCTGACGGCTTCTGAGGAAGAGGGCCACATCATCGCGCAGGCGAACGCCCCCATCGACGACGACGGCACCTTCTTGAACGACCGTGTCCTCGTCCGTAAGACCGGTGGCGACGTCGACAACGTACCTGCCGACCAGGTCGACTACATGGACATCTCTCCCAAGCAGGTCGTTTCCATTGCAACGGCGTTGATCCCGTTCCTCGAGCATGACGATGCAAACCGTGCGCTCATGGGTTCGAACATGCAGCGTCAGGCTGTCCCACTGATTACGTCGGATGCTCCGCTCGTGGGCACCGGCATCGAAGGTCGTGCAGCGAAGGACTCGGGAGAGGTCGTCGTCTGTCCTGTCGATGGCGAGGTCGTAGTCGTCACCGGCAACGAGATCGTCATCAAGGAAGCCGGCACGAACAAGAAGCACCGCTTCTCACTCGACAAGTTCGAGCGGTCGAACCAGGGAACATGCATCAACCAGAAGCCGATCGTCAGTGAAGGCGACAAGGTGAAGAAGGGCGATGCCCTTGCCGATGGTGCCTCTACCGATGGCGGTGAGCTTGCGCTTGGACGCAACCTCATGGTCGCGTTCATGCCGTGGGAGGGCTACAACTACGAGGACGCCATCATCATCTCTGAGCGCCTCGTCAAAGAGGACATACTCAGCTCGATCCACATCGAGGAGCATGAGATCGAAGCTCGCGACACCAAACTCGGTGCCGAGGAGATCACCCGTGACATTCCCAATGTCGCCGAAGAGGTGCTCATGGATCTCGACGATCAGGGCATTATCCGTATCGGCGCTGAGGTCGGTCCCGGCGACTACCTCGTCGGCAAGGTCACGCCGAAGGGTGAGACCGAGCTGACGCCGGAAGAGCGTCTGCTTCGGGCGATCTTCGGCGAGAAGGCTCGCGAGGTTCGTGACGTGTCCCTCAAGGTTCCCCACGGTGAATCCGGCAAGGCGATCGCCGTCAAGGAGTTCAGCCGTGAAGACGGGTACGACCTGCCTCCAGGCATGAATGAACTCGTACGTGTCTATGTTGCGAAGCAGCGCAAGATCTCCGCTGGTGACAAGCTCGCAGGCCGCCACGGGAACAAGGGCGTCATCGCAATCATCCTCCCGGAGGAGGACATGCCGTTCTTCGAGGATGGAACCCCGGTCGACATCATCCTGTCGCCGCTCGGAGTCCCGTCACGCATGAACCTCGGCCAGGTGCTCGAAACGCACCTCGGTTGGGCCGCAGCGACCGGATGGGAGCCGTTCGACGATCTCGAGAGCCCGGCGTCGATCGGTGCCGATCCGTGGACCCACATCGCCACCCCGGTCTTTGACGGTGCACACGAGGACGAAGTCCTCAACGTGATCAAGCACTCGTTCCCGAACCGGGACGGCATCCAGTTGATCGACGAGGAGGGCAAAGGCCAACTCTACGACGGGCTCAGCGGTGAGCCGTACGACTCGAAGATCACCGTCGGCTACATGTACATCCTCAAGCTGGTGCACCTCGTCGATCACAAGATCCACGCACGCTCGACCGGCCCGTACTCGATGATCACCCAGCAGCCGTTGGGCGGTAAGGCGCAGTTCGGTGGTCAGCGATTCGGTGAGATGGAGGTTTGGGCACTCGAGGCCTACGGTGCTGCATACGCTCTTCAGGAGCTGCTCACGATCAAGTCCGACGATGTTCGCGGCCGTGTCAAGGTGTACGAGGCCATCGTCAAGGGTGAGAACATCCCCGAGCCGGGAATCCCCGAATCGTTCAAGGTGCTCGTCAAAGAGATGCAGTCGCTGTGTCTGAACGTCGAGATGCTGTCCGCAGGCGAAGAGGTTGAACTGAAGGACCTCGACGACGACGTGTTCCGTACCGCGGCATCTCTCGGGATCGACATATCTCGACCCGAGCGCCCCGATATGGACGAAGTTTGATCACCTGCCCCGAGATCTCTGAAAGCGAGAGCTAACCGATGCCACAACTCTTCGACGAACTGAAAATCGGCCTCGCGTCCTCCGACCAGATTCGTTCCTGGTCGTACGGCGAGGTCAAGAAGCCGGAAACGATCAACTACCGGACGCTCAAGCCCGAAAAGGACGGCCTGTTCGACGAGCGCATCTTCGGCCCGACGCGCGACTGGGAGTGCTACTGCGGGAAGTACAAGCGTGTCCGTTTCCGCGGAATCGTCTGTGAGCGCTGCGGTGTCGAAGTGACCCGTTCCAAGGTTCGTCGTGAGCGGATGGGCCACATCGAGCTCGCTGCTCCCGTGACGCACATCTGGTTCTTCAAAGGTGTCCCGAGCCGTCTCGGGTACCTCCTCGACATGTCCCCGAAGGAACTCGAAAAGGTCATCTACTTCGCTGCCTATCTGGTCACCGATGTCGATGCCGACAAGCGAACCAAGGATCTCCCGGATCTCGAGGAGGCAGCTCGTCATGAGCGCATCCTCATCTCTGAGGAGCTCGAGGAGTGGAAGGAAGCTCGTCTCGAGCGTCTCGAGGGTGAGCTCGCTCAGATGGAGGACGCAGGCGCCAAGACGAACGAGATCAATGCTCGCAAGAAAGAGGTCGAGCGCGAGATCAAGGACCGCGACGATCGTGCGCACGTTGAGATCGAACTCCTCGATGAGGCGTTCGACAAGTTCAAGAGTCTCAAGCCGAGAGAGCTCATCGAATCCGAGCAGCTGTGGCGCGAGATCGTCGACCGCTATGGCGAGTACTACACCGGTGGCATGGGTGCCGAGTTCGTCAAGGACCTCATCGTCCGAATGGATCTCCAGGCAGAGGTCGAGAAGCTGCGCGGGGATCTGGACGCAACGTCCCAGCAACGCCGCCAACGGGCCATGAAGCGTCTCAAGGTGGTTCAGCCATTCGCCGACGGCAAGAACGATCCTGCCGGCATGGTGCTCGAAGCCGTCCCGGTGATCCCTCCGGATCTTCGCCCGATGGTCCAACTCGACGGTGGTCGGTTCGCGACTTCGGACATGAACGACCTCTACCGCAGGGTGATCAACCGCAACAACCGGCTGAAGCGACTGATCGACCTCGGCGCCCCCGAGATCATCGTCAACAACGAGAAGCGGATGCTCCAGGAAGCCGTCGATGCTCTCTTCGACAACGGTCGCCGGGGCCGAGCGGTGACCGGACCGGGCAACCGTCCCCTCAAGTCGCTCTCGGACATGCTCAAGGGCAAGCAGGGTCGGTTCCGTCAGAACCTGCTCGGCAAGCGTGTCGACTACTCCGGCCGTTCGGTCATCGTCGTCGGTCCGAAGTTGAGGCTGCATCAGTGCGGCCTTCCCAAGATCATGGCCCTCGAGCTGTTCAAGCCGTTCGTGATGAAGCGCCTGGTCGATCTCGACATCGCACAGAACATCAAGGCTGCAAAGCGGATGGTGGAGCGACGTCGCGTCCAGGTATGGGACGTCCTCACCGACGTCATCCAGGAGCACCCCGTTCTCTTGAACCGTGCACCGACGTTGCACCGTCTCGGCATCCAGGCATTCGAGCCGGTCCTCATCGAGGGCAAGGCGATCCAGTTGCACCCGCTCGTATGTGAGGCGTTCAACGCCGACTTCGACGGTGATCAGATGGCGGTCCACCTGCCGCTCTCGGCCGAGGCTCAGGCCGAGGCGCGGATCTTGATGCTGTCGTCGAACAACGTCCTGTCGCCTGCGAACGGCCGGCCGATCGTGACACCTTCTCAGGACATGATCATCGGTATGTACTACCTTTCAGCGCTCGTCGAGGACGCCAAGGGCGCCGGACGGGCGTTCTCGTGCGTCGATGAGGCGGTCATGGCGTACGACCTTGGTGACATCTCCCTCCACGCACCGATCAAGCTGCGTGTCGGTTGGCTCGCAGGCGAATCCGAACTCCACTCCAAGCTCAAGCCGCTGCTCAAGGAACTCATCGATGATGAGCCCGTCGATCCCAACGGTTTGACAGAGACGACCGTGGGCCGCGCGATCCTCAACGGATCGTTCCCTGAAGGGTTCCCATACGTCAACGCTGTGCTCGTGAAGTCAGATGTCAGGACGCTCGTCGAGGAAGTGATCCACACGTACGACAAGCCGGACGTGGCGAACACGCTGGACAACATCAAGGAGCTCGGCTTCCATTACGCCACGAGGGCAGGGCTCACGATTGGCCTCCAGGACGTCAAGACGCCGCCGTCCAAGAAGCAGATTCTCAAGGGTTTCGAGGATCGTGCTGAGAAGGTCGAGAGCCTGTACCAGAAGGGTGTCATCACCGATGATGAGCGCCGCTCCGAGTTGATCGAGATCTGGACGCTGGCCACCGACAAGGTGAAGGAAGCGATGCAGGAGACTCTCGAGGAGGATCCGTTCAACCCGATGGACATGATGGTGAGATCCGGTGCACGAGGCAACATAATGCAGCTTCGCCAGATCGCAGGTATGCGTGGACTCGTTGCGAACCCGAAGGGTGACATCATCCCGCAGCCGATCAAGGCGAACTTCCGTGAGGGCCTCTCGGTGCTCGAGTACTTCATCTCGACACACGGTGCTCGCAAGGGACTCGCGGATACGGCGCTGCGCACGGCAGACTCCGGGTATCTGACCCGGCGTCTCGTCGACGTTGCCCAGGAGATCATCATCCACGACGAAGAGACCGACGATCCCGGCATTCTCATCAAGATCCGCGATGAGAGCGGGCAACCGACTCGCACCATCTCGAACCAGATCTTCGGGAGGATCCTGGCAGAGGATGCCAAGATCGGCCGTGCCGTTGCAACGCTCCCCGACGGGCGAAGGTTGACGGCCGGATTCGTGCTCGACCGTGAAGCGGTGAACGGGATCAAGGAGGTCGAGAAGGTCGAGGAGATCCGCGTCCGCTCGCCGCTGACCGACACAAGCCGGTACGGCATCTCGAAGGCGTCCTACGGCATCGATCTTGCAACAGGATCGATGGTCGAATCGGGAACTGCCGTCGGGATCATGGCGGCTCAGTCGATCGGTGAGCCTGGGACGCAGCTGACAATGCGTACGTTCCACACTGGTGGTATCGCCGGTGAGGACATCACGCATGGGCTCCCCCGTGTTCAGGAACTCTTCGAGGCAAGGACGCCGAAGGGTGTCGCGATACTCTCTGAGGTCGGTGGCGCCGTGATGTTCGATCAGGATCCCGAGACCAAGGATCGCTACATCGTCATTGTCGATGGCGACGACGAGACCCGGTATCTCCGTCCCATCCGTGCCCGTCTCCGGGTATCGGAGGGCGACATCATCGATCCGGGGACCCAGCTCACTGAGGGTCCTCTGGATCCCAAGGAGGTTCTCGAGATCCAGGGAGTCCGGGCATGTCAGCGATACCTGGTCGGCCAGGTCCAGGAGGTGTACCGCTCCCAGGGTGTGGACATCCACGACAAGCATATCGAACTGATCGTCCGTCAGATGCTGCGCCGTGTGCGCATCGTCAACCCGGGTGACGGTCCGTGGCTCCCTGCAGAACTCATCGACGCACAGGAGTTCAGGGATACCAACCGTGAACTCGTTGAGGACGGCAAGAAGCCGGCTGAGGGCCGTCCGGAGCTCATGGGTATCACGAAGGCGTCGCTTGCGACGGACTCGTGGCTGTCCGCGGCTTCGTTCCAGGAGACGACCAGGGTCCTCACCGAGGCGTCACTGAACTCGAAGTCGGACTACATGCGTGGGTTGAAGGAGAACGTCATCATCGGGCAGCTGATTCCGGCAGGCACGGGCTCGGTCGCCTACCAGCAGATCCAGCCGATGTTGCCGGATGCTCAGGTACCGACCGCAGCCGCCCTGTTCGGGGACGTCGACGTGGAGTCCTCTCACGATGCTCTACCCGCCGACCCTGCCGAGTGGCTCGCATCGCTCGGTGCCCCGAAGAGCGATGACGAATCGGGCGACGAGGGCGACAAGGACGGCGATTCCTAGACGTCATCACAACCGACAATCGACGCGAGAAGGGCCGCCGGAGAGGCGGCCCTTCTCGCTGCATGGGGTAGGAGGTGATCCGATGCGCCGCACCGGATACTTAGTTGCTGAGTTATCATATCAGGGACTACGGCGAAGGGATCACATGACCACGATCGAGGCCCCAACTCGAACGATCGTCACGGTCGATGGCAACGAAGCAGCTGCATCGATCGCATACCGCACGAACGAAGTTCTGGCGATCTACCCGATCACCCCGTCCTCGCCGATGGGTGAGCTATCGGATGCGTGGTCGAACCAGGGCAAGCCCAACGTGTGGGGAACGGTGCCCGAAGTGATCGAGATGCAGAGTGAGGCTGGCGCTGCCGGTGCAGTCCACGGTGCCCTCCAGGCCGGAGCGCTCACGTCGACGTTCACTGCGTCCCAGGGTCTGCTCCTCATGATCCCCAACATGTACAAGATCGCAGGCCAGCTACTCCCCGCTGTGTTCCACGTCGCAGCGAGAACCGTCGCCACGCACGCCCTCTCGATCTTCGGCGACCACTCCGACGTCATGGCGACCAGAGCAACGGGGTGGGGGATGCTTGCATCGAACTCGGTGCAAGAGGCGCACGACATGGCGCTGATCTCCCAGTCTTGCACCCTGGAAAGCCGGGTACCGTTCGTGCACTTCTTCGATGGTTTCCGAACATCTCACGAAGTCAACATGATCGAGCAGCTCACCGACGACGACATCAGGGCGCTCGTACCGATCAAAGGTGTCCTCGAACATCGGAGGCGACGGCTCGACCCGGACGCCCCCAAGCTCGCGGGAACGGCACAGAACCCCGATGTCTTCTTCCAGGCTCGAGAAGCGTGCAATCCTTTCTACGATGCCGTTCCCGACATCGTTCAGGAGACGATGGATCGCTTCGCCGAGCGGATCGGGCGTCGGTATCACCTCTTCGACTACGTCGGAGCCCCCGACGCAACCGAGGTCATCGTGATGATGGGTTCCGGTGTCGGTGCGGCGGAAGAAACCGTGAACGCTCTCGTTGAGCGGGGTGAGAAGGTCGGCCTCGTCAAGGTCCGTCTATTCCGACCGTTCTCGACTCGAGCGCTGGTCGCCGCTCTCCCACCGAGTATTCGCACGATCGCCGTGCTCGACCGGACGAAGGAGCCCGGGGCAGTGGGGGAACCGCTGTTCCAGGACGTGTTCGTTTCGGTGGTCGAGGAGACTCAGGCAGGGAACACTGCGTGGTCTGAGTTCCCGAGAATCATCGGAGGCAGGTACGGGCTGTCGTCCAAGGAGTTCACTCCAGCAATGGTGGCGGGTATCTTCGCTGAAGCGAGGAAGGACTCGCCGCGTCGTCGCTTCACGGTCGGGATCATCGACGATGTCACGGGCCTCTCGATCGACTACGACCGGGACTTCACAACCGGCACACGATCTCAGGTCCGGGCGGTCTTCTACGGTCTCGGTGCGGACGGAACCGTCGGAGCGAACAAGAACACGGTCAAGATCATCGGTGATGACGCTCCGTTCTACGCCCAGGGCTACTTCGTGTACGACTCGCGCAAGTCCGGATCGATGACCACGTCGCATCTCCGCTTCGACCCGGAGCCGATCGAAGCGACGTACCTCATCGACGATGCCAACTTCGTTGCCTGTCACCAGTTCGACTTCCTTCGCCGAGTCGATGTGCTCGGAAAGGCGGAGCACGGTGCCACGTTCCTCCTCAACACTCCGCACGGACCCGACGACGTGTGGGAGCACCTGCCGGCCGAGGTCCAACGGCAGATCATCGAGAAGGAACTCGAGTTCTACGTTGTCGACGCCACGGCAGTCGCACGTGATGCAGGCCTCGGTCAGCGTGTCAACACTGTCCTCCAAACCTGTTTCTTTGCGCTGGCAAATCTGCTTCCTCAGGATGAGGCGGTGGCAGCGATCAAACGGGCGATCGACAAGTCGTACTCGAAGTTCGGTGAAGTCGTCGTAGCCAGGAACAACGCGGCGGTCGACGGCGCGGTTGCCGGTCTTCACCGGATCGACGTACCTACGGAGGTGGAATCGTCGATCACGATGCACCAAACGGTGCCGTCCGAGGCGCCCGACTTCGTCCAGCGTGTCACCGCGATGATGCTCGAAGACAGGGGAGATCTCCTCCCTGTGTCGGCTCTCCCGGTCGACGGGACGTTCCCGACGGGGACGACGAAGTTCGAGAAGCGAAGTATCGCCGTGGAGATTCCGATCTTCGATCCTGAGATCTGTATCGGATGTGCGAAGTGCGCACTCGTGTGTCCGCACGCGGCGATTCGTATGAAGGTGTTCGATCCCGACGCAGCGGCCGATGCCCCGGCGTCGTTCAAGACCCTGGTGTTCAAGAGCAAGGACATCAAGGATCACATCATGACGATCCAGGTTGCACCCGACGACTGCACCGGGTGCTCTGTGTGTGTCGATGTGTGCCCGGCCAAGTCGAAGACTGCGGTGAAGCACAAGGCCATCAACATGGAGCCGAAGGCCGATCATCTCGACGCGGAACGTGAGAACTGGGCGTTCTTCCTGACGATCCCGGAACCGGATCGAACCGGGCTGAAGCTCGACACCGTCAAGGGGTCACAGATGCTCGAGCCGCTGTTCGAGTTCTCGGGAGCGTGCTCGGGGTGTGGCGAGACGCCGTATGTGAAACTGGTCAGCCAGCTCGTCGGAGATCGCATGCTTGTGGCGAACGCCACCGGCTGTTCTTCGATCTACGGCGGCAACCTTCCAACGACACCATGGACGACGGACGCCGGTGGGCGTGGTCCTGCGTGGGCGAACTCCTTGTTCGAGGACAACGCCGAGTTCGGCCTCGGCATGCGCAAGGCCCTCAACATCGAAACCGACGAAGCGCGACGGCTCGTGGGTGAGCTCGCCGAGTACCTCGGGTCCGAGTTCGTCGATGCGATCCTCACAGCCGACCAGAGCGACGAAGCCGGGATCGCTGCCCAGCGTGCACGCGTGGAGGCGCTCACTGAGAAGCTCGCCGGGGTAGATCTCGAGGTGGCCAGGCGCCTCGAGGTCGTGACAGGTGCCCTTGTACGCAAGAGCGTGTGGATCATGGGGGGCGACGGCTGGGCGTATGACATCGGGTTCGGAGGGCTCGACCATGCCCTCGCTTCGGGAGAGGACATCAACATCCTCGTGCTTGATACCGAGGTGTACTCCAACACGGGTGGCCAGGCATCCAAGGCGACACCGAGGGCGGCGGTAGCCAAGTTCGCAGCAGGGGGCAAGGCTACGGCGAAGAAGGACCTCGGACAGATCGCCATGTCCTACGGCAACGTGTACGTGGCACAGATCGCCCTCGGGGCGAACAACACCCAGGCCGTCAAGGCGATCGCCGAAGCCGAGGCCTATCCCGGGCCCTCGATCGTGATCGCCTACTCGACCTGCATCGCTCACGGGATCGACATGGCTACGTCGATGAGCCACCAGAAGGACCTCGTGGACACCGGGTACTGGCCGCTGTACCGGTACGACCCGCGCGTTATCGAGGAAGGGAAGCATCCGTTCCGGCTCGACAGCCGCAAGCCGTCGAAGCGTTTCGCAGACGTCGCGTTGAAGGAGGCACGGTACGCCGTGCTCTCTCGGGTCAACCCGGTTCACCACATCGGGTTGATGGAACAGGCCCAGCAAGATATCGACGATCGTTGGGAGCTCTATGAGGAGTTCACCCGCATCGACCGTTCGCATCCAGACGAGGAGGACGGCGAATGACCGCGGATCTCTCGACCACGTACCTTGGCTTCAAGCTGCGAAATCCGATCGTGGCCTCCTCCTCGCCGATGACCGACACTATCGAATCGCTCGAGGCGCTCCAGGATGCCGGCGTTGCGGCCGTCGTTCTGCCGTCTGTGTTCGAGGAGCAGATCGAACACGAGGCCATGGAGATGCAGCGTCTTGCCGAGTTCGCGTCAGGGTCTCACGCAGAGGCCCTCTCCGGGTACCTTCCTGAGTTCGACGATTACGCCACCACAACCGAGGCGTACCTCCACCACATCGTGCGCGCCAAGGATGCGCTCGACGTGCCGGTGATCGCGTCGCTCAACGGCACGACCAGGGGTGGCTGGACGCACTATGCAGCCAGGATGGAGGACTCCGGGGCCGATGCCCTCGAACTCAACGTATATCTGATCACCACCGATCCGGAGGCCACCGGTGCCGACGTGGAGCGCCGGTATCTCGAACTCGTCGAGGCTGTGCGTGGCGACGTGTCCGTGCCTCTTGCGGTCAAGATCGGTCCCTACTTCTCCTCGACGCCGAACATGGCAAGACGACTCGTCGATGCAGGCGCCGATGCCCTCGTGATGTTCAATCGGTTCTTCCAGCCCGATATCGATCTTGACACGCTGCAGATGGCACCGCGGGTGATCCTGTCTCCTCGATCCGCGATGCTCCTTCCGTTGCGATGGATCGGGATCGTCCGTGATCAGGTAGACGCCGACCTGGCGATCACTTCCGGTGTGCACACGGGTGATGATGCACTCAAGGCTCTCCTCGTCGGTGCCGACGCCGTCATGATGGCATCCGCACTCCTGCGCGAGGGAGCGGGACAGGTCACCACCGTTGTCGGTGAGATCCAGACGTGGCTGGATGACAACGAGTACGAGTCCGTCGAACAGATGAAGGGTTCGATGAGCATGGGCGCCACACCGGATACAGATGCCTTCGTGCGCTCGAACTACATGAAGATGCTGCGAACCTACACCTCGAACACCCACTGAGA
>CAYLVM010000077.1:0-11091 GCA_964387145.1 uncultured Acidimicrobiaceae bacterium
CTGTGATCTGTGATCTGTGATCTGTGAACTGTCAGCTGTGAACGGTCTAGGGCTTGATCTCGCCTTCGACCCACTCGACTCGGTGGTCGGCTTCGATGAAGCGAATCGTTCCCGACCTCGATCGCATGATGACCGAGTGCGTCGAGGTGTGGACGCCGCCGAAACGCACACCGCGCAGCATCGATCCGGTTGTGACGCCCGTCGCAGCGAAGAACGTGTTGTCTGAGTCGACGAGGTCGCGGGTTGAGAGGACCTGATCGAGGTCGAGACCGTTGTCGTTCGCGTACTGCCTCTCAGCATCGTTTCGTGGCCACAGCTTGCACTGGATCTCGCCATGCAGGGCTGCAATGGCACACGCCGTCGTCACCGCTTCAGGGGATCCTCCGATGCCGAGCAGGATGTCGATCCCCATGCCGGGGATCGCCGTCGTGATACCACCCTGGATGTCGCCATCACCGATCAGAGAGATCCGGCATCCGGCTTCGCGAACCTGTTGGATGTAGTCGGCGTTGCGGGGCCGGTCGAGGATGACCACGGTGAGTTCGCCGATGTCCTTCTCTTTGGCACGCGCAACGGCCGCGAGGTTTTGGGCAACGGGTGCGGTGATGTCGATGTGGCCGGCGGCTTCCTCGCCGACGGCGATCTTGTCCATATAGACGAGGCTTCCCGGCGCATACATCGAGCCACGTTCGGCAACGGCGATCACTGCGAGGGCGCCACCACGGCCTTCTGCAGTCAGCCGTGTGCCATCGACGGGATCCACGGCGACGTCGACGAGTGGGGGCTCCCCGTTGCCGACGCGCTCCCCGTTGTAGAGCATGGGCGCCTCGTCCTTCTCTCCTTCACCTATCACGACGACTCCGTCGAGGTCGGTTCGTGAGAGCACCTGGCGCATGGCATCGACGGCGGCCTGGTCAACGGCGTGCTTGTCGCCGCGACCCTGCTCACGTGCTGCTGAGATCGCCGCAGCCTCGGTCACTCTGACGAGTTCGAGTGCGATGTTCTTCTCGGGAAGGTAGCTCGCTACGGGCATGTCAGACCATCCTCACGATCAGGGCGTCGCCCTGACCGCCACCACCACACAGTGCTGCGCCGCCAAGGGAACCTCCCGATTCCCTCAGCGCGTTGATCAGCGTGACGACGATGCGTGCACCGGTAGCGCCCAGTGGATGGCCGAGTGCAACGGCGCCTCCGTTGACGTTGACCTTAGCGACGTCGATGCCGAGCATGTGAGCCGACCACATCGCTACCGATGCGAACGCCTCGTTGAACTCGACGAGGTCGAGATCCCCCACCTCGAGGGATGTCTTCCCGAGAGCAACCGTGAGCGCCTCTGCCGGTCGTTCATGGAGGGTTGCGTCCGGGCCTGCGACCTGACCGTATGAGAGGATCTCCGCGATGATCGGCATGCCCGCTGCCTCGGCTGCCGCACGGTCGGCGATGACAAGGGCCGCTGCTCCGTCCGATATCTGCGATGCATTCCCTGCTGTGATCGATCCATCGGGGTTGAACGCCGGCCGGAGCTTGCCGAGAGACTCCTGCGTCGTCCCGCGCCGCAGACCACCGTCCTCGGTGACCTCGATGGGATCCTTGCGTCGCTGAGGGACGTTCACTGCAACGATCTCCTTGGCAAACACGCCGGAGTCAGTGGCAGCGATCGCCCGCTCATGTGATCGTGCAGACCAGGCATCCTGTGCCTCCCGTGTGATCTGGAGTTCGCCGTTCTTGAGGTCGGAGGACTCTCCCATCATGCAGGAGTCGAAAGCACAGAAGAGGCCATCGTGCATCATCGAATCGACGATGGTCGCATCGCCCATGCGGTAGCCGGATCGGGCTTCGGGCTGAAGGTACGGGGCGCTGGTCATCGACTCCATGCCACCGGCGACGACGAACGTCGACTCACCGAGCCTGATGTGGTTGGTGGCCTCTGCGATCGCCGTCATCCCTGAAAGGCACACCTTGTTGATGGTCACGGCCGGCACCGTCATCGGGATACCACCGTTCACGGCGGCCTGCCGGGAAGTGATCTGACCTTGGCCTGCCTGGAGCACATGTCCGAAGATGACCTCGTCAACTTCACCTGGTGCAAGCGTGGCTCTCTCGAGAGCGCCGCGAATAGCGACACCGCCGAGGTCCATTGCGCTCAGTGGCGTGAACACATCGTTGAATCGACCGATCGGCGTTCGAGCAATCGAGCAGATGACAGGGTTCATGTCGTCCTTTCCTGCATCGCGATGCTCCGATGCTACAGGTGGTCGAGCAGGATGCCACGGCCCTCCGGGGCGGTCGTCACAGGCGGGGGTGTCTCAGGGACCGACGGGGTTCGCTGAGGCGCTCTCCGGTTGCTTGTCGTACTCCTCGGGTGGGACGGGTGCCAGGTGCTCCATGGGTCGGCTTGCCTGCACCCACTGGCTCTTGTGAATCGGATGGGGCCGGACGGCGGTTGCGGCGAGTTCGTCTGCCTCGATACGAGCGATGACGGCCGCGATCGCCGCGGCTTCCTGAGGTCCTGCACCACCCATGATCTCGATCTTGTCAGTCACTTCATACCTCGACGAGTTCGATGAGTGTACCCGCCAGATCTGCCGGATGGACGAACGCGATCCGGTGGCCACCGCCTCCAATGCGGGGTGTCGAGTCGATGAGCCGCGCCCCTTCCTTCTCGAGATGCTCCAGGGCCGCCTCGATATTCGCAACGGCGAAAGCGATATGGTGCAGCCCCTCACCGTTGCTGCTGAGGAACTTCCCGACGGATGTGTCGGGTCCGAGTGGTTGGAGCAGTTGGATGTGTGATCCGCCCACAGCGATCATGGCCTCGCGCACACCTTGTTCCTCGATGGTCTCAGTCGAGATTGGCGCGATACCGTACTTTTCTGCGAAGTCGGCGAGCGATGCGTCGAGGTCCTCGACCGCAATGGCGACATGATGGATGTTGTAGGGCAGCACGGTGACCACACGCTACCGCGTCAGGCGTGTACCTGTGGAATCGGTGTCTCCGTGGTGTCGTCGGTAGCGTTGCTCACCATCTGGACGGTGAAGCAGAACCGCGACCCCATGGGGAAACGTTCCTCATACCAGAGGTCTCCACCCATTGCCTGTGCGAGCTTCCTTGCGATCGGAAGTCCGAGTCCGACTCCTTGCTGAAGTCGTCCGTCACCTGTGGAGAGTTGCTCGAAGTGTTCGAAGATCCTCTCCCGATCCTCGGGGGCGATCCCTCGGCCGTTGTCCGAAACCGAGACCTTGTAGAGGCCGGACCCCACCATCTCTCCCTCGATCAGCACCTGGTCTCCGCCGTACTTTCTGGCGTTCTCGAGCAGGTTGCGAAGGATCTGGCGGATCCGGGTCCGGTCTGCGTACACCCCGACGTTCGTGGGAATCGATACGGAGTAGTCGGTGTCGTCGAAGACGACTTCTGCGACGTTGTGAACCTCGATCGTCAGATCGAGTTCCTCGGAGTTGAGTTTGAGGTGGCCGGCCTCGAGACGGGGGATCACGAGGATGTCCTCGACGAGGTTCGCCAGGTGCTCTGTCTCGCGGTGCATGATCGCGAGGAATTCGTCGATCTCTTCGGGTGGGAGGGACTTCCACGAATCGGTGAGCATCTCGGTGAATCCGCTGATGCCGGTGAGTGGGGTACGAAGCTCATGGCTGACCATCGAGACGAACTCATTCTTGAGTTCGACAGCCCTGCGTTCGAGGGCGAGTGCTGCTTCCTGGCGGTCCTGCGCGGCGAGGATCACTTTGACCGATTGGAAGAGCAGGGCGCCGACGACGCCCACGACCGCGATCACTGTCAACGTGTCGACCATCACCGTGTCCCCTGATCCGGCGATGAATCCGAGGCCCGGTGGCTTGATCGAGTTGTTGAGGAACTCGATCGTGATGAACCAGGAACCGGCGTACGCCATGATCACCAGTACCTGTCTGAAGGGCAGGAGAACTGCCGAGGTCACCAGCAGAGCGAGGAGGACAACGGCGTACACGGTCAGTTCCGGGCCACGGAGGTACATCGCGGCACCGATGACGGTCGCATCGATCAGGAGTCCGGGAAACGGGTTAGATCCATCACGCAAGCGGTACACGGCGTCGATGGCGATCGCCCCGGCCGGAATCAGGAGGAGAAGCAGCGTGCTCGATCCGTCCCGGAGGGAGTACGCGACGATGCCGACGATGCAGAAGGCAGCGCCGATCGCACGGGTCATGTTGTATTGCACGCGCAACTCGTCGTAGGAGATCGGTGCCCGGTTCGGCCAGGGGCTCATGTATTCACCTCAGCCTCTGTATCGGAGCGAATCAGCGCGAGATGTAGAGGATTCAGCGGATCGCCCCGGCGATGGCATCGAAGGCTTCGGAGGGAACAACGAGGTCACCGGTTCCCGTCCCGACACGGAACTCTCGCTTGGTCATCCCGTGGTAGTCGGACCCTCCCGTTGCGATCAGGGAGAGACGCGACGCAAGCTGCTCGAGGTGCTGGCGCAAGGTGAGGTCGTGCAGCGGGTGGTGAGCTTCGATCCCGGCGAGCCCGGCAGCTTGCAGATCGTCGAACATCCGCGTGAAGTCCTCACTGCGGAGATGGATCGTCTTGGGGTGGGCGATCACAGCGATACCTCCACTTGCGCGGCCAAGCTCGATCGCCTCGATAGCAGACAAGCGTGCTCTCGGGAAGTAGACCGAGCCACCGTCGTGGAGGAGCTCGGCGAACGCCTCATCCCTGGTCTCCAGATAACCCTTTGCGACGAGAGCGTCTGCTATGTGTGGACGCCCGATCGATGGTCCCCTTGCCTGTTTCTCGACGTCGGCGACCGTGATGTCATATCCGAGATCCTTGAGCGCTTCTACGATCCTGCGGTTTCGCACCGACCTCCCCTCGATGAGGCCGGCGAGCTTGTCCTGAAGGGGGCCCGGTACCGGTTCGATGCCGTACACCAGCATGTGCATCTTCGTCCCGTCGTGGTCGACGGACAGCTCGACGCCAGGGATGAAGTCGATGCCGAACCTCTCGGCGGCCTCGCGTGCTTCGTCGATACCGGCGAGTGTGTCGTGATCTGTCAGGGCCATCCCAGAGAGGCCGGCATCGACGGCGAGTTCGACGAGTCGAGTCGGGGAGTCGGCTCCGTCCGATGCCGTCGAGTGAAGATGCAGGTCCGACTTCACACGGTTCAGCCGGTGAAGAATCGAAGCACGAACAGGGATCCCACGAAGAGCACGACGTACCCGCCGTACTTCTTGATCTGATCCACGATGTGCTTGCGCTTTGCAGCCTTGGCTGCCTCAGCCTTCTTGGCTTCCCGGTTCGCCCGCTGGCGATCTCTCTTGTCTGTGGCCATGGGGGAAAGACTACCTCGTGATGGTGACCGACTCGATATAGAGCGTCTCGAGCGGCGTGGAGGGTTCGGGGTCGGCGCTGTTTGGGCCTCGTCCGAGGGGGATCTGCTCGATCCGGTCGAGCGTGTCGAAGCCGTCGACAACCTGACCGAAGATCGTGAACGTCGGCGGTAGCCACTCGGCATCACCGAAGAGGATGAAGAACTGGCTGCCGGTCGTACCCGGACCGGCGTTGGCCATGGCGACGGTTCCCCGCAGGTAGGTTGGTTCATCGGGGTACTCGTCGGGGATCGTGTAGCCGGGTCCACCGAGGCCGGTTGCGGTCGGATCGCCTGCTTGCATCATGAAGCCCGGGACGATGCGATGTGACACGGTTCCGTCGAAGTAGCCGGACTTGGCGAGGAAGACGAACGAGTTCACCGTCTCGGGAGCGGAGGATGGGTCGACGGCGATATCGATCGTCCCGCAGGAGGTGTTGAGCGAGATCGTCGCAGGGCCGGTCAGTCCGATGTCTTGTGGCGCGTCGAACTTCATGTCGACGGCGGGCTCCGGCTGTTCTGCGTCACAGGCCGTCGGCTGGCGCAGGTAGCCGACGTAGCTGGTCGGCACGGCCAGCAGCGGCACGGTCGAAGGGACAGCCGTGTCGGATCCATTCGAACTGCTCGAGCAGGCTGCTGCGACGAGTCCAATGGCGAGTACGAGAACGGTGATTCGTGAGAGACGCATGGGGCGATGGTATGGCTGAAGGTCGCGTACACCTACACTTCAGCCCCGATGGCACTCGTCGTTCACAAGTACGGAGGAACCTCGGTGGCCGACGCCGAGCGTATCCGTCGCGTCGCCCGCAGGATCGTGGACGCCCATGCGGAAGGGAACGGCGTCGTCGCCGTTGTGAGCGCGATGGGGAAACAGACCGATGAGCTCCTGGCGCTTGCACGTGACGTTTCCCGGCACTCACATCCGAGAGAACTCGACATGTTGTTGACCGCCGGTGAGCGTGTGACGATGGCACTCGTTGCAATGGCCATCGAGGATCTCGGCGTCCCCGCGATGAGTTTCACCGGATCACAGGCAGGCATCCTCACGACAGGCAAGCACGGTCAAGCGGAGATCGTCGAGATCCGTGCCGATCGGGTGCGGGAGGGCCTGGATCAGGGGAAGGTCGTGATCGTCGCCGGCTTTCAGGGTGTCGACCCCGATTCGCGAGACGTGACGACGCTCGGTCGAGGAGGATCCGACGCGACGGCCGTTGCACTCGCCGCGGCACTCGAGGCGGACAGATGCGAGATCTTCACCGATGTCGACGGCGTGTTCACGGCTGATCCGCGTGTGGTCCCCAACGCGACAAAGCTCGACGAGGTGACGTTCGAAGAGATGCTCGAGCTTGCCTCGGCCGGAGCGGGCGTGCTCATGCCGAGATCGGTCGAGTTCGGGCGAAGGTTCAAGATTCCGATCCACGTGCGCTCGTCGTTTCACGATGGTCTCGGGACGTGGGTCAAGGAGGACACGATGGAACAACCAGTGGTCAGAGGCGTGACGTACACCAACGATGAAGCGAAGGTCACCGTGTACGACGTGCCCGATACACCCGGTATTGCGGCCGCTTTGTTCGAGTTACTTGCGGCCGCAAGCGTCAATGTCGACATGATCGTCCAGAACGTGTCGCACGAAGGGATCACCGATATCAGCTTCACCGTACCGACGATATCCATCGACGTAGCCCGCGAGCAGGCTGAGACCGTTGCCAAGGAAGTGGACGCGGGCGGTGTCTCGATCGACGACGGGATCGCCAAGGTGAGTGTTGTCGGCATCGGGATGAAGACGGAGTCGGGGATCGCTGCGAGGATGTTCCGCCTGCTGTCGGAGGAAGGCGTCAATATTCAGATGATCTCAACATCACCGATCCGGATTTCGTGTGTGATCCAAGGGGATAGAGTGCTTGAAGCAGTACGTGCGTTGCACGTCGGACTGGGACTCGAAGACGAAGGAAGCTGATGGAAACGTACTCTCGGCCCCGCGTGGCGATCGTGGGTGCAACCGGCGCCGTCGGCACCACCATGTTGTCGATTCTCGAGGAACGGAACTTCCCGGCGACGGATGTTCGGCTCATGGCTTCACCCAGGTCTGCGGGAAGGATCGTCGGCACCAGATGGGGCGATGTCGAGGTCGAGGACCTCGAAACAGCCGATCCGACGGGTGTGGACATCGCGTTGTTCTCAGCAGGGGGTGCTCGATCGAAAGAGCACGCCCCGAGGTTCGCAAGAGCGGGAGCCACCGTGATCGACAACTCGTCTGCGTTCCGCATGGACGACAACGTGCCGCTCGTCGTTGCGAACGTCAACGACGATGCGATCGCCGACAACCAGGGGATCGTTGCGAACCCGAACTGCACCACGATGACGATCATGATGGCGGCCGGACCTCTCCACCGTGCAGCGGGGATGCGCACGATGATCGCAACGTCCTACCAGAGCGTCTCGGGCTCGGGCAAGACGGGCATGGATCAACTCCAAAGTGAGGTTGAGCACTTCAGGGACAACCTCGACGGACTCGTGTCTGGCAACTGGGAGGATCCCGGCGGTGACCTGTACATGCGACCGATCGCCTACAACGTGCTCCCCCTCGCAGGGTCGATCACCGACGTCGGATATACGGACGAGGAGTGGAAGCTCGTCAACGAGACACGCAAGATCCTTCGTCGAGACACCATCGCCGTTGAGCCGACCTGCGTCCGGGTACCCGTGATGGTCGGTCACGGAATTGCGGCGTCCATGTGGTTCGACCGTGCCGTGGACCTCGACGAGGCGGTAGCTGTTCTCGGCGGAGCTCCCGGTGTGCAGCTGTGGGACGACACGAACGTGCCCACACCGCTGGACTCGGCAGGGATCGATGACGTGCTCATTGGGAGGCTTCGTGAGACCATCGGCCATCTCGGAGGTATCAGTCTCTTTGCAATAGGCGACAATCTGCGAAAGGGAGCCGCGTTGAACGCGGTGGAGTTGGCAGAGCTGCTGCTTGCGTAGCCGCAGGGCGGCTACGCGGTACCTGGTACTTGGAACTCGGACGGGAGGAACGCCGTGGGATTGATCGAAGTCGAAGTTCTCGATGCTGTTGCCACGGTGCGGTTGAACGTTCCTGAGTCGATGAACGCGCTCGGTGTTCCCATGGGCAGGGAGTTCGACGCTGCCATGGCAGATCTGTGGGACAACGGGGATATCAGAGCTCTCATCATCACCGGTACGGGACGGGCGTTCAGCGCCGGTGGAGACGTTCAGGCGTTCTACGACAATCGGGAGAACCCGACCGGGGTGATGCAGGAAACTCTCGATGTCCTCCACGCAGCGGTCACCAAGATCATCGATGCTCCATTCCCGACGATCGCAGCCATCAACGGTGTTGTCGCGGGTGCCGGAATGGGTGTTGCGATGGCAACCGACCTCGCCGTCGCCGTCGACACCGCGGTCTTCACGATGGCGTACACCGGCATCGGTGTGTCGCCGGATGGATCGAGCACGTACTTCCTCCCCCGATACGTTGGGGCGCGCCGCGCAATGGAGTTGATCCTGACGAACCGGGTTCTCTCTGCAACCGAGGCGCTTGAGATGGGTCTGGTGAACGAGGTGGTCACTGAGGATGACTTCGATGATGCGGTGCAAGCACTTGCACGCAAACTGGCACGAGGTCCAACGCTCGCGTACGTTCATGCTCGCAAGCTGTTGCGATCCTCGTTTGGGTCCACCCCGTACGATCAGATGGATGCAGAGGCTGCGTCCATCATGGCGGCATCATCGACCCGGGACTTCTCCGAGGGTGTGTCTGGCTTCATCGAGAAGCGGCGTCCAGACTTCTCCGGGGCCTGACGCGACGAAGCCCCTCCTCGTCGGAGGGGCTTGGTCGGGACGGTCGGATTTGAACCGACGACCTCATCGTCCCGAACGATGCGCGCTACCAACCTGCGCTACGTCCCGGTAGGGGACGGATGGTACCCCAGTCAGACGGCAGATGGCAGACGACAGAGGACAGATGTCAGATGGCAGACGTTGAGGGTGGTGGGTAGGTTTACCGTTCACCGGATACCTTCTCGACCTTGATGCGGTCGACACGCTGGCGGTCCATCGTGAGAACGGTGTAGCTGAGACCGTTGTCTTCTACCTGATCCCCTTCCTCAGGTACCTTGCCGAACAACGCCATGATCAATCCGCCAACCGTCGAAAAGGGGCCTTCGGGAAGGGGAACGCCGATCGCCTCACTGAGGTCCTCGATATCGACGCGACCGTCGACGGTCCAGATGCCGTGTGCGATCTGGATCACCGTTGGGGTTCCCGGGTCGTACTCATCCTGGAGCTCACCGACGAGTTCGGCGACGAGGTCCTTGACCGTCACGATCCCTTCGACACCCCCGTGCTCATCGACGACAACGGCCATCCCGTAGCGATCCGAGCGCATCTGTTCGAGTGTGTCGAGTACAGACATCGTCTCAGGGACGTAGTTCGGTTGCCTGATCATGCTGTTCAGGTCGGTCGTGTCGCTGAGGTCGGGCTGTTGAAGGAGGTCCTTGACGTGGATGATTCCGGCGAACTCGTCGAGATCCCCCGCCGATACCGGGTAGCGGCTGTGGCCCGTCTCGCTGACTGCTTCGCGGATCGCTGCGGCCGAGAGGGGAAGGGGAAGAACAGCGATGTCGAGTCTCGGCGTCATGACCTCGCGAACGGACCGGTCGGCAAGGTTGAACAGCGCATCGATGATCTCGCGCTCCACCTCCTCGATTTGGCCACCTCTGTGACCGAGCTCTGCAAGTGCCCTGATGTCGTCTTCAGTCACCGGATCACCGACACCGTTGGTGTCGATACGCAGCAGCTTCAGAAGGCCACGGGTGATTGCAGAGAAGAAGGACGCGATGGGAGCAAGGATGATCGAGAGGTTCCAGATCGTCCCGGCCACGCGCAGGGAGAATGCTTCAGGGTGGCGTGCAGCGATCGTCTTGGGTGTTATCTCGCCGAATACGAGGAGTACTGCCGTCATGGCACCGGTCGCCACCCACGGCCCCCACGTCTCGCCTATGAGGGAGACGAAGAGGATCGTCGCCACAGAGGCAGCCAGCACGTTGACCGTGTTGTTGGCGACGAGCAACGTGGAGAGCATCCGTTCGGGTTCGGACACGAGTTGTTCGAGTTTCTTACCCCTTGGCCCCTCTTCAGCCAGACGGTGGACACGCTCGCGCGATATCCCGATCAGCGCCGTTTCTGATCCCGAGAAGTACCCAGATCCCGCGATACAGATGGCCAGAATGCCGAGGTAGATGACCGTGTCCGGGATCATCGGTGGGGTACCGAGGACCCGCTCGTACTCGCAGGTTCCTTGCCGGTCGTCACGAACTGCTTCCATCGAGAGACACGGCGGCGCGCAACTCGGAGGTCTTCACAGGCTTTACGACCCAGTTGTCTGCTCCGGAACGTCGAGCAAGGAATGTGTCGTCAGCTCTGTCGAGGAGGATGGTGATCGGTACGTCACCGCTTGTGGCGTCACGCACGGAGTGCGTCACGGCGATGGCGCCCATCGAGGCCACCCGCATGTCGACGATGACCGCATCGATGCGCTCTTCCTTGACCACCGAGACCGCAGCTTCGGGATCTCGCTCCACGATCACGGAAGTCCCCGGTTCTGAGAGCGATGCCGTGACGCTGTCGATCGTCCGATCGTTGTCGGCTACGAGGAGGATGATGCTCATGGAGTAGAGGGTAGACGGAAGATGGAGGACAGGAGTCA
>CAYLVM010000078.1:0-10991 GCA_964387145.1 uncultured Acidimicrobiaceae bacterium
CGGTGCCGCCGTACTTCGAATAGAAGACGACATCACCTACGTTGACGTCGACGGGGACGCGTTCCCCGTCCTTGAACTCACCCGGTCCTACTGCGAGAACCTCACCCAACTGGGGCTTCTCCTTGGCGGTATCCGGAATGACAATGCCACTTGGTGTGGTGGACTCTTGCTCATCTTGGGGTTTCACAACAATGCGATCGCCCAAAGGCTTCAGATTCATCCGACTATCTCCTTCGTCTCGAGTTAGCAGTCGGTGCTTACGACTGCCAATGATAGTGGGCGTTGGCACTCTATTGAAGCGAGTGCTAGATCGGCTTTCGGCTTTCGGCCATCGGCTGTCGGCTGATTCCTAGAGGACGGTGCTGAGGGACTCGGCGTCGATGACACCGACGACCCGGCCGTCATCGACGACGACGGCCACACCGGATCCACCCGCAGGGCGCAGCAGCAGTGATTCGAGAGAGTCGGATGCCTCGACGACGTCGGTCGGGCCGATCAGTGACATCACGGCGCGGACCCTCGTCGAGGACCACCGTGGAGGCGATACCGTCTCGATGTCCTCCTGAGCGACGACACCGACCACGCGACCCTTCACCTCTACCGGCTGCGTGCGTAAGTGTGGCCCAAGCCCGTAGAGATCCAGCATCGCCGAGACGGTCCAATCAGCCGGCACGGCCTCGGTGGTCAGACGCATCACGTCGCGAACGATCATCCCGTCGAGGGCGACACTGAGTTCCTCACGCCGACCGACGCTCGCTGCCGCCTGGGCGAGGAACCAGCCGCCGACGATCGCGAACAGGCCCGCCGGTTGTCGTGTGACCATCAGCGCCACACCAAGACCCACCGTGAGCCACCCCATGGTCCTGCCGATCGTGTTCACGACCCTCGTTGCACGGAGACGGTCCCCCGAACGCGCCGCCAGGATGCCCCGCAACACGCGTGCACCGTCGAGAGGGAAACCGGGCAGCAGGTTGAACACACCGATGGCGATGTTGGCAAGTGCCAGCAGCCACATCGTTCTTCCAACGACCGAGTCGCCGCCAACGACGAGGGCGGTGAGACCCGTGACCCCGGCGATGAGGAACGACATGAGAGGTCCGGCGACTGCGATCACTGCCTCATCTCGCGACGACGGCTCCCCCGTGATCACCGAGTACCCGCCGAACATGAAGAGACGCACCTCGCTGACGATCATCGACTTGCGCACGGCCACCGCAGCGTGGCTCAACTCGTGGGCCAGGACACCGAGAACGAGGCCAACGCCTCCAGCGAGAGCAGCGAAACCCCGAGCCTGCCCGGATGCCGCAACTCCCAACGAGTCGAGATCGACCAGCACCACCAACCCGAAGAGAAGCATCAGGACGAACACCGAAATATCGCCGATGATCCGGGCGCCTGCGAAGCTGCCGAGGCGGATCCCCCCGCTCACGAACCCAGCCGCAGAGTCGGGTCGACGTCACCGGTGAGCGGATCTCCCTCTTCGCCACGTTCCATCTTGTGCACCGCAACGCTCCCGATCATCGCTCCGTTGTCCGTACAGAGCTCCGGCTCCGGGACAAACAAGCCGACACCACGAGTATCTGCCTCAGCGGCAAGCCGCTCGCGCAACCTACGATTTGCAAGCACGCCCCCTCCACCTCCGATGACCTCGACACCGGTAGCTTCCACGGCGTTGAAAGTCTTGGTGACGAGCACGTCGACGATGGCCTCCTGGATCGACGCCGAAACGTCTTCGCGCGGTGGAAGCCTTCCCTCCGCCTTCGCCTTCTCGAGGTACGTGACGACCGAGGTCTTGAGTCCGGAGAACGAGAAGTCGTACGGTCGATCCCGAAGTGCCCGGGGAAACGCGACAGCCGACGGGTCACCGTTCTCGGCATCCCGATCGATCGCCGGGCCACCCGGAAAACCGAGGCCCATGAACCGTGCGAGCTTGTCGAACGCCTCCCCCGCAGCGTCATCGATGGTGCCACCGAGGATCTCGTAGTCACCCCACGCCTTGACGTGGACGATCTGGCTGTGCCCACCGCTTGCAAGGAGCACGATGGCCGGTGGCTCGTAGCCAGAAAACGCCAACCGTGGAGCGAAGAGATGGCCCTCCATATGATCGATGCCATAGAGCGGCTTGCCGAGCGAGTACGCGAGGGACTTTCCGAACGCGTACCCGACCATCAACGCCCCGACAAGTCCCGGTCCCTGCGTCGCCGCGACCGCATCGAGCTCATCGGGGTGTATCCCGGCCCTCGTGATCGCCTGATGAACCAACGGCCTGATCGCCTCGACGTGTGCCCTGGCAGCAACCTCTGGCACCACACCACCGAACCGGGCGTGGAGATCCACCTGGGAGGCGAGAACGGAGCTGCGGACCTTCATTCCGTCGAGAACGGCGACGCCCGTCTCATCACAGCTCGATTCGATCCCGAGGATGAGAGGTCCGCTCACGATGGAACCTCCTCGAGCGACCGCCGGATCTCGACGATCCTGTCCTGGTAGTCCTCCGTATCGATGTCGGTTGCCCACATCACGAGTGCATCTTCGTCCTTGTAGTAGTTCTTCCGCCGTCCAACGGGCTCGAAACCGAACCTGTCGTAGAGCCGTTGCGCGGTCTCGTTCGATGCCCTCACTTCGAGCGTCAGGTGGCGCGTCCCGGTATCGATGGCCTCGTCGACGAGGCGCAGCATCAACTGGGTACCGAGCTGTTGGCCCCGTGCGCGTGGTGCAACGGCAATCGTCGTGATGTGTGCATCGTCCTCCACGATCAAGAGCCCGCCGTATCCGATGGGAGCCGCTGACTCGTCGACGGCGACCAGGTAGCGCCGGTTGTCCATGGCCAACTCGTCGAAGAACACCCTCGGGGACCACGGCTGCGGGTAGATCTCAGCTTCGAGGCCAGCGACCGCGGGGATGTCGCTTCGTGTCATGCGGCGGATCGACACACTCACTCGGGCCACACTCCCTCGGAGCGGAACGACTCCCAGTTGATCTGCACATCTGGTTCACGCATGTACATCGGACGGATGTCCTCGGCAGCGGTCAGGTGGCCTTGTTCGACCTTGATGTCGGCGATCTCGAGGAGCGTGTCTGCAGACGGGTATCGGGGTCGGCCACGACGGACCTTGTCCAGCGCCGTCCACGTCGCGGGCGGCATCGACGCCCAGTCACCGACCACGAGGCTGTCCGTCCCTTCGGACTCGAGCAGCGCCTTGAAGTACTCAGGCGAGACGACCTCGGGACTCCCATCGGGCGCCACACCACCGGGAAGCGGCCGAAACGGAGCGATGGCGAACTGGCCTCGCCGCATGTCGACGACCGGCCAGATACGTCTCCTCCCCGTTGCTGCACGCACGGCGATGACGGTGAGCGAGGAAACGGTCACCATCGGTGCACCCACGGCGGCGGCGAAGGCTTGCGCTGTGGCGATACCCGCCCGCAATCCGGTGTACGGACCGGGGCCGACGTCGACCGCAACAAGATCGATGTCCCTTGGTTTCCAACCTGCCTGGCTGAAACAGAAGTCGATCGCAGGCATCAGGAACCCGACGTGGCCGCGTCTGTCCACGTTGACGGACATCGCGAGAAGATCAGCACCGACACCGATCGCTACCGAAGATGCGGGAGTTGCCGTGTCGATAGCGAGGACGTTCACAACAGCACCGCCGCGAGATTACGATCGCACCACGAACCCATCGGCTCCATCGTGATCCTCCTCGCCTCACCCTCCATTGCAAACGTGATGACGAGCCGGTCCGCCGGCAGCCCCTCAGCGACTGCGTCTCCCCACTCGATCATGACGACGCCATCCCGACCGTCGTCGGGGAGCTCGAGGTCATAGAACTCGGCCATCGATCCGAGGCGGTACGCGTCGGCGTGGACGAGTGGGAGAAACCCCCCGCGGTAGATCCTCGCGATCACGAACGATGGGCTCGTGACCCGCTCGGTTATGCCGAGACCGTCGGCGACACCGGAAACGAACAGCGTCTTGCCCGCTCCGAGCCTGCCAGACAGCAAGACGATGTCACCGGCGGTCAACACGGCGGCGAACCGCCGCCCGAGGGCCAGCGTGTCGTCAGGGCTCGTGGATGTGATCTCGATGGTCATCGCTACGATTCACCGAAGAGCCCCATCTGGGAGCTCTCTTCATCTTGGTCGACGGACACCGTCACGTCGTTGGTCTGTGGTTCGTCTCCGGAGGAAATCCTACCGTCGATGATAGATCGCACGAGCCGGAGGTCTGAACGGATGTCGTTCGTGACCCGCTCACCGCCACGAAGTGCAGCCGCTGGATGGAAGGTCGGTACGAGGTACCGGCCCCACCACTCGTACGCCACACCGCGCATGCGGGTGATACCCGTTGTCGTCCGAAGAAGCAGCTTCGTCGAAAAGTTCCCGAGCGTGATAACGACCGATGGATCGACGAGTTCGATCTGACGTCGCAAGTACGGCTTACAAGCGTCGATCTCGGCGGGCAATGGGTCTCGGTTTCGTGGAGGTCTGCACTTGACGACGTTTGCGATGTAGACGTCGTCTCGCTCGAGGCCGACCTCGGCGAGGAGGGAGGCGAGCAGCTGGCCGGACCGACCGACGAACGGCACACCCTGTTCGTCCTCTTGCTGTCCGGGTCCTTCGCCGACGACCATCACGTCGGCATCCACAGCACCTGAGCCGAACACGACGTTCGTCCGTCCGTCGCTCAACGAACACCTGGTGCACGTTCGGGCGATCAGAGAAAGCTCGGCGATGTCTTCGATATGGCCGAACGAAACCGTCATGTACCGTTCTCCTTGGCAACTGCACGAATCACCGCGAGGGCAACGACACCGAACGCTGCCTCCGCGAGGGCGTCGATGTCGGCTTCGACACCCGGGCTCGCAACGACCCAGACTGCGTCGCCGTCATAGCGAGTATGAGCCGGGCGCACCGTCGCCCCGAGCGCGTCGTGGCAGCGCACGGCAAGCCGTCGCAGTTCGTTGCGGTCCTCGACATCGGCATCCGTCGCCACCGCGATCAACGTCGTGTTGAAGCCTGAAGGAGGCTCGCTCCCCTCTGTGCGTGTCGCGTCGGTCCCGGTGAGACGGTGACCATCGAGAGAGAAGACGTCTCCAACCGCGTTGAGCACCACGAGTGCCCCAACGGTTGCGTCCCCGACTTTCAGAGATGCCGACCCGATGCCTGCTCTCACTGCGGCATCGATACCGTGCAGCTTCCCGACCGTTGCCCCACTCCCCGCACCGACCGCGCCCATCGTCACGGGATCGGCGGACCGTGAGACGTAGGCTGCGAGGCCTTCACTCGGTCCCGGCCGGACATCGGACCGCCCGACCATGAGGTCGTAGATGATCGCTCCTGCAACGATGGGGACAGGTCCAGTCGGAGTCGGTACGCCTCTCCCCTCCGCCTCGATCTGCTCGACGATCCCCTGCGCAGCGCCGAGCCCGAACGCGCTTCCACCGGCGAACATGATCGCGTTGACGGTCACCGGTTTGATCGCGTCTCCGAAAAGGCCGAGTTCACGGGTCCCAGGTGCCCCTCCTCTCACATCGGCGACAGCCACGTTCGGCTCACCGAACGTGAGCACGGTCACACCGGTCCTGGCCTCAGAATCGGTGGCGTGACCGACGAGCACACCGGGAACGTCGGTGATCGTGTCGATACTCACTCGACCCCCCGAGGCATGTACCGACGTGGGAGTCTCGACCCGAAGTCGCACACCACCTCGTAGTTGATCGTCCCGAGGAGGTCCGCCCACTCTTCGGCGGTGATCTCGTCGTCTTCCTGATGCCCGATGAAAACCACCTCGTCTCCGATGCTCACGTCGTCCCGACCGACGTCGACGACGACCATGTCCATCGTGATCTGTCCTGCGAACGGGTACCGCCGTCCGCCGATCAGCACCGAGCCTGCACGCGAGAGGCTCCTCGCAACACCATCGGCGTACCCGATGGGAACCGTCACGATCGTGCTCGAACTCTCCAGCTCGCGGATTCGCCCGTACGACGGCCGTGCCTTCGCCGGAATCTGGCGAACGTAGCCGACGTGACTCACGACACGCATCGCCGGATGCAGGTCCATGTCCCTGCCGTAACCGGGCGCAGGTCGAAGCCCGTACATTCCGAGGCCGACGCGGCACATGTCGTGCCGCGACTCCTCCAGCTCGAGCGCCGCAGCCGTGTTCGCTGCGTGCACCATCTTGGGTTCGATGCCTTCAGAACGCAGAGCGTCCACGAAGTGGACCAGAGCAGTGTTCTGCCTTCTCGTGTAGTCAAGATCCTCGTCGGCGACGGAGAAATGGGTGAAGACGCCCTGAAGCGTGAGACGATCGTCCCTGTGGATCCGTCGGGCGACCGCAAACGCATCGACCGGCGCAGCGCCGACCCGGTGCATCCCGGTGTCGACCTTCAAGTGGACCGGGTACGCCGGAGCGCCTGCCCGCTCGGCGGTGACCGCAACCTGATCCACGAACTCGGCGCGGTATACGGTCGGGATCAACCCGTGCTGTACCACGAGGTGCACATCCTCGAAGCTCGGTTCGGATAAGACGAGGATCGGCACATCGATCTCAGCTTCTCGAAGTCGGACACCCTCCTCGACGAGGGCGACGGCGAGCCACGAAGCTCCTGCAGCGATAGCCGCCTCGGCGACCGGGATGTCCCCGTGGCCGTATGCGTCGGCCTTGACGACAGCACAGAACTCGGCCGGGGTGATCCTTTCGGCGATCTGGCGAACGTTGTGTTCGATCGCTCCGAGATCCACCTCGACCCATGATGGGCGCATCGTGTCAGCTCCTGACTGCCGGGGTGGCCCCGCGCACGAACTCGGCGACGACGACGCCTACCTCACGGATGAGATCAGGCGCAGTGACGGTCTGTCGGGAAGCGAGTCGGGACCCCGCGAGGCCGTGAAGGTACGCGGCGCCGGCAACTGCGTTCAGTGTCGGGATCCCCGAAGCGGTGAAAGCCCCGATCATCCCCGCGAGCACATCTCCGGTGCCGATGGTTGCAAGCTCGGGTCCGCCTGTGTCGACGACCAGCTGATCCTCGCCCGTCACGAATGTCGGATTGCCTTTCAAGACGACAACCGCACCGGTCGCATCATGGAGCCATCTCGCCGCCTCGGGTGTTGGCTCATCACCCGTCAACCTCTTGAACTCCCCCGCATGCGGAGTGATGACCGTCGGACCGGTCCTTTCCCCAAGGACATCCCATCGAGGGAGAGCGTTGAGAGCCCCGGCGTCGACGACGACGGTTCCGTCGAACTGGCGGATGATGCTCTCGACGAACACACTCGATACCGGTTCGAGGCCGGGACCGAGAACGAGTGTGTCGTAGCGCCCCATCAACGCCAGGACCTCAGAAGCGTGGTCACGCCAACTACTCGACTCGCTTGCCTGGATCGTCACGAGATCAGGGGCGAGAGACTCGTACGCCGAAACCGTCGCTGCCGTTGTGAGTATCGACGACACACCCGCGCCCGAGGCGATCGCCGACCGTGCAGCAAGCAACGCTGCACCGGTGAGGCCGGGGACACCGCCGATCGTCGCCACCGCACCTGCCGACCACTTGTGAGCAACTCTCGCGCGGCGTGGGACGATCACGTCTCGCGTTGCAAATCGATACATCGCGGGCGTTCCACCCTCGAGGCCGATGTCGTAGAGGTCTATCTCACCACAGCGATCCGGACCTTCTCCAAGCACGTGGCCCGTCTTGAGGGCATGGAACGTCGCCGTACGTTTCGCGGTGAACGCCGGGCCTTCGACGGTTCCGGTATCTCCGGATACTCCCGACGGGACATCGACGGCGAGAACCGGCGTACCCGACTCGATCCATGGCAGGACTTCGCCAGGCAACGTACCTCGGAACCCCGTCCCGAACAGCGCATCGATCACAAGGTCGCCGCTGTGAACACCTCCAAGGGAGATCACCCTCACCCCGGCCCGTACCGCGGCGTCGGCCGCCCTCGATGCCGGCGAACCGGCCTTCGGCGCAAAAAGAGCGTGGACGGTGACGGCTGCTCCCCGGCGACGCAGGTAGCGGGCAGCCACGTATCCGTCGCCACCGTTGTTCCCGCTGCCGGCGAGAACGTGGACGACGCTGGCGTACCCGATGCCCATGGAGGCCGCTGAGAGGGCAACGCCGTATCCAGCAGCATCCATCAGATGATCGACCGGCCGCTGCGACGACGCATCGACCTCGATCATTGCTGCAACGGAGAGGATGCGTTCCATCAGGTGTGCTCTCCCACCGAGACGACGAAGACCATGGCCGTGTCACCTGTGTGCGTGACCGTGATCTTGACGTCGACGATCCCGAGCATCGCAGCTCGCTGCTTCGCCTTCCCGAAGAGGTTCACACCAGGAGGGCCGCCACCGGTGATCTCGATATCGCGCCACGGTATGCGCCGCCATCCGGTGAACATGCTCTTCATCACAGCTTCCTTACCCGCAAAGCGGGCAGCCAGCCGCTCAGACGGATCGGAGAAACGATGTGCGTACTCCCACTCGATGTCCGTGAAGCACCGGCGCCTGAACGCGTCCGGGTCCTTGGCGAGCAGCCTCCGCACGCGCGACACCTCTGCGAGGTCGACCCCGAGCCCGATGATCTCCATAGGCCCGCAGGCTACTCGCGACCAGCATCCAGGGGATGCGATCGGGTAGTTCACAGCTCACAGTTCACAGTTGACAGTCAGCACCTTCCGATCTGTGAGCTGTGAACTGTGAACTTCTGCTCACTCCACCGTCACCGACTTGGCGAGGTTCCTCGGTTGGTCGATGTCGTGACCCCGCAGCAGTGCAACGTGGTATGCCAGGAGCTGCAGTGGGACAACAGCAGCGACAGGTGCAAGGAGGTCGGGCATGTCCGGTATCCGCATCACGATGTCCGCGTACTTGCCGATCTCGGCATCGGTGTCGTAGGCAACGGCCATGATCGTGCCTCCGCGTGCCTTGACCTCCTGGATCGCCGAGATCGTCTTGTCGTAGACCGAGCGCTGGGTCAGCACCACGATCACCGGAACGTCCTGGGTGATCAGAGCGAGCGTGCCGTGCTTGAGCTCGCCTGCAGGCATGGCCTCTGAGTGGAGATAGGAGATCTCCTTCAGCTTCAAGGAGCCCTCCATCGCGATCGCGTAGTCGAGGCCACGTCCGATGAAGTAGACGTCGTCGGCATCGACGATGGCGGCCGCCGCTTCTCGCGATTCCGATTCTCGCTCCAGTGTTCGCTCGAGAGCCTCCGGCATGCGATGCAGTCCGTGCGCGATACTCGACGCCAGCTCGTCGTCGACCGTTCCCCGTGCCGCTCCGAGTCGCAGAGCGAGCAGGTACTGGGCGATGAGCATCGCCATGTACGCCTTCGTCGACGCTACTGAGATTTCGGGCCCTGCCCGGGTGTACAGGATGTCGTCTGCGTACCGCGACAGTGTCGAACCGACAACGTTCGTGATCGCCAAGAGACGCGAGCCCTTCTCGGTTGCCTGACGCGCAGCGGCGAGCGTGTCGGCCGTCTCCCCGGACTGGGAGATCGCGATCGTCAGTTCGTTCGGCCCGACGATCGGATCCGCATATCTCAACTCGTGGGCGTACTCGACGTTCGCTGGAAGACGAAGCACCTTGCGGAAGATCTCCTGGCCGATCAACCCGGCGTGGTAGGCCGTGCCACATGCGGTGATCCAAACACGATCGAGGCTGCGGATGTAGTCATCGTCGAAGTTCACATCCTCGAGCCACACGGAACCGTCTGCGGCAAGCCTGCTTGCCAACGTCTCGGTGACGACCGCGGGCTGCTCGTGGATCTCCTTGAGCATGAAGTGAGCGAACCCACCCTTCTCCGCTTGCTCCGCATCCCAGTCGATGTGCACGACCTCTCGATCGATAGGGTCGCCCGCGATCGTCTCGACGGTCGCACCCTCTTCGGTGACGATGACCAACTCATCATCCTCGATGATCATGAAGTCCCGTGTGCGATGAAGGACCGCAGGGATGTCGGAGGCGAGGAAGGTCTCTCCGTCACCAAGTCCCACGACGAGCGGGCTGATCTTGCGCACCGCGACGATCTTGCGCGGCTCGAGCCTCGACATGACCACCATTGCGTAGGCACCGTCGGAGAGGGCAACGGTCTTGCGAACCGCCTCGACCAGGTCGCCGTCGTACTCCCGCGCTATCAGGTGGGCGAGGATCTCCGTGTCGGTGTCCGACGCGAACTGCGCGCCACCGACAGAGAGTTCGTCCTTGAGGACCTGGAAGTTCTCGATGATCCCGTTGTGGACGACGACGAAGTCCCCCGATGGGTCGGTGTGGGGGTGGGCGTTGGCATCGGACGGAGCTCCGTGTGTTGCCCATCGTGTGTGCCCTATCCCGATCGATCCTGAGAGCGGATCTGTGTCGAGCAACGCCTCGAGGTTCACGATCTTGCCTTGAGCCTTGCGAACGTTGATGTTGCCGTTGGTGACGGCGATACCTGCCGAGTCGTAGCCCCTGTACTCGAGCCTTCTGAGGCCGTCGACGAGGATCGGTCCGGCATCCTGCGGCCCTACGTATCCCATGATCCCGCACATAGCGCGCGATCTCCTTTCGTCAGGAGACGGGCGATGCGGCGAATCTGGGTTTCCCCACTCACATCGGATTGGTCTCTGTACTCCAGATCACTCTGCAGTTTTGGTCCAACCCGTCACGACCGTGAGCGGCCGAGAGGGCATCCGCCGAACGTTTCGATACTCCCTCTTCCTCGTCACCTCGCTGAGCGAGGCCAGGCGCTGTAGGTGGTGCATCACACGTCTGTTCAGTTGTCAGAGGAAGACTATCAGACGACAGACGACAGTCCCCTCTGCAGGGGGCAGAAGAGTGCGCGGTCGCCCTGAACCTGGATCCGCGGACTGCCCGTCGACGAACCCGTGCGGAGTTCTTCCGTCCTCCCGTCCCCCCTTCAGGGGGGACAGCAGAGCGAGGTACGAGCGATGCAGGGGGGAGGGCGAGCCTGCGAGCACGAAGTGGAACCAACCTGTGC
>CAYLVM010000079.1:0-10911 GCA_964387145.1 uncultured Acidimicrobiaceae bacterium
GCGCCCGTAGCTCAATTTGGATAGAGCGTCTGACTACGGATCAGAAGGTTGGGGGTTCGAGTCCCTCCGGGCGTGCTGCCGAAATCCCTTGCGCCGCAAGGGATTTCGCCTATTGGCCGGTCAGTTCGATGACCTCTGGTCCGCGTTTGGTCCGCATCTGGACCGCGAGAGCTTCACTGCGCACCTCGTCGAGGGCTGCCGCGAGAGCCTCCATGTCGGACGGGAAGAGGTGCCCGTAGCGGTCCATCGTCACCGAAATCGACGAGTGACCGAGGTGCACCTGGATCGCTTTGGGGTGTGCTCCCTCGGCGATGAGCAGCGCCGCGCAGGTATGTCGCAAGTCGTGGATGCGCAGTTCCTCGGGTAGTCCGGCGTCGGCGACGGCCTGGTACCAGACCTGACGTCGGAAGTTGGAGTTGCGCAGCGGCTTTCCCAGCGGCGAGGTGAAGACCAACGCGTCGGGGTCGTCGTCCACCTCCCGAGCGAGGTGCTCAGCCAGTATTTCGCTGAGGAACGCAGGGATGATCACCATCCGACGGCGATACGTCTTGGTTGCACCGAAGTGCAGTTCCCCGCGAGCTTCTGAGAGCGATTCGGCCACTTCGATCCGGGATCGCAGCAGGTCGCATCGCCTGCGACGGACCGCGACGGCCTCACCCCAGCGGAGGCCTCCGTATGCGAGCAGATGAACGAGCGTTCCGTAAGGATCCCGGATCGCCGCGGCGAGGCGTTCCACCTCCTCGGCGGAGAGGAAGAGCATCTCGGGATCGGGTTGGCGGGCCACCTTCACACCGGCCACCGGGTTCACGACGAGATAGCCGGCCTCGACCGCCAGCGTCATCATGCTGTTGAGCACCTGTCGAGCCTGACGCACCCCCGATGGTCCCAGCCCGGAGGCTTGGAGGTCGGCGACCCACTCCTCGACGGCCATGCGGTCGATGTGGCGGAGCTGGTCGCCACCGAACGCGGGGAGGACGTGGGCATACAGATTGGACTCGTAGCCGGCCAGGGTCTTGGGTTTGAGATGGGCCTTGGTGCGCAGCCACCGTCCGGACCATTCGGCAACGGTGGTCTTCGAGAGCCGAGGGTCGGTCCACTCGCCTCTGATCCTGTCCGCCTCGACGGTGACGGCGAACCGGCTGGCGTCCGCCTTTCTGAGGAAGCTCCTGGCTCGTTCTCGTCCCGATGGGTCGCGGTACCGGACCTGCCAAGGTCGCCGTCTCTCCGGCCGATGTTGGATGTGCGCCATGGTCGGATGCCTCCTCGCTCACCTGTCGCAATCAAACCACGTCTGCTCGAGCCCTGTTCTTGATCCACTCCTCGACATCGGTCCATCGGTAGCGGAGATGCCGACCGACGCGAAATCCCGGTGGGCCCTGCCGGCGGTAGCGCCACGCATAGAGCGTGGCGACCGGCACCCCGAGGTATTCGGCGAGATCCTCCACGGTCAGCAGCTTCTCGAGACGCTCCATGGCCTGATTCTCCACCGGAACCCTCTCATCAGAGTGTCAGGAACCCTCCAACTCGACGCTCATCGTTCCCTAAACCCGCATCGGAGGCTGCGAATCGGGCGGCCCGAAAGCCCCTGCCCCGCAACGGGTTGGAGGGTTCTTGAAAGGGTTTCTGAAACTCTGGCGAAAGGGTTCGCAACGACACTAGCCCCATGAACCCCGCCCAGGGCGGCTGCCCCGTCGTTGCCGAGAGTCCCGGGAGGCCCGTGATCCGGCGAGAGCGGCCGTCTGTGGGCCCTGAGGCTGCCCTGCGGGCTCCGAAGAGGCGCCGAGGACGCCACAGGGCGCCCAGAGCCAAGCGGTCGAGCTGCAGTCGATGGCGGACGGCCACAGAACGACAAAGTTGCAGCGAAAGGATCAGCGGCACCAGAGCGAAAGAGGCGATCCTATGTCAAACCCACCAACCGAACCGAAACGAAGCCGCCGAGCCGCAGGCCACGCCCCGCGTCGTCACCAGCGCGATCAGCGCAGAACCCTCTCCACCACCACACGCACGTGCAACACAGTTGCGATGTCTACATGTAGACAGGGAGGATCCTGATGGGCCTCGACCGGGGTGTGCTCGCACGCATCGACCGCAGACTGCTCGCCGGCCTCGGCCAGGACGAGACATACCGGATGGTGCGGGTTCCAGCAACCGCGGCCATGTGGTCGACATGGAAACGCTACTGCGACGCCGCCGGGGTGTCGATGGGCCACGCCATCGCCATCCTGGTCGGCCATGAGCTGGCGGGAGTGGTCGACGGCAGGGAACCGGCAGATGCGTCTCTGGTCGCGATTCGGGCCGACGAAGCACTGGCGAAGCGGGAAGCGGAGATCACCCGTCGCGAAGAGGAGCTGACGGCGGCGGAAGCTCGTCTGCGTGGCTGGGAGGTGGAGCTCCACCGGCGGGAACGAGACGTCGAAGCCCGTGAACGCCGAGCCGCCTCTCCGGTGGGGTCACCGATCCTGCCTGGACAGCCTCGGGGCAGGGTGGGGCGCAACGAGCTGTGCCCGTGCGGGTCGGGCCGCAAGTACAAACGCTGCCACGGATCACCCGTGAGCCAGCGTCGGCGTGCTTCCGGAGCGGGCGGCCTCACGGGCTGAGGAGGCCTTGGCGGGCGGCGGCGACGAGACCCTGAGCCCGGCCGGATACGCCCATCTTGTCCCAGAGGGTGTGGAGGTGACGTCGGGTGTGCCGCTCGGAGCATCCAAGACGCTGAGCGATGACCCGGATGGTGTCGCCGCAGGCGAGGCGGTCGAGGATGACCCGATCCCGTTCCGTCAAACTGGCCCGTGTCGCCGGTTCGAGGCGGGTCGCCAGGGCCACAGCCAGGTGATACGGGACGGGGAAGGAGCCGGCCACGACCCCCGAGAGGATCGCCCGTGCCTCTTCGACGGTGACGTCGGGTGAGGTGACGCCGGCTGCGCCGGATCGCATCACGGCACGGACGACGATCTCGTCGACGACGTCGACGACGACGACCCGAGGAACCCGGCCGTCGGCTCCGGTGGCGGGTTCGGTACCCGCAACGAGTCGGATGTCGGCTGGCGCGTGGTGGCCGTCGGGGACGAGACGGACCGGGACGGCGCGGAGCGTGGCGACGAGCCGCCGGTGGGTGGCCACGTCATCGGAGAGCACGATCGTCCACATCGACGAGTGGGATCTCGTGTTCCCGTCGGCCACCTGGGTCTCCTGTCCTGACGCCCTCATCTGGTGAAGTGTCCACCACCGGCCGGAACATCGCGCGCGATGTTTGGCCTCATCCGGACACTTACCGAGATGAGGGGACGATGCAGCGTCCCCCCGAGATGAAGGGAGCGACGATGAAGATGCGGAGGAGAAGCCAATGGTTCAGGATCATGGTGGCGTTGGTGGTCGCAGTGGTGTTGGTCGCCGCGCCCGCGTCCGCCGCGCCCGGCAGTGACGGCTCCGTGTCTTCGGGGGCGGGAACGACAGCCCGGTATGGTGACCGGGTCATCGACCTAGCCCGGGGCTGGGAGGGTGCCGGAGCGTGTGTGGTGTGGCCCGACAAGCTGGACATGCCAGAGTGTTTCGATACCGAAGCTCAGATGAACCGCCGCATCGACCAGCTCGAATCCGAACTCGCCACGGCGTCCGTTGGTATCTCGAGTGGGACGACGGCGACGTCGGGGTGGTCGTGTGCGTCGTACCTCCGGCTGTACGACGGCACCTGGTACACCGGTGCCGTCTTGTATCTGCGGGGACGTTGGCAGTGGTTCAACCTGGCCGACTACGGGTTCGATCAGCGAACCTCGTCGTATCGGATCGGGGCGTGTTCGGCACGGTTCGCGGATTGGCGCAACGGTGGGGGCTCGTGGTATCCGACATCGCTGACCGAGGCGTACGATGTGGCTTCGACCATGTTGAGCGGGTGGGATGACGACGTGTCGTCGGTGTATATCACCTGAACGCCGGTGGAGGTGGAGTGAAACGTCGACGACCCGACCCTGACGCAGACGCTCAGCGTGTGGCGGTCTTCGACGGGCTGTACGACGCCACCTTCACCCAGGTGCTGGCGTACTGTCGACGCCGGACCCGGAGCCTGACCGACGCCGAAGACGCCGTCGCCGAGACCTTCCTGGTCGCGTGGCGGAAACTCGAGGATGCCACCTCGGCGGATTCGCCGCTGCTGTGGTTGTATGGAGTGGCGGCGAGAGTTATCGGCAACCAGCGTCGCGGGCAGGACCGGTTCGGGCGGCTCATCGACAAGATCGGCCGACTGTTCGATCGTCGGGGTGTCCCGGGGCCGGACGAGCAGGTGCTCACCGTAGCCGAAGCCGCTCAGGTGGCAGCCGCCCTCGAGACCCTGAGCGGTATCGATCGAGAGCTCATCCGTCTGGTCGCCTACGAACAGCTCACCTATGCCGAGGCCGGGATGGTGGTGGGCCTGTCCGAGACGGCGGTACGCAGCCGCCTGTTTCGGGCCCGGCGGCGTCTCCGCCGACACCTCGACGAGATCCGACGCGACGATCCGCCTGTGCCGGACACTGACCAAGATGAGAGCCCCACGAGACCGCCCGGCGACAGCCGGGAGGAACAGCCATGAACGAACGCGACATCTTCGACGCTTTGCGTGAGGTCGACCCGGCCGGCCGGATCGACCCGCAGGACGCGGCCCGGATCAAGAACCGGGTCCGGACCCGGGTCCTGGCCGATGCGTACCCTCAGCGGCGCGGCCGGCGGCGGGTGGTGCTGGCGGTCGCGGTGGCCGTCCTCGCTTTGGCTGCGATCGCCGCCGGAATCTACCTCGCCCGCCAACCCAGCCAGATCTCCGGGATCGGCTGCGCCGGGGACCTCAGCCTCGACGCCGTCTATGTCGTCGAACCAACCGGCGGCCTCGACCCCCACCGATGCGCACCCCTGTGGGTCGACGGCATCATCACCAACCCCGACCTCGCCCCTGCCGGTCAAGTACCGCCGCTGGTGGGCTGCGTCAACGACGCCGACACCCTCATCGTGCTGCCCACCGATGATCAGGGAATCTGTGGGCGTCTCGGCATGGCCGGGATCGCACCACCCTCAGATGCCACCAGCAGCATCATCGAGGTCCAGGAACGCCTCATCGAACAGATCAACCCGCAGGTCTGCCCCAGCTTCGACGACGCCCAACGCCTCGTCGAACAAGCCCTCACCGACGCCGGCATCGAAGACTGGACCGTCGTCGTCTCCCAACCTCCCACCGACGAAAGACCCTGCCCGAGCCTCTCCTTCGACAGCGCCTCCCGCCGGATCCTCCTCGTCCCCATCGACCGCATCGACCGGTAGCCACCCCTGGGTACCACCCAGGTCGCGAAAAGAATTCCAGAGAAACCGCGCGACGAACCCTCCCCTGCTGGACACCTCTGAGCCTCCCCTGATGACCCAGGGGGCTCTCCCTCTGAACGCGCAGAAACCCATGCACTGGACAGTCCCATGCTTGCGACACTGGGACGCGATGGCCTCGTGCCGTAGTCCGGTGAATGCTCGCCGCTGATCCTCGGGTTAGCTCGACGGCTTCTCACCTTTGAAACAGGTTCGACATCAGGGCCCGCGACTACGGGCGTCTTGCCCGCAACAGCGAACAGGTCCTGAACGGTTTCTCGCGATGAAGGGGCGACTCCGGACACTAACAAAATGAGAAGGACGTCGAAGAAGGAGGATCTCCAATATGTCAGGTACTAGGTGGAGTCTGTCTGCTCGCTGGGCGAGTCGTTGGCGGGTTGTCGGGGCAGCTGTTGTCTCGGCGGTGCTCGCGATCACGTTCATCGTCATGGAACCGGCGACAGCGTGGAACGTGACGGTCGAGACTGGGTGGCACGGTTCGTGCTTCTGGGAGGACACAGTCCAGCATGGCCCCCAGCGGCCGAGTGCCGGAACGTACGACAACAGTGGCGGATGTTCGCGCGTAGGGGTGAGGCTCAAGTTCGACTCGGGGTACACGGACGATTGCTCGGTCTCATACATTCTCACCAGCTGGTACTCGGACAACAACGCCAAGGTTGTGTTGGGAACGAAAGGGTCTGCGGCATGCAAGGGCTATCACTACCACCGGCTATCAAACGGCTACACGCACTACAACTACACGTACCCATGCTCTCCGTACCCGTGCTAGGAAGGAGGATCTCGTGAACAACCTCATCATCAATCGGACCGTCGGCACGGGGCCGGGAAGAAGGATCATGCTCGTTGCCGTGCTTCTGATGTTTCTCGCAGCATCGGTAGCAGCGTCCGCAGCAGTCTTCCCGGATTCGTCGAAAGACGACAACCTCCCGACGTACATAGCGGCTCGCATGCCCGCGGTATCACAGGAGCAGGCAGCCGCTCTCGAGGACCATGCGCTCGACCGCAGCGAGTATGCACGAGCCTTCGACGCCTATGGAGCGTGTGCTGCGGGAGCGGGGGCACGGATCGTGAAACCTCGAACCTGGTCTGAAGACATCGGCGACTTTGAGTTGTGGGTCGAGATTTCCACAGCATCGAGCGCGACCGTGGAGCCGGCTGTCGATGCCTGTTGGGAGCAGCATGTCGGCATCCTTCAGGACTACTGGCATTGGCAGATTGATGGAAGGCCGACCGAAGCTGATCTCGTAACACAGCAAGCTGCCGTTCACGCCCGCATCGTGGCTTGTCTCGAAGCCAACGGCCTTGAGGTAGGTAGCGGTTCACCTGCCGAACTCAACCGGGCAATGGCCTCGAACCGCCCGGTGTTCAAGGAGTGTGTCCTCGCAGCACAGAACAACGAATCACCATGAAGAACACCGATACACTCCCGCCGGAAGAGGGCGTAAGATTGACGCGTGTCGCGATGGTCGGCGACAAGCCATTGGAAGGGGCTGGTCTGTGGCGGGGATCGTGATCGGAGTGGCTATCGTCGTCGTTCTCGTCGTCGCTGCCAGCGTCCTGTACTCGTGGAACGACTCGCGGCGAGCGCGTGCATTCGAGGAGCACCTCGACGACAACTACGAGGCAATCACTGAGCATCGGATACGCAGGAACTTCATGCAGGGTGGCTAGCCGGAGTTGACCCGGTTTGTTGGACACACCACAGTTGCTGACGGGACGGTGGGGGAGATGGGCGGTTCTCGCTGTGGGAGCGATCCTCGCAGCATCTTCGTGCACGGCGGCGGTGGACGTCACGTCCACGTCCCCGTCGACGACCGGGACGATCGATGCAGGTCGCAAGCGACCGTCACCACGGGTATGGCGCTTGCACCGTCGAAGGGAGCGAGCGCGTTGGCGTGGAAGGAGCTGACGGCGACACCGGGTTGGTCCGGGCGGCCGGGCGAGCCGTGGAGGATCTGCGGGGTGTTCGCTCCGGATCGGGAGGTGCAGATCGTCATGTACCTTCCCGACACAGATCTGATGTGGTGGATGGACGACGTTCCCACCGTGGTCAGAACCGACGCCGATGGTCGGTTCTGCTGGGAGGGGTTCTTCCCGACCCAGATGATGGACGCGATGACCCAGGAGATCGTTCCGATCGAACCGGGCTCGTACGACGTGGTGGCCCGCCACAGCACTACGGGGCAGGACTTCGCCCGAGCCCGGGTCCGGATCCTGGCCCCGGAACCCTAAGAAGCCGTGTTCGACTCGTGCAGCCCCCGAGCGGATCGCTGGGTGATCCAGCAGCGGTGTTCGAGCAGCGAACGTCACGCCACCTTCTCGGAGCGGACTCGTCTGCGTTCTCGGCGTTGGGCTTCGAGGAGTTCGGGCTCGCGTGCGTTGGCGTTGCGCCACCGAAGGTAGGCGTGGAGACGGCGGGTCAATGCGACATGGTTCGGTGCGGGCGGGGGCGTCCGTCGAGCCTGAGCTCCCAAAGTACCGCAACATCGTCGTGGACGAAATCACCCTGCCTTCTTGGGGACTCGTCGGCGAAGTCAACGCCGTATCCGGCTCCACCGGCACCCTCATCGTGTTACCGACCGACGACCGCGGGGGTGTGTGAACGGCTCGGCATGACCAACTACGCCCTCCGGTCGAAGACGACCAGCTCCATGGTCGAGGTTGAGAACCGGCTCTTCGAACAGATCAACCGCAGGTCTGCCCCAGCCTCGACCAGGCCCAACGGCTCGCCGAGGAGGCCCCCACCGACGCCGGGATCGACGACTGGACCGTCGTCGTGTCTCAACCCCCCACCGACCGGCGGCCCTGCCCGTCGCTTGCCTTCGACAGCACCACCCGGGGGATCCTTCTCGTCCCCATCGACCACGTCGGCCCCTAACCCACACCGGCACCCACGTCTAGGTCGCGAAAACAATCCCTACGAGTCACGCGATGAATCCGCCCCTGCCGGACACCTACACAGATGAGGGGCCGAAGCGGGCCCGCCATCAATGACGGTGGAGCATGTAACTCTCAGAGCTGTGGAGGTGACAACCGGCTTGCTTCGTATTCGTGCGAGCGGCCGGGGCTCTCAGCGTTTCTCTGAAGGTGTGTGAAAGGAGTCCAGAATGGATCGAAGAGGGTATCCGACCGGAGGTCTTCCACGCCCTTGGATCGGGATCGCACTTGGGTGGCTTGTGGCCGCTCTCGTGGTAGCGTTCTTGGCTCTTGGACTGCGCACGCCGGCAGCTGCAAACAGCTTCGGCTATCCGGGCAATTACGCGGCAAACAACGGAAACCACGAGATCTACTTCTCCATTTACCTCGACTCCGATCTAGCGAGCGACACTCAACTGTCGATGACCTATGCCCTGAATCCACACCCCGACATCTACAGCTATCGCACGTACACCTATCGGTCGATCAACGATGTGCGCGTCTATGACGGTAACTACGGAAACACGGGCTGGTACGCAGCAGCCGGACCCTGTGTTGGCTCCGTGGGAGGGAGCGGTCAGGGCACATATTGCAAACCGCGCCAGGTCAGGTACAACCGCGGGTATTACCCAAGCGCGTTCAACACCCAGGCTGAGCGACGTCACTTCTCCTGTCACGAACTCGGTCATACCCTCGGCTTGTTCCACGACTCTGGGGGTTGCATGTCCAGTTCCGGCACTTCCTACTACTTCGGTTCACACAACTACGACCATCTCTACTTCTACAACTAGGAGGTCAAGACGATGCAACTCGCGCTCCACAAGAAATGGCTCCTCACTGTCGTCGCCGTGGTCCTAGCTGCCTCGGCGTGCTCCGTTAAGGCGAGCGCCGACGATGACGCGGCCTTCTGGTCGGCGTTGCGGTCTACAGCTTCCGAAGTCGAGCAATACGGATCAATTGAGGAGATGGCCGCGTCGGCGGACCTCGTTGTTCTCGGGTCGATCGAATCGATCGGTGTCGGCCGGACCTGGGGATCAGAAGACCCGACGGATCGCCTCGTCTCTCTCGTGCTCCAGGTCAAGATCGATGAGGTGTTGAAGGGCGAACCGATCGAGGGAGCGAGCGATGTCGTTTCCGTTGAACGCACAGTGACGTCCTTCTTGCCCGACACGCTCCGAGAGTCATTGACCGATCAAGGGCTCAAGATCGACAATTCCACCTTTGCCGAGATTCCCAGGGGTCGAGCGGTCTGGTTCCTCAGGCTCCGGGGTGACCTGGGATCAGAACTCGCGCCGGGGCAAGTCCAGTTCGAGGGTGGCCAGCCGTACCGACTGGTGAACTCGATGGGTCTCATCGCCGAAGGCGTTGACGGGAGTGCCACGACCCCAGTGGCAGTGATCGGGCCCTCTCACGACCGAGAGCCGGAGCTTCCCGAGGAGCGGCTTGTCACCCAAGTCACCAACGTCGGATTCCAGGGGGTCGTCGACATCGCCACGTCACCATGACCGGCGATGTCGACGAACTCTCCGCGGGACCCATGTCTGTGGCCCCACGACACGGCCGCCGCACGATGCCTAAGCCCAGCACCTCGGATCAACACCGGCCGTCGCTGCCCCGGTCCGCGGGGCTGGGCGTATGAGGGCTGCGTCTCGTGCTACGTGATCGGATGGCCGGCTCCCACGGACCACAAGTCCTCCGCCAAGGGACACATGAACCTGGGTACTTGGCCGAACTGGGATCGCTACCGTTGGATTCAACAATATTGTGCATGGCAACGGAACCGTTGCAACCTCGTATCACGACTGAGACGGATCGGGGTAGAAGATGCAGGTTGCAGGTAGCGGAGCGGTTGGACTTGCTGTCGGTGGGGTCGCCGGATTCGTGCTTGGTGGCATCGCGCCAGGTGTCGCAGCTGGCGTACTCGGGCTTGTTGTGGGAACAATCCTTGGGATACGTCGCAGTCGCACCAAGAACACCTGAAACCGCACCAGTGGAGTTGCTCCCACGATTGCCGTAGGCACACTGAGTGAGGTGCTGGACACTGGGGGTGGCCCTTCGATTTGAGGACCACCGCATGACTCCCAGCGAGTTCATCCACGAGCTCGTAGAGAGGACCACACGATGATGGTCTTCCTCCGCCTTCCCGGAACGGATGGGTTGGCGGTTACGGTGCCGCCTCGATGCGGCCGCGGCGCTGTTCGTAGTCGATGGGTGATGGGTATTGGAGGCTGCTGTGTCTCCTTTCGGCGTTGTAGATCGCTTCGATGTACTCGAAGATCGCCTGGGCGAGCGGGTGGCGGGTGTCCCACCGGCGCCGGTCCGACAGTTCCAGCTGCACGGTGGCCATAGGGCGATTCGGCCATGGCGCTACCCAACGCATCGCCGACGGTAACCATTGATGCCAACAGCCCGGCGGTGCGGAACCGCTGTGCGTGGGCCCAGGAAGGTGCTTCCAAGAAGGTGAGCGACCGGCTGGCGGTCCGGTCTTGGTCCGCATTTGGTCCGCGGGAGGATGAGAAATGACCAGAAACGATGCGAACCAGTGAGAGGCGAAAGCCCAAGGGGCGCAAGGGTTTCCGCCGAATCACCAATGGAGTCCGGACACCCGATTCTGACTACGGATCAGAAGGTTGGGGGTTCGAGTCCCTCCGGGCGTGC
>CAYLVM010000080.1:0-10859 GCA_964387145.1 uncultured Acidimicrobiaceae bacterium
TCCCCCTGCATCGCTCCTGCGTCGCTCTGCCGTCCCCCTTCAAAGGGGGGACAGGGGGGGGGACACACCCCGACGTCACTCCCAGTTGAGGATGACCTTGCCGCACTCGCCTGAACGCATCACGTCGAAGGCTGCCTCGTAGTCGTCTGCTGGGAAGTGGTGCGTGATCACGCCCGACACGTCGAGGCCCGTCTGGAGCATGGCGAGCATCTTGTACCAGGTCTCGAACATGCGGCGTCCGTAGATCCCCTGGAGCGTCAGACCCTTGAACACGATGTCGTTCCAATCGATCGGCGCTTGTTTCGGGGGAATCCCAAGCAAGGCGATCTCCCCACCATTGTCCATGTGGGTGATCATGTCGTGAAGCGCCGATGGCTGACCCGACATCTCGAGACCGACGTCGAACCCCTCACACATGTCGAGATCGACCATCACTTCATCGAGTGATTCGGTGAGAACGTTCATCTCGCGGTCTGCGCCCATCGTCTGGGAGAGACGGAGCCGGTACTCGTTGACGTCGGTGACGACGATGTAGCGAGCCCCGACATGTCGGGCAATGACCACTGCCATGATGCCGATGGGGCCTGCGCCGGTGATGAGGACGTCCTCGCCCACGAGATCGAAGTGCAGCGCAGTGTGCACGGCGTTGCCCAGCGGGTCGAGGATCGCTGCGATGTCGTCGGGGATGTCGTCGGGGATCGGCTGTACGTTGGATCCAGGGATCGCGAGGTACTCGGCGAACGCTCCAGGGCGGTTGACGCCGACACCAACGGTGTTGATGCACAGATGCCGTCGGCCCGCCTGGCAGTTCCTGCACCGTCCACAAACGATGTGTCCTTCGCCGGAGACTCGCTGCCCGACATGGATCCCTTCGACCTCGGAGCCGAGCCCTGCCACGACACCGACGTATTCGTGGCCGACAGCCATGGGAACGGGGATCGTGGACTGTGCCCATTCATCCCAGGCCACGATGTGGAGGTCGGTGCCACAGATCGAGGTCTTCGTGATCTTGATGAGCACATCGTTGGGCCCGACCGATGGCTCATCGATATCCTCCATCCAGATCCCCGGCTTGGGGCTGGACTTGACGAGTGCGCGCATCAGGCGATCACTCCGAGTTCCCGACCCACCTTGGTGAACGCCGTAATCGCAGTGTCGACGTGCTCGGGTGTGTGCGCTGCCGACATCTGGGTGCGGATCCGCGCTTCGCCTCGAGGCACGACAGGGAACGAGAATCCGACGACGTACACGCCTTCATCGAGGAGCTGCTCGGCCATCGCCCCTGCGAGTTTGGCATCTCCGAGCATCACGGGGATGATGGGGTGATCTGCCCCCGCCAGGGTGAAGCCTGCAGCCTCCATCCCGGAGCGGAAGCGTTGCGAGTTTCCAACGAGACGCTCTCTGAGGCTGCTGCCGGATCGTGCAAGCATGTCGAGCGTCGTCAGCGTCGTTGCAGCGATCAGCGGTGCGAGACTGTTGGAGAACAGATACGGTCGTGAACGTTGGCGAAGCCATCCAACGAGTTCCCTTGCTCCAGACGTGTAGCCACCCGACGCTCCTCCGAGCGCCTTGCCGAGGGTCCCCGTGAGGATGTCGACGCGGTCGGTGACCCCCCAGTAGTCCGGCGTCCCCCCACCGTTGGGTCCGACGAACCCGACGGCGTGGGAGTCGTCGACCATGACCATGGCTCCGAACTCCTCGGCGAGGTCGCAGATCGCCGGGAGGTTGGCGATGATCCCATCCATCGAGAACACGCCGTCGGTAGCGATGATCGTGAACCGCGCATCCCTGGCCTCCTCGAGCTTTCGTCGAAGATCCGCCATATCGTTGTTCGCGTAGCGGAACCGCTTCGCCTTGCACAGCCGTATCCCATCGATGATCGATGCATGGTTGAGGGCATCGGAGATGATGGCGTCTTCTTCGCCGAGGACGGTTTCGAACAACCCACCATTGGCGTCCCAGCACGATGAGTACAAGATGGTGTCCTGGGTGCCGAGGAAGGCGCTGATCTCGGTCTCGAGCTTGTGATGGACGGTCTGGGTACCACAGATGAACCTCACCGAGGCCATCCCGTATCCGTATGTGTCTGCAGCATCCTTTGCGGCCTCGACGAGCATCGGGTCGTTGGCGAGCCCGAGGTAGTTGTTCGCGCAGAAGTTGATGACCTCTGATCCGTCATCGAGGGTGATCACGGCATTCTGGGGTGATGCGATCACCCGCTCGGCTTTGAAGAGTCCAGCATCGTGGAGCTCTTGCGTCTGGTTCGCCAGGTGTTCGAGGAATCGAGTGTTCATGGCTCCTCCGGACGTGATTGTATCGGGCAAGATCCGGCCATCAGCCGTCTACGCCTTCCGATCCGCGATCCACTCTGTGGCGTCGTGGTGCGCTCTCTTGATCGTGCGCCCGACCCACTCGTCCGAGGTGTAGATGTTCTGTGTGCCGACCACGCTGGTGACCCGGGTGGCAGCAAGCTGTTCGTGGATGTTCTCGCTTGCAGAGACCAGAACGAGCTTGCTGTCGGCATCCCGGAGGGCCTCCGCGTACCTGTACAGGACCTCCATGAAGGTGGACCCGAGGTCGTTTCGTCCCCGCAGGCGTAGGATCACGACGGCGTGCCGTGTTTCGTCGGTGACGTTGGGGAGCGCCTCCTCGAACACGGGGGCCGAGGCGAAGAACAGGCTGCCGTACGGTTGGAGTACGACGACCTCGTTTGCAGGAACTTCGCTGGGAGTGTCCACTTCGCGGACGTTCCCCTCGTCGTCGATGAGACGGCGCTTGATGACGACCTCGTTCGACTGGTTGATGATGTAGAGGATCATCGAGATTCCAACACCGACGAGCACGGCGTACTGGAGAGCGATCAGCATCGTGAGGATGAACGTGACGGCCATGACCGTCGCCTGGACGGATCCCGTCTTCCAGACGGCCACGATGTCGGCAGGCTTGACCGTTCGGTACCCGACCGTCATCAGCAATCCGGCGAGCGCCGGCATGGCGATGTAGCCAACGACGTTCCCGAAGAGCAGGATGACCACTGCCATCACTGCACCTGCGATCAGCAGGGCGAGTCTGCTCTTCGCCCCTGCGTTCTTGACGAGTGAGGATGCCGACATGGACCCTCCGACTGGCATCCCCTGGAACAACCCTGCGGCTATGTTGGCTGCGCCTTGCCCCACGAAGTCCTGCGATGCGTCGGGATACTCACCATCGGGGTTCGGGAAGTTCGCCGAGATCCCGGCGCCCTGCACGAGCCCGATGAAGGCGAGGGAGAACGCTGGGATGAGCAGGGCAGGGACGAGTGAGAGATCGGGGAACGTGACGAACGGCAAGGCTCTCGGGATGTCTGCGATATCGTCGAGGATGGATACTCCGTCTGCGAACATCGCGACGACCGAACCAAGGGCGATGGCGACAACCATGCCGAGCGGTCCAAGCCTGGTGCGTTCGAGGATGATGATCAAGACGATCGTCAAGACTCCCACAGCGATCGTCGGCCAGTGGGCCTGGCCGAGGTTGAAGAGTGTGTTCATCGCTCGGGCAACGCGGTTCGGCCCCACAGACTCGTAGCTGGTGAAGTTGTCGAGCTGTCCGAGAATGATGTTGATGCCCACGGCGTTGATGAACCCGACCATGACGGCGTTCGAGACGAACCGCAGGACCGAGCCGAGTTTCAGGAGGCCGGCAGCGAGCATCACGATCCCGGTGACGATCGACAGGGTGAAGAGTGCACGACCCGGATCGTCGCCGTTGTGCACGATGCCGACGTCTGCAACGACGATCGCCATCGCTCCGGTTGCCTGCACCGCCATGAACGACGAGCTCGTGAAGAGCCCACCAGCGAAGGTTCCATAGAGGTACGCGTAGAGTCCGAACACGGGGTTCACGCCTGCAAGGAGACCGCCCGCGAGACCATCGGGCACGCTCTCGACACCGAGGACGACACCAGCGACGGCGTCCTCCTTCAACGTGTCCTTGTTGAAGAGCGCTCGAATGTCGTACATGTAGTGGTCTCCTGCGCCTGCGATCCTCATCCTCGTAGCCAGCGGCATGGTAGTTCCGCGATCGAAGAGATTCGCCGTGACTACCGTAGCCCGGCGACCTGCAATAGCGGGAGGGGTCTATGGACGATGCAGATGTGGCCGGAGAGGTGAACTGGTTCACTCTCGACGTGCCAACCGTCATCGAAATGATGGATACGGACTCTGAGCGGGGGCTGTCGCGTGTCGAGGCTTCGCGTCGTCTCGAGCAGTACGGACCGAACGAACTGGCAGGGGAACCGCCGCCGTCCAAGCTCGAGGTCGCAATGCATCAGGTCGTTGACCCGATGAACCTGATGCTCGCCGCCGTGTCTGTCATCAGCATCTTCATCGGCGAGGTTTCCACGGGTGTTCTCGTCGCCGCCCTCGTTCTCCTCAACGTCGTCATGGGTGCACGCCAGGAGATGAAAGCGAAGGCAGCAGTCGATGCGCTGGCAAAGCTCCAGATCCCCGTCTCGAAGGTGATCCGCGACGGGTCGACCATCGAAGTGGCCGCCTCCGAGGTGGTACCCGGCGATCTCGTTGCCGTCGAGGCTGGAGACATCGTTCCGGCGGATGGGCGGATCATCCGATCGGCGACGCTCGAATCCCAGGAGGCTGCACTCACCGGGGAGAGCGCCCCGATCCCGAAAGATTCAGAACCCGTCACGGGGGACGACGTAGCGCTCGGTGACCGTTCCTCCATGCTGTACCAGAACACATCGGTGACACGGGGTACCGGGGCGATGGTCGTTATCGCAACCGGTATGGCGACCGAGATGGGAAAGATCGCGACGATGCTGTCGTCCGTCGAGCGGAGGCGATCCCCGTTGCAGAAGGAACTCGACAGTCTCACGAAGATCCTTGGAGCGATCGCGTGGGGTGCAGTCGCTGTGATCGTCCTTCTCGGTATGTACCGCGGGACGGACACCGGTGATCTCCTCCTGCTTGGAACTGCGATGGCCATCTCGGCGATACCGACCGGCCTTCCCACGTTCGTCCAAGCGATGCTGTCGTACGGGTCGAAGCAGCTCTCCGAGGCCAAAGCCGTCGTGAAGAACCTCACTGACGTCGAGACACTCGGATCGACGAGTGCGATCAACACAGACAAGACCGGGACACTCACGATGAACGAGATGATGGCCAGCGTTCTCTATCACGGCGGCAGCTGGTTCCACATCGAAGGCAGCGGGTATGACAAGACGGGGGCAATCAGAGCGGTCGCGGGAGAGCCCGAACACGATTTCACACCGCTTGGGTACGCTCTCGTCCTCGACTCGGATGCCATCGTGAGCGACGACGGCGAGGTCATCGGCGACCCGACGGAGGCAGCGCTGGTGGTTCTCGCAGCGAAGCTCGGTATCGACGCTGAGGAGACCCGTCGCGTACGACCGAGGTTGGCGGAGGTGCCGTTCGACTCGAGCTACAAGTTCATGTCGACGGTTCATCGGGTCCCGATCGACGGAGAAGATCGCATGATCCTCCTGACGAAGGGTGCGCCCGACGTCGTGTTGGCCCGATGTTCCGAGGCCACGACACGGGCGAAGTCGTTCGGACCGATGGAGGAGTCCATCGCCGATATCGACGCTGCCAACGAACGGATGGGTTCTGAGGGACTCCGTGTTCTGTCGCTCGCCTACCGGGTGATCGAGCAGAACGAAGAAGAGGCCGTCGTGGCGGACCCGATGTCGTTCGTACGGGATCTCCGGTTCGTGGCCCTCATCGGCATCATCGACCCGTTGCGGCCGTCGTCGAAGGAGGCCGTGCGGATCGCGCACGAAGCAGGCATCGATGTGCGGATGATCACGGGTGATCACGCTGTGACGGCCATGGCGATCGGAAAGGATCTCGGACTCGGTCCGGGGGCAATCAGCGGTTCCGAGTTCCGAGAGATGCCGGATGAGGAGGTCATCTCATCCCTCGACCAGCTCCACGTGTTCGGGCGGGTCTCGCCGGAGGACAAGCTGCGCCTTGTACAACTGATGCAGGCCGAAGGGATGGTCGTCGCGATGACGGGCGATGCCGTGAACGATGCTGCTGCCCTCAAGCAGGCCGACATCGGTGTTGCCATGGGCTCAGGTTCCGAGGTGACGAAGCAGGCTGCCAAGATGATCCTCACCGACGACAACTTCGGGACTCTTGTTCGCGCGGTCGAACTCGGGAGGAGCATCTACGACAAGATCTCGTTGTACGTCCGCTATCAGATGTCACAGTTGCTGTCGCTGGTGATCCTCTTTCTCTCCGCGAGCATCTTCAACATCGCCGGCGGTGTGGCACTGACACCGTTGATGGTTCTCTTCTTGAACTTCCTTGTAGCGAGTGCTCCGGTGGTCATCATCATGATGGAGCCGGTGAATCCCGGTCTGATGCGTCGACGTCCCAGAGATCCTTCGGTCAAGCTCACGAACGGGTCCGAAGTGGCCAGGTGGCTGGTGTACGGGGGGACCTTGTTCGTTGTGACCCTCGTACCGCTCGTGTGGGGTCCAGACAACCCGGGTTCTGATGCAGCTTCCGTATCGATGACGATGGCGTTCGTCGTGATGGCGTTCGGTACGCTGCTCACAGGTCTCGGTGTCCGGAGGGATCCTGAGACCGGACTCGGTACGCCGATCCTCAAGGCACTTGGAGTCCTCTCCGTGCCGGCCCTGCTCACGATCGTGGCGACCACGTGGGCCCCGCTCCAGAGCCTGCTCACGACCCAGCCACTCAGCGGTGAGGAGTGGTTGAGGTCTCTTGTGCTGGCGTCGATCGTGCTCCTGGTCGTCGAAACGGAGAAACTGATCCGTCGACGTCTCACGGCACGGTCGTCCGAGCCCCTGGATCCCATCTCCGTCGTGTACGGAAGCCGGCCTCCCGCAGTCGGACGGATCGGCGCGCCGTAAGCTCCGGTGTGGGACGTCGACATCTGTCCTGCCGGCACGGCTGCCCGTTCGATGTATACCGTGGTGCGTGCGTGTGCCATGATTGACGCGACACGGCCGTGATGAAAGGGATCCAGAACCGATGACGAGTGACGTACCGCCCGAGGCGGTCCCCGACAAGCCGAAGTTCGGCAAGCAGCAGATCATCGCATCGATCCTGACGCTGCTCATCCTCGTTCTTGTGTTCGTGGTCATCCTGCCGCAGTTCGGCGACTACGGCGCGGCGTGGGATGCGATCAAGACGATGGACACGTGGCAGCTCGGACTCATCGTCGCTGCAACGATCGGCCTCATCGTCGTGTACGTACTTCCGTACCCTGCCGCTCTCCCGGGGCTCAAGTTCAGGCCTGCGTTCTACACACGTCAGACATCCTTCATGATCTCCAACGTTGTTCCCGGTGGCGGCGCCTGGGGCCTTGCGGTTCAGTTCGGGATGCTCACCAGCTACGGCTATGGGCTCGCGCCGGCGACGTCGACCATCGGCATCACCAGTGTGTGGAACACGTTCGTGACGCTGTCGCTCCCTGTGATTGCTCTGGTGGGCCTCGCGCTGTCGGGCCAGAGCAACGCCGAAGCCACGACGGTGACACTGATCGCTGCCGGCGTGGTCGTGGCGATGATCGTCGTATTCGCGTTGATCCTGAGAAGTGAGGAGTTCTCTCGCAAGCTCGGTCGGTGGGCTGATGGCGCAATCCAGTGGGGTGCGGGTCTCATCAAGAAGGATGTTGACGTCGATGCCGAGCAGGGGATCGTCGACTTCCGAGAGTCGATCGGCCACATCGTCGCGGATCGATGGTTGCTCATCACGCTTGCGAACGTCGGTCAGCAGCTTGCCCAGTTCGCCATTCTCTATCTGGCGGTCGTCGCCCTCCAGGGCGGGTTCGATGGGCCGGTCACGCTGTTCGCTGCGTTCGCTGCGTTCGCCTTCGGCCGGCTTGCCACATTCATCCCTGTTCCACCGGGTGGTCTCGGGACGACGGATGCGATCATCACCGGAATCCTCACCGCGTTCGGGATGCCCAACAACGATGCCCTTGCGGCGACAATGGTGTGGCGCGCAGCGACCTACTTCCCCCAGGTCATCATCGGCGCACTCACGATGCTCCTGTGGCGTAAAGAGCGGTCGAAGGTGTAGAGAAGTATCTGGTACTTGGTATCTGGTATCTGGCACTTGGGGGGACCAGCGAGTAGGTGAACGCGGTCGGCGGGTTTACAGCTCACAGATCACAGTTCACAGTCGGAAACCCGGGCCACTCCCAGACGTCCAGGTCTTGTCGGTAAACGGTGAACGACTGCTCCCTATTCGCTGGTCCTCCTATTCCTCACTCCCGTTGATCGATGGTGCGGGGGTCGGTGGGCGGCAACATCTCGCGGCCTTGCTTGACACCGACAACGGTGAGGCCCGAAGCGCTGATGCCGATGCCACTGATGACTGCAAGGATGCCGAGCCCTCCCGTGTCGACGAAGTATCCGCCCATGGCAGGCCCGAAGGCGCGGCCCAGCGCCATGACACCCTGGCCGTCACCCGCACGTTCCGCAGGCTCGAGGGAGCGATCGACGAGCATCTGAAGGACACCGGGAACTGCCATCCAGAAGGCGAGGCCCCACCACGTCATACCGATGAAGAAGAACGCCGGTGGACCGTGAACGGTGAGAATCGCTGCCGGACCGATCGTGACGATCATCCACCCGGGGAACTTGTGCTTGGTAGAGAGTCTGGCACCGAGGATGGCCCCTGCAGCGTTCAGTGAAAAGGCAAGAGACGTCATGAGGGGGGAGAGGCCGTGGATCTCTCTTGCAACTATCGCCTGATTGATGAAGAGGGCCGACCCGAAGAACGTGAGGGCCCCGAGGGCCCCGAGAAGGAGCCGATTGGATCGGCTTGCGCTGATCACGCCGCGTGCCCGCTTTCGTCCGGTGATCGGAGCGAAGAGAACCACTGCCGGTATGGCCACCACCGCAAGGATCCCGTACATCAGCTGATCGCCATAGGTGGCGGCGATGGCCATGAGGGGCGCAGCGACGAGTGCTGTGGCAGGCCCCGTCGACGCGACCGCTGCCATGGACCGTTTCCGTTTCATGGCGTTGGTCCATGTGAGCCATGTCATCGCTCCCGCTGCGAAGCCTGCGACAAGACGCAGAGCGACCAGGATCGGGAACCAGGACGGTGCGAGGCTCGCAATGTTGAGAATCACCAGGGCGACGGCCGAGATGCGTAGTGCCCGCCCGGATGGGCGGAACATGCGGGGCAGGAGGAAGTTGGCTACGGCGAACGCGCCGACTTGTGCAACTGAGATAGCACCGACTGCTCCCTCGGATACACCGTATCGATCTGCGATCGCAGGGATGAGGAATGGTGTGGCGGCGAACATCGCCGTGACCGCTGCTGTTGCAGCGATCAGTGCGAGCGGAGCACCAGATCGACCACCGTACGCTATTCGGGTCGGGACTTGCATGAGAAACGAAGTATCCCATGTGCAGAACCGCTCGGTGGGCCACGGTATCAGATGCCAGATCTCAGATGTCAGATCTGAGGTTGTCTGTTGTCTGCTATCTGTTGTCTGTCGCCGGTGCCCAGGTGACCCAGATACCTCCGGCGATGTCGCTCGGCGAGGTGTCGTCGAGACCCTGGACGAGGATACGCGGCTCGCCATCGACCAGTGCCGGGTACGCGAACACCGATCCGTCTGGTGCCCAGAGCGAGATCGACTGAGCGTACTGGTCGAAGAACGGGATGACGCTCTGGAACCACGACGGGTCGGGGGTGAACACGGCGAAGTCCTCGATCGTTCCGTCCTCCCATACATGCCACTGGAGTGCCGATGCCCGATCGTGTGCCAGTGTTGCGAACAGGAGGCGTGTTCCCCCCGCATCCCACTGATAGAACGGGCTGGCATCCGAGGTCACCGAAGTGAACGACCCTGTTTCGATATCCACGACCATCAGGACACCGGATGGGATCGTCGGGAGTGCCTGAGCTCTGGCGATCGCACGGACGCCACCACCGTCGGGCGTTGTACCGGTCTGGATCGCGATACGGTTCCCCGCCCCGACGAACCTGGCCGCACTCTGCACCGTTGCCAGATCGATGAAGGAGGACCCATCCCACAACGTCAGAAACGTCTCCCCGGAGCCGGTGCGCAGTGTTACGAGCCCCTCTTCGAGCCACACGGGAGCTTGGAAGCCGTTCGACGTCGTGCTGATGGTCTCAGAACTCCCATCGACTATGTCGAGGCGGTCGCCGCCGACGTGGGTTGCGAGTCGGTTGCTGGTTGGATCCCACGACATGTAGAACGGAGACCCGTTGCTCACCGTGTCCACCGAACTCGGCCCGGTGACGACCTCGGCGATCAGACCCCCAGCCCGGTCGTCGGTACGAAGGGAGACGACGGTGGGTATCTCGTTGCCCGGTTGGGCGAGGTAGTAGAACGGCACCGTTGGGAGCTGCACGCTCCACTCCTCGTCTCCGCCCAGCCGTGTTGCGATCAGACGGTTGTCGTCGATCGCGATCTGGGCACGCACGATCGTCTCGGACGAGCCCCAGATCGGCTGTGCATATCGAACATCGGGTGGCGGATCGTACCGCTCGATGACGGTGCCCTTGCGGTCGACCACGACGACGGCGTTGTCTTGATCGAGAAGGAGGAGAAGAGGCTCCGTGGTGGCTTCGTCCGACCGATCCTCGATGGTCGTCGTGTCGTCGAGAGCAGGCAGGTTCGTGCATGCTGCCACCACGACAAGGAGAGCAGCGACGATCGGGAGCGTGCGTGTTCGATCCATATCACTGAACTACACACCAGGCACGTTTGGTGTTCCCGATAGTGCCTCGACGGGTCGGATCCGGTGTGGCGTGGCTACTCCTCGGAGGACTCGTTCGAGTCGCTGAGAGCCTCCTGATGGTCGTCGTAGGAGAACGTGTAGT
>CAYLVM010000081.1:0-10834 GCA_964387145.1 uncultured Acidimicrobiaceae bacterium
GCCCGATGAGGGTGTCGTCTTCGAGCGGGTCACCGACCTTGATCTGGCCGTACGCAGCAACGAGACGCGTGAGGAGATCATCGATCACGTCGTTGTGGACGATCAGCCTGCGCAGCGACGTGCAGCGCTGACCCGTCGTTCCCGCCGCCGAGAACAGGGCTCCGCGCACGACGAGATCCAGATCGGCGTCGTCCATGACGATGATGGCGTTGTTGCCTCCGAGTTCGAGGAGGGACCGCCCGAGGCGGGACGCGACCTTCGTGCCCACCTGTTGACCCATCCGCACGGAACCCGTTGCCGAGATGAGCGGGAGTCGCTTGTCATCGACCATTGCAGCACCGACCGGGTCGACGTCTCCGATGGTGAGGTTGAACACACCTTCGAACCCGGTGCCCTCCATCACCTCATGGCAGATGTTCTGCACACCAACTGCGGACAGCGGCACGATCGGTGACGGTTTCCAGATCATCGAATCGCCACAGACGGCAGCGAGGAACGCGTTCCATGACCACACGGCAACGGGGAAGTTGAACGCTGAGATGATCCCGATCGGCCCCAACGGTTGCCACTGCTCGTACATGCGGTGCCGGGGGCGTTCCGAGGCGATGGTCAGCCCGTAGAGCTGACGGGACAGGCCGACGGCGAAGTCAGCGATGTCGATCATCTCCTGGACCTCACCCTCGCCCTCGGCGCGGATCTTGCCCATCTCCATCGAGACCAGCGCACCGAGTGGTTCCTTGTAGCTGCGTAGTGCGTCGCCGATCCTGCGCACGTACTGGCCCCGCTCAGGGGCGGGGATCATGCGCCACTCGTGAAACGCTTCCTGGGAGGCCACGACGGCAGCCTCATAGTCGGCACCGTCGGCCTGGCGGACGGTTGCGATGGGCTCTTGGGTAGTCGGGTCGATCGAGTCGATCGTGACGCCGCCCCCCTCACGCCAGCCTGCGGCGTAGGCACCTGAGGTGACGTTGGAGATGCCAAGTGCGTCGAGCACGTGTTCGCGGTTCATGGGGTTCGCTCCTCTAGAGATCGAATGAGGGTGTGGCAGTTGGTCCTTGGCGGGATATCAGCGCGCGGCGATGCACTCGATCTCTACCTGGAACCCTCCTGGGAGTGCTCCGGCCTCGATCGTGGAGCGTGCGGGCTTGGCCTCACCGACGTACTCGCCGTACACCTCGTTGACCTTCGGGAAGTCTGCGATGTCCGCGAGGAAGATCGTCGTCTTGACGATGTCGTCGTAGCCGAGGCCGATGTCCCCGAGGACCGCACCGATGTTCTTCATCACCTGGTGGGTCTGTGCCTGGACATCGCCCTCGATCGGCTTGCCGGTGGCGGGGTCGATCGAGATCATCCCCGAGCAGAAGACGAAGCCGTTCGCCTCGGTGAGGATGCTGTACGGGCCAAGCGGTGCCGGGCCGTTCGGGGCGTCGTGGATGATCTTGGGCATGGTGAACCTCGATGCTGCTCGGGAGCTGTCGAGATGATTCTATGCAATCAGCACCAACCACCCGTCGGCAAGGTACCGGGGAGCAAGAGGACGCGCGGAGAGGGAGCATTCGTTCACCGTTTTCCGTTCACCGTTTACCGACGAAGCCCGAGCATCCAGGAACAGCTCGAGTTTCTGGCCGTGAGCTGTGAGCCCGCCGACCGCTTCCACCCATACGCGCATCTTCCAGATACCAGATACCAGATACGACGCCGCCTCCAGGGCGGCGTCTCCTAGCTGAAGCTGTTGCCGCAGCCGCAGGTTCCCGAGACGTTGGGGTTCTCGATCGCAAAGCCTGCACCGCCGAGGCCGGAGTCCTTGAAGTCGACCACGGCGCCGTCGACCATCGTCAGGCTCATTGCGTCGACGACGACCCGCACACCGTCGGTCTCATTGACCACATCGGTGGGGTCGATCGCTCCATCGAAGAACATCTCGTAGGCGTACCCGGAACAACCGGACTGCTGCACACCGAGGCGCAGCGCCAGATCGCCGTCATCTTCGGCTTCGATCAGCGACTTGACCTTGGCCGCCGCAGCCGACGTGAGCGTGACTCCCTTGGGGGGAGCAGTCGCTGGAGACAAGGGGATGTCGACTCTACGGGTGGCGTCGGGTGCAGTCATGGGGGCCTCCGATGGGTGGAACCTTTGGGTCGGTCATGATAGGGGACAGATTCGGGCGGTTCGACAGATTTGTCATCGAACCCACCTGCCACCGATAGGCTCGCGCCATGGTCACAGAGCAAGACATCGCCGCGACCCTCGCCAACGTCATCGACCCGGAGCTCCACACGGACATCGTCGATCTCGGCATGGTCGGCGACGTCACCATCGACGGTTCACACGTGACGATCGGCCTTGCACTCACGATCGCGAGCTGCCCCATGCGCGGCCAGATCGAATCCGACATAGAGCGAAGGGTTGGTGCCCTGCCCGGGATCGAGCGTGTCGAGATCGTCACAACGGTGATGTCCCAGGAGCAACGCTCCACGCTGATGGAACGGGCCCGTCTCCACGCGAGGGAGACGGCGACACCGACCGCAGTCAACGCCTCGACAAGGGTGATCGCCGTCAGCTCAGGAAAGGGCGGTGTCGGCAAGTCGTCGCTGTCGGCGAACATCGCCCTTGCGATCGCGGCCCAGGGGCACTCTGTCGGGCTCCTCGATGCCGACATCTGGGGGTTCTCGGCTCCACGGATCCTCGGGGCGACACAGGAACGCCTGGAAGCGAACGCCGATCGCAAGATCGTTCCGACGCTCGCCCACGGCATCCATCTCGTGTCGACCGGCCTTCTCCTCGACGACGAGGACACGGCGCTGATGTGGCGTGGCCTGATGCTCACCAAGGCCGTTGAACAGTTCCTCCACGACGTTGCTTGGCCCGAGGACCTCGGCTACCTCGTCATCGACATGCCGCCGGGCACCGGTGACGTCCAGATGGCACTCGCACGTCTCCTCCCCCAGGCTGAGATGGTGGTTGTGACGACACCACAGATCGCTGCCCAGAAGGTGGCCGCCCGTGTAGCGGACATGGCGAGACGGTCGCACATGCCGATCGTCGGTGTGGTCGAGAACATGGCAGGGTTCACGACCAGGACCGGTGATCACTACGCCATCTTTGGACAGGGAGGGGGAGCCGCTCTCGCCGACGATCTCGGTGTGCCGCTCCTCGGCTCGGTCCCCATCGACCCGTTCGTCGCCTCAGGTGGCGACGCCGGGACCCCGGTCGTCACCGAGCACCCAGACTCGGCTGCCGGGAAAGCGATCATCGACGTTGCCGACGAGATCACACGGATTCTGCCTCCCCTGGCCCTCGAGAGCTGTGTGGGGCGCCTCGGTGCGCTACTCGATGAACTCGAGAGCAGCTGAGCGCGGTCCATGGGGTGACACCGTGCAGCACCTATCCAAGACAGCACGTCACCTCCCCCGATGCGACAGGCAAGTGTCGGTGGGCTGACAGATAGGTGCTATCGGTGTCTTGACCTCCATTTAGCGCACAGTTATCAGTCGACCCCTGATGCTGTGCTTGCTCGATGCGAGGAGGCCCACAGATGCAGGCATGGATCGGTCGAGACCAAAATCGAGGCGCCGCAGATCGCGAGCCGTCCACGACATGGGGATGACGGATCCCACCGGGGTCCCATCGAAGGAGAACTCTCCCGACCGCTCGTACCGGGCAGGCGGTCTCGACGCGCCCGAAACTGGCCCCGTTGCCGGAAACAGCAGTGCCGAATGGTGGCGGGGAACAGGCGTGCGCGCCCTGGTTCGCTTGGGTTGGCAAGAGACGAAGCAGTTGTGGAACGGTCGCGCGCCACTCCACGACATCGAGCGGCGAAGCGTCATCAGCCGGCTCTTCCCTCAGGGCGTGTCACGTCGTCAGTTCTTCACCCGCTTTGCATCGCTGATGATGCTGTCCACTGCGATCGCTACGTTCGGAATCCTTGCGGACTCAACGGCGGTCGTGATTGGAGCGATGCTCGTCGCTCCACTGATGCTCCCTGTCCTCGGTGGTGCGGCTGCCATCATCATGGGGTGGCCGCGGCGCATCGTCAGCCGGGCGCTGCTCGTCACCGTCGGCGCTACGCTCGCCGTGCTCCTGGCGGCTGTGATCTCGTTCGTCGTCCCCGGTCACACGGACCCGCTTCCGGCGGAGCTGATGGCCCGTACCTCACCGAACCTCCTCGACCTCGGGATCGCTCTGGCCGCCGGCGCTGCAGGCGCCTACGGACAGGTCAAGCGCCACGCAGCCGACGCTCTCACCGGCGTGGCCGTCGCTGTTGCTCTCGTCCCACCACTCGCCGTTGTTGGTATCACCCTTCAACTGACCGAGTGGCAGCTCGCCCTCGGTGCGCTTCTCCTGTTCCTCGCCAACGTGGTCGGCATCGTCATCGCCGCGGCAGCCACGTTCCTCGCTGCGGGGTTCGTACCGGGACGAAACCCGCTCAGGGGGCACCCTCAGATCGTCCGAGGCATCTCGTGGGCAGCCATCGCGGCAATCATCGTCGTCCTTCCCATGCAGTTCGGACGCGGGAACGTCCTCCCGCTCTCGGATCCGACCGATGAGGTCACCGTCTTCGTGGAGGAGTACGTTGCTGAGCGCGAATCATCGTCCGAGGTCGTCAACGTCGCAGTCGAAGTCGACGGCGGCGTAACCGAGGTCGACGTGGTCATCGCAAGTTCGTTCGCGCCGCCTTCCGTCAACGCCCTCGCACAGCGTCTCGCCGAGTACCTCTCATCCCCCGTCGAGGTGCGCCTCCTCATCGTCGCCTCCGAGACCAAACGCGCCACCGTCACCCCCTGACCTCAGACGTATGTATGCCAGACGCCTGAGGTCAGTGCTGGGTGGTGACTTTGCGTTCGTGGTCGCGGAACCGTCTGGCAAGCCGCTGTTCGAAGCGGGGTGGACGTCGTCTCGGCGGACGCTGCACCGGAGGTGGGCGGAACGCCTGGTCGTGGCCTCCGTGCCTGAATCCGGAGTCATGTGACACTGAGAGTCTCCTTTCAGTCGCCACTTCGATTGTCGCGCTCATACGGCCTCACCGGAAGCTGGAATCGTGATACGCACAAGCGCGAAGGTGTGACAGTATGAGGTCAACATCGCATGCGACAGCCGGGGAGGTGACACGACCATGGCGAACAAAGACAAGGGCGGCAAGAGCACCAAGAAGGCCCCTTCCAAGAGCCTGAAGGAGAAGCGCCAAGCGAAGAAGGAGAAGCGATCCGGTAGTTGAGGCCACGCGGTTGCAGGCGCGCCAACGCACCTGCTATCCGCAGAGGGACTTTGCAAGCGGGTACGGGTTGATCCAGTCGCTGCCTGGCGGGGCGTACTGGAAGTGGAGCATCGGGAGCCATGCAGGGGCGTTGCCGGTCGTCCCGACACCGCCGAGGACGTCACCGACATCGACCGCCGTCCCACCCCGGATTCCCTCTGTGATGAACTCGAGATGGGCGTAGTAGTACCGGTTCCCCGATGAGCCCGTGAGGTAGATCGAGATCCCCCCGAGGGAACTGTTCGACGTTCTAGTCACCGTCCCGAACTCGACCGCAACGAGTGGTGCGTTGCGTGCAGCGAAGATGTCGACGCCCTTGTGGGTACGGCCTCCGGACCTCGCTGCACCCCACGTGTCTGAGAAGCTGTTCGCTGCGTCGACGGGGCACGTCTTGGCGTCGGTCACCACCGCTGGTGGCGTGGTCGTCGTCGTGGTCGTATCGGGTGGGGCCTCGGTCGTCGTGGTGGTCGCCCCGGTCGTCGTTGTCACCTGTGGGGCCTCCGTCGTGGTCGTGGTGACAGGAGCCGTGGTGGTGGTCTCCGCTTCGGCTGCTGCTGCAGCCTCTCTGGCCTTGCGTGCAGCTTCTGCCTTGCGCCGTTCCTCTGCCTCCTTCGCCTTCCGTTCGGCTGCCTCCTTCGCCTTGCGTTCCTCCTCCTGCTTGGTGAACGCCGCGGTGATCGAGTTGTACTCGGTGTCCGCGTTTGCAAGTGCCACCGACAGATCTGTCGCCATCTCCGTCAGCTCCGCGGTGATCTCGCGCTGGGCAACGAGCGAAGCATCGAGAGATGCCTGCTGCTGCACCTGAAGTTGCTCCGACGCCATCAGTCCGCTGAGTACGGCGAGGTCCGCAGCATTGAGCCTGTCCAGATACTCTGCCTGGACCGGGATGTCCATGAAATCTCTCGTGTTGAAGACACGCTCGGTCCCGGTGAGTCCTCCCGCCATGTAGCGGGACAGGACGAGAGATACGACCTTGGAGCGACGAGCGACAATGTCCTGCTCGAGGTCGGCAACCCGGGTTGAGAGATCCATGACGCGCTCTCTGAGGATCTCCTCGTCGAACATGGCCTGGTCGAAACGGGCGGTGAGTGCCTCGAGGCTGGAGCCGGCAGCGCGGCGCCTTGCGAGAGCGGCATCGACGTCGCTCTGAGACAGTTCGCCACCGGTTTGGGCGTAGGCGGGGACGGCTAGTGCCACGAGCACCACCACAGCAAGAACGATTCGGATTCGCATCAGTCCCCTATCTCAGGTGAACCTCTGTTACTTCCTCGGTCAAACTCGATTCGAACCTTACCGCTCCATCCCGATCGAGCTTTTTCAGCTGAACACCTACCTGATGCACTGCAGCGTGACGAAGCCCTTCAGGGATCCCCTTGTACACATCGTCGACGATGTCGCCGATCGTCCCCGCCCCCTGCCGGATCGCATCGACGATCTGGCGCTCACGCTCGAGACGGTGGTCGATGTATTCATCGATCACCGCCGCGGCATCGTCGATCGTGCTGCCGTGCCCAGGTTCGATTCGGGCCACTCCAAGATCCCGCACGAGGTAGAGGCTGTCGAGGTAGTCGGCTGCGTCCTCGATGATGACCGTGGACCCCTCCATGATGTGGTCCCCGGTGAACAGCACCTCGTCGAGCCGGAAACAGAGATGGTCGGGAGTGTGACCCGGAGTGTGGATGGCGTCGAGGCGGGACGACCCGAACGGAATGCTCTGGCCGTCGGCAACGGTGACGTCCGGGATGAACTCGGGTCCAGGCCCGTACCCGTACACCGGGACGCCGAGCCTGGCAGCCAGTGGATTGGCGAGGGGCGCGTGGTCCGGATGCGTGTGTGTGGCAACGATACCGACGAGTCTGAGACCCTCGAGTGCCTTGACGATCTCGAGGGTGTGAGTCCCGATGATCGGCCCTGGATCGAGAACGAGCGCTTCACCATCACAGGACAGCACGTACGTGTTCGTCCCCGGCCCGGTGTACAGGCTCGGGTTTGGAGCAAGGACTCGCTCGATCGTACCCATCTCAGCCATGGCCTTTGAGCTCGGCGGGGATCCGGCCGCCCATGGCGAGAACCCTCATGAGACGCTCGAGGATCTCGGGGTCGTGCTGGGCAGGGCCGGCAGCCTCGAAACCCGGGTCCTCCGGGAGCAAGATGCGGGCCTCGTGATCATCGACGTAGAGGCGCGGCTGGATCGGTGCGACGATGTCGAGGGAGCGGAAGCGCTCGACGAGATCTGCGGCGGACGTCTCCGTCGAGATCATCTCGAGGGTTCGCCTGGTCGGGAACGCAACGTCCCAGTCGTCGATCTTGTCCCGTTCAAGAGCCTCGATCGGGGACGTCCATACGAGATCGACGAGCTCGTCGGTGTTGTACGTCGCTTCGGTGTCGGGCTCGGCCACAGCGAGGAAGAATCGCGTGTCGAACCGGATGGGAAATGCTGCAGGGGTGATCCAGTTCGAGAAGTACACGAGAGCGTCCTGATCGAGTTCGTAGGGCGACTCCTCCACGGCGCCGAACACGTCATCGGTGAGCGGCATCGTTCTGGCACCTTCGGTTGTCAGACAAACACCGGTCTCTTCGATCAGCTCTCGTAGCGCGGCAACCTGCCAATCCGAGCCAGCCGTACGGGGCCCGAACGACGGAGGGGCTGCTGCGTCGGCCTCGTCGACCGCACCGCCGGGGAACACCCACACGCACGGCATGAACCGGGACGTGTCTGGACGCTGGACCATCAGGACCTCGATGCCACCGTTGTCCCGCACGAGACAAACCGTCGATGCGCGGCGCAGGCTCACTTGATCACCACCCATCGCGACGTGAGACGAGCGACGAACCATCCTCGTAACGCCTCGCGTACAGCGGGAACGAGCAGGAGGAAGCCGGTGATGTCTGTGAGGAAACCTGGAGTGAGCAGGAGCGCCCCTGCCACGAGGATCATCGCCCCATGCACCAGTTGCACGGTCGGTGGCCTGCCCGCGGCGATCTCGGTGCGAATGTTCACCCAGGTCTGGCGACCCTGTCGGGCCACGAGGGATGAACCCAAGAAGGCCGTTGCGATCACGATGGCGATGGTCGGCCAGATACCTATCGCCGTCCCTACGAAGTAGAACAGCACGATCTCGATCGCCGGCACGATGAGAAAGGCCAGGAACAACCATGTTCGTATCCGCATGGCTACAGGGTAGGACAGCCGTCAGACGACAGAGCACAGATGACAGACGTCTGTCATCTCACGTCGCCTGTCTGTCATCTACCTATGGCCTCTGCGACCATCAGGCCGATCGTTCGGTGGCCTTCAGGGTTCGGGTGGGGCCAGCCCGCCCACTTCTGCGTCGCGATCTTCCGATCGATATCTATCCAGGTCACTTCGGGGTTGAGGCCATCGCGCAGAGCGCCATGGAGCTGATCGAGGGCGTACCCCATCTGGTCCGCACACGGATCGCCAACGGGAACCCACAGTGGGGCCAGTTCGGTTCCGGTGATGTCGTAGTAGCCGGTCCAGTACACCCGGGCGTTCGTCTGGGATATCAAGGCTTCAGATGTCTGCCTTGCTCGCTGGGTGATGTAGCCACGGCGTTCAGCAATGTTCCAACGGTCACGGACCGCGGTGCGACAGGCGTCTTGATCCCCTCGCTGAGTGAACGAGAACGTCGTGTCCCTCGTGAGGTCGACGACGACCTGGGTCCAGTTCGTCGTGTTGATTCCCACGGTGACCACAACGATGTTCCAGGTGTCGTCACTTGCGAGGGCACGGATCTGGTCCACCTGAGGCTCGTACCTCGTGCCACACGAGTCGGATCCACCGTCGATCATGTTGCCGACACCGGCACCGGCCCATGCAATGTTCGTGTACGTCGGGGCCCAGGCGTCCGGGAGCGTCGCCGCCACCTCTGATGCGACCGTCGTACCGTACGAGTAGCCACCGTCGACACAGGTGGCGTCACCGGTGAACCACTGTTTCGTGTAGCCCGAGGCGATCGAATCACCCGCGACGATGATGTTCGGTGGACCCGGCGTCGTCCCGGTCCAGACCGTGAACCAATCCGATGTGTTCGCGTTGGTGTCGATCGCTCGGACCTGGAGCCCGTACCGAGATCGCGGTGAGATCGCGGCGTAGCTCACCGTCGGGCGGTACCTGTCGAGGGCATGGGCCTTCCCGATCGTTGCACCGTTCCATCGGTACTCGTAGCCAACGACACCATCGTTGTCGTAGGCGTCGATGACGAGGTCCGCTTCGAGGAGATCGTTGTGACGCCCCGGTGCTCGAAGTTCGCCGGACACGATCACCGGCCTCGTGTCACCATCGGGGAGGAGGTCGGTCACCGGCTTCACCTGCGCTGTTGCCGGTGCGGCAATGAGGCCGGCCACGGCAACAGCGAAGAGCAAGGAGAGAGCACGCTTGTACATCACTGAGAAACCTACCCGACAGACGAGATACCGATAGGACGTCTCAGACATCCGACAGGGTTCCCAAGGAACGTTGGCGGGTGTGACTAGTCACCACAGTGGTAGAGAGAACCACCCTCTGTGGGAGTCAAGAGATCTCAAGCGGTGCCGATACATCACCATGATGAAGAAAACACTCACACTCCTCATTGCCGTGACCCTGCTGGTCCTCTCGGCAACACCTGCACTCGCCGACAACGGTGGCATGGGCAAGGTCGAGCTCAAGACGAAGAAGACCGCAGCGATCGTTGAAGGGGACACCGCGTGGGTGGCCATCAGCTGGAAGGCCGAGAAGACGGACGCCACCAACTTCGAGATCGCCGCCACGACCGATGTTGCCGGTGTCACCATCTCATACCCTGACAACACCAACCCGTTCAGCAGCCTCATGGGCAACGACACCCTGACCGCGAACGAGATCGACTTCACGTCCCTGCTCATCTCGGTGCCGTACGGCATCTCGAAGGTCAAGCTCAAGGTGGTCGCGACCTGGACCCAGGACGGCAAGAACAAGAGTAAGGACTACAAGGTCGAGGTACCCGTCGCCAAGTTCAAGGGCGATGACGTTGCCCAGGCCACCACCGACGTCGGCACCGTGTCTGGTGCCGCACCCGACTGGATCGAAGTCTCCTGGACCGGAATCGCCCCCATCCTCAACGATGTTCAGATGACCGTGTCGGGCCCGACCGGCATCGTGATCACCTACCCACAGGACCGGGCGTTCACCAGCCTGATGTACGACAACATCCTCGTCGGAGGTGAGACCGACTATGCAGCAGCCTACGTCGACGCCTCGGCGTTGAGTCCTGGCAACTACACGCTCGACGTCACCCTCACCTACTCCAAGGGTGGAGCGATCACCTCCGTCACCGGCCAGGTAACCATCCAGATCACCGGCTGACACGCGGTCGACTTCCTCGGTCCCCTCCTGGCTCCTTCCGTCCCCGAAGGAGCCAGGAAACGGATCACTCCGGGCATTCTCGCCGGCATCTCCCACTCACCTCGTACCCCCGAGCTTCCGACTCTTCCGTCCCCCTTGAAGCCACAATCCGCTGTTTGGCACCGTGATACCAGGCTCTTTCTCCCGTCCCCCCTTCAGGGGGGACAAGCGAGTCTTCGAGCGAGGGGGGACCG
>CAYLVM010000082.1:0-10454 GCA_964387145.1 uncultured Acidimicrobiaceae bacterium
ACGATCCTGCCTCCGATCCTCGAGGGTGTCGTTCACAGCGAGACGATCGATGTCGCCGGCCGTGTCTGGCAGATCGACACAGCAGCGACACCCGACTCTCCACTGCTCGCCGACAGCGGACGGGAGCGCTGGGTGCTTGCGATCGGTCTGGTGATGGGACTCCTGGCGGGGGCGGCCGTCTACTCGTTCCTCCACAAGGAGGAGGCGTTACGAGAAGTCGAGTTCCTCTCGGATGTCATCGCGGCGAAGAATCACTTCATCGCGGCCCTCTCCCACAAGATCGGGACACCGCTTACGAGCGTGCTTGGCTTCTCCGAGATCCTCAGAGATGAGCGAGGCCAGATGTCCCCTCAGGAAGTGCGGGAGCTGATCGATGCCCTCGCAGACGAGGCGTCCGACTTAGCTACGATCCACGAGGATCTCGTCGTGCTGGGAAGGGCGGAGTACGGCACTCTGGACCTCGAGGCTGTGCAGGTAGACCTGGGATCCGAGATCGCGGCCGTCCTCGAGGTATTCGATCTCACCGAGACCGTTCCTGTCAAGATGCCAGACGGCGGAGTCCGGGCATTGGCCGATCCGAGCAACGTCCGCAGGATCCTGCGTCACCTCATCGAGAACGCTGTCGTACACGGTGGAGACACTGTGTGGGTCAACGTCGACTCGGTGGATGACACCGTCGTTGTGGACATCATCGATGACGGAGACGGTGTGCCTTCGGATCACTCGTGGGATGTGTTCGAGCCCTACCTTCGTGACCACGATGCCATATCTGGCAACCCAGAATCGATTGCGCTCGGTCTGAGCGTGTCGCGTACGTTGGCCCAACGCATGGAAGGGGATCTGACCTATCACCGTGTTGAGGGCAAGACCGTGTTCGGGCTGAGGCTGCCAATCGACGGGTCTGTGGTCGAACCGGTACGCATCGACGATCCAGGATCCGAGCCCACGAGGTCGGTGGATCGATTGAAGGCATCCTCTCGACATCTCTGAGCCTCGCGTTCCTCTCGCGTCAAGCATCTGCCCAGATCACCGACATCTCTCCAGGGTGTTGTGATAGCGTGCAGCGCATCGTGAGGATGCATTGACGGAGTCCACCGGGTATCGGGTGTATCGGTATCGCTGGGTAGTACTCGGGGTGTTCGCCGTCCTCAACGCTGTGGTACAGATGAACTGGATCGTTTTCGCGTCGGTCACCGGCGACGCCGCGGACTTCTACCAGGTATCCGTGCTCTCGATCGGGTTCCTTTCGATGATCTACATGATTGTGTACATCGTCGTCTCGATCCCTGCCTCCTACGTGATCGACGCCTACGGGATCAGGATCGGTGTTGGGGTGGGGGCGACACTCACCGGTGTCTTCGCGCTCATGCGAGCCGGGTTCGCCACGAGCTACCCCCTTGTGGTCATCGCAACGATCGGCCTGGCCATCGGGCAACCGTTCGTGTTGAATGCCATCACCAAGATCGGGGCGAACTGGTTCGCGGTGACCGAACGTGCCACGGCGGCCTCGATCCCCGCACTTGCACAGTTCATCGGGATCATCATGGCCCTTGCCGTTGCCCCCTTCCTCGTGTCGAGTCTCGGCATCACGGGGATGCTGTGGGTCTACGGCGCCCTTTCGCTCGCTGGATGGATAGCGACGATCGCATTCGTACGCGATCGTCCACCCACACCACCGGATGCAAGTGACCTCGAAGAACGGTTCACCGTCTTTGCAGGGCTGCGCCACATCTTTGCCCAACGTGACATGCTGATCCTGATCGCACTGTTCTTCGTCGGTCTCGGGATGTTCAACGCGATCAGCACATGGATCGAACAGCTCGTCGCTCCTCGTGGGTTCGATTCCGAAGCGGCGGGGATCGTAGGTGCCGTCATGCTGGTCGGGGGCATCGCCGGGGCGGGGATCATCTCAGTGCTCTCCGATCGGACCCGTCGCAGGAAACCGTTCCTCGTCCTCGCTCTCGTCGGTGTCGTGCCGGGCCTGATCGGCCTCACTTTCGCAACGACACTGCCACTTCTTGCCGTGTCGAGTTTCACCTTCGGGTTCTTCCTCATGAGCGCCTATCCGGTGGGAATCCAGTACGGGGCCGAAGTCAGCTACCCCGCACCTGAGTCGACATCCCAAGGCGTCATCGTGCTCGCAGGACAGGTCGCAGGAGTCATCTTCATCTTCGCGATGGACGGTCTGAGAAGCGGCACAGGGGGATCGATGAGCACGTCGATGCTCGGCTTCATTGCCATGACCATCGCGATGATCGTTCTCACGTCCCTCCTGAGCGAGTCTCCGATGATCGTTGCGGAACGGAACGAGCCTGCCTCCGGAACGTGAACGCATCCACCAGACGGGGATATGCTTGGGGCACCCAACCTCTCGAGGAGATGATCATGGCCTATACATTCGGTACCACCGTCGACGGCGACATCGAGTCGGTACGTGAACGAGTGACCGAAGAACTCGGCAAAGAGGGCTTCGGAATCCTCACGACCATCGATGTTCAGGCGACCCTCAAGGCGAAGATCGACGTTGATCGTGACCCGTACATCATTCTGGGTGCCTGCAACCCGGTCCTCGCAAACGAAGCGATCAAACTCGAGTCTGACATCGGGGCGCTGCTCCCGTGCAACGTCGTCTTGATCCAGGAGGGTGACTCCGTTGCGGTTCGCTTCATGGATCCCGCTGCCGTCCTAGGACTCGTTGATCGTCCCGAGATCGAGTCGGTTGCATCCCAGGTACGAGAGAAGCTGCAGAAGGTCGCTACAGCCATCTCGGCGTAGGTGACGAGGTTCGGCTTTTCTTTCGCCGGTAAACGTCCCACAATGGTCCCATCGACAGGCGGTGGGCGTGACGACACGACAACGGGATGGTCTCGGCGAACATCTCTCCGACAACGGACTGCGAATCGCAAGGGTCGGTGATGCCCGATCTGACTGGTCGATCTGTTGCGCAGCGCCACCGATCGGTCTGTGGAAGCGGGATCTCGCGAAACGATTCACCACGCTGACCGCCGCGCGGGCCGCCGTCGTGCACATGGAGGTCGTGCGCCTTCGCCGAATCAAGCAGGCTCGTCACCTCGTCCTCACCGCCGTGTTCTCAGCGTCGGCAGTCTGGTCCTATCAGATCATGGCTCTTCCTGAGCAGTGGTATCGCGTCGAGTGGTTCGCGGTCGCAACGATCGCGGTCGTCGTCGCGCTGAGCGAATGCCTCAGTGCGTTCCTGATGGTGATCGACGATGGGTGGGATTACCGGTACGAGGTTCCCCGTATCACCGTCGTCGATCGTCTGATCGCAAGGATGTTCCTCACGTATCCATCGCGACGCCCCCGTGGTGTGGCTGCCGAGAGATCGCGAGTGTGGGTTGTCGACGTCGAGAACACGCTCGACGGAACCTGGCCAGGATGATCACGGCAGATACCATCATCGCGGAGGTCCGGCGCCTCCACGGGTTCTTCGACGATTGGTTCGCGGGACGCCAGGGGAGATCGATCGATGAGTTCTCCGACGCGCTCGACGACGAGTTCACCATCGTCGGCCCCCATGGGTCTGTCATGACCCGTACCGAGGTCGTTGGGGTCGTCGAGCAGAGATTCGGGGTCGGCGACGTGGCGATCACGGTGGAGAACTTCCATGTTCGGCGCCTCGGCGACATGTACGTCTGTCGCTACGACGAGCTCCAGGATGTGTCTGGAGATCGAACCCGTCGGATCTCGACGGCCATACTGGCATCAGACGATTCCACACCGCGAGGCCTGGTGTGGATCACGGTGCACGAGACGTTCGTCGACGCCTAAACGGCGGGAACGGTGACCCCGTCGAGGAGGTACCGGATCACGTCGGCAGCGGTGTACTCGGTCGTTGCCTCAGGAGCGAAGCGGGCAACGTTGACAGCGTCGTCCCCTGAGGTGATGAGCGTCGGTTCGATCTCGCCGCTGCGCTTGATCTGGGGGAGTCCCACGTTGGACACCAACGCGTTACACAGACACTTTCGGCCCACCGTGTCTGCAAGATCTCCGCCCTTGCGGACGTAGTCATCCACCGGTTCCGACGGACACCGCCAACCGATCGTGTGATCCTCACGTTCATAAGCATGACGGAGGTAACCCAGATCACAGACCCGCTCACGCTTCTCGTACACCTCGGGGTTTGTCAGAGAGTCCTCGAGCTCGATGACCTTGAACGGGAACCCGGTCGGTGACGCCACGGCGTCGGTAAAGACGGTGAGCTCCCCGCGGCGAGATGCTTCGATGATCTCGGCCTTGATCGGTGTCGTGAACCCGGACTCGACACAGTACGCGAACGCCGTTCCCACCTGAACCCCGACAGCACCGGCTTCGAGCGCCTTTTTGATCTGTGTGGGTTCGGCGTACCCGCCCGCGAGCCAGAACGGCTTTCCGAGGGCTGCGATGGCGTCGAGATTCGGAACGTCACGGTCACCGTATATGGGCTCTCCGCGGTCGTTGAACTGGCCACGTGTTCGTGGTGGAGCGTTGTGTCCACCAGCCACGGGGAGTTCGACGATGAATCCGTCGACCTCTCCGCTCGCCTTGGTCGCAAGCATCTTGGCGAGGACGTGAGACGACACGATGGCAAGGAAGTCGGGGCGGTGAACCTTCTCGATGAGTCCACGGGTGAACTCCTTCGGGGAGAACCGAACGAACGGATCGCCCTGAGGCGTTGTCCCTTTGACGTCGAGCTTCAACTCCGCATCGAACCCCTCGGCAAGCTGGTCGAGAATACCGGGGATCGCGCGAGGAATCCCGGCGCCCATGAGCACGTAGTCGACACCTGCGAGCATCGCGCCGTACAGCGAGGGGATCGTCGGTACCTGGACCTTCTCGAGGAAGTTGATCCCAACGGCGTTGGGGTGCCCCTCTTTTGCCAGGAACACTTCGACGAAGTTCGATGCGACGAGCAGTTCTTCTGCTTTGCGGGAACGCTTGTGGCTCACCATCGGCTTCGCTACGAAGCGGGCGTCGGGGGCCTTACCTCCCTCGATGAAGTAGCGGTCCACGATCCTGGCGGCGATCTCAGGTATCGGGAAAGCGGCGAGGGCACGGCGCATGTGGCCTCCCGGATCGCCGACCTGGAGGCGTCGAGCGAGTATGGCGTCGAGCGCTGTGCCGGAAACGACTCCGAGTTGTCCGGTGACCGAGACCGCGCGCGCGAGGCGCCAATCCGACACGGCTGCGCCCATCCCGCCTTGGATGATGAGGGGAGGAGTCTTGTTCATGAGGTCGGGGATCGATCCAATCAATGGCGACGGGGACGGTGTCGACGCTACACGCCTTACGCACACTTCGACCCCGGAACGATAGAGGAGGTTTCGGCGTTCGACGTACATTGTTCCCGAACCGCTACGCGAGCAGTGATGGGGGAGGAGGAGAGAGGTCCCGTCGGGTACGATCGACTCCCCACAGATCGAGATATGCGAAGTGTGTTCGCCTTGCTACTATGTGCATAGGGCTTGTGGAAGGAGACGGAATGGTGTTCGAATTGGTGGAGTTCTGTGAACCCGCCCCGGAACCGGGGCGGCCTTTCGCCGGTACCCATGAGACCATCGTGGATACCTACGACACTGAGGCAGAAGCGATAGCTCACGGAAGACGTGTCTGGAGAGACGCCCGCGAGGTTCGCTCAACCGATGTCATGTGGTGGGTTGTGCGAGTTCCCGGAGAGTCTCTGGCACGCTGGATCGCCGACAAGGCCAGCGATGTGGATCAGATAGTCGATCTGACGACCAACGAGTTGATCCCCGTTCGGTAGGTCGCGTGCCGCTATTGCATCAGTGAGCGGTACCATCGCATCACGATGAGCGATACCAAGACCACGATCGTCGAGATCACCGACACAGCACGAGACAAGATCCTCGAACTTCGCGATAGCGAAGGTCTTCCCGACCTCCATCTCGGTTTGAGGATCACCGGAGTCGGCCCACAGGGCTTCGTCTATGAGACGTCCTTTCTGAGGCAGGAAGACATCGGTTCGACCGACATCGTCGAGGACCACGATGGCCTTCCCGTAGCGATCTCTCTCGACTCGGTCGAGGGCCTTCGCGGTGCCGTTCTCGATCTATCGGGTGACGGGGGTGGTCCGGGACTCGTGATGCGGAATCCGAACGTTCCAACACCGACGCTCGCCGACAGCGACCTTGGAGACCTCGAGCTCACAGGCACACCCGAGGAGAAGGTCCGCACGCTCCTGATGGAGCGGATCAACCCAGCAATCGCGTCCCACGGTGGTGTCGCCAACCTGATCGCCGTCGAAGGATCCGTTGCCCAGCTCGAACTCGGTGGAGGCTGCCAGGGCTGTGGCCTTGCCGCAGTCACGCTTCGCCAGGGTATCGAGCGTTCCATCCTCGAAGCGATCCCGGAGATCACCGAGGTCGTCGACGTGACCGACCACTCGATGGGCACGAACCCCTTCTACGCCTGAGGACCCGGTTTGGCGCTCAGTCGTTTTCGAGACGTTCCCTGATCGAACGGGTCAGCTCGAGCGCACTTTGCCCGGCCGCCGCTCCAATGCGTGGCAGGTTCGCCGAGCGACGCGAGTAGAACGAACCGCGTTCGGGATCCTCTTCGGCAGGGGGAATCTCAACGGGAGCCTCCACCTTCGACGACGGCGCAACCGACGGGGAGTAGTCGAGTGTCGTGACCGGTGGCCGATTCGTCGCTTCGACCGCACCATCCCCAGAGGGCGTCGACACTGCAAGCGCTGCGAATCGGTGCTCGAGTTGGTCGGCGAGTACCCGCAGCGAACTGACACGTTCGGACAGGTCCCTGTGTTCGGCTTCGAGAGCTGTGGCGTTGGCACCCGCCGCAGGAAACGCCGTCTCAGATGTGACGTCTGAGGCACGTTGTTCTGCTGCGCGAACGATGTCGGCAGCGTGCGCCTCGGCGGACTCGATCTTGGACCTTGCAGTCATCTCGGCTGCTTTCACGACGCCGGCAGCCTCCGAGCGGGCCCCATCGATGATGGTCTCAGCCTCGGTACGCGCTTCTGTCACCAGCCGGAACGCTTCGTAGCGTGATGAGGCGAGGATCTGCTTGGCTTGCTCGTTCGCCGCGTCGAGGACGTCGTCATTCACGGTGACGTCGTTCGTAGCGTTTACGCTATGTGCAGTCTCTGTGGTCGTCATCGACCGTACTCCTCCGTGCAGCACCCTGCACGGCTCCGCTTTGCCCTCAGCATCTGTATCGGCCTCAGAGCGGAGAAGTTGAGCAGAAAATGGGTCGAACGACCTAGAAGGACTCGAAGTCTGCGATGTCGGAGAGGACGTCGAGTATGGAGGTCAGCTCCCGTCGAAACTCCTGGCGTTGCGCGCCGGTTCCGCTGAGAAGACCCCTGTTGTCGGCGAGCTGTATGCCGCTGGCGAACAAGGTGGTCGAGACTGCCTCTGATGTCGAAAGGATGCCGTGCTGAAGAAGCTGTTCGCCCATGGCGAGAGATGCGTTGCGGAGTTCGTCCGCCTCGACTGGCTCGTCGTTGAAGCTGCAGAGGGCGTGGGAGACGACGAGGTACGCCTCGAGGAAAGGACGCAGCACGATCGGGCTCTTGGCCGGGCGCATGGTCTCCATGTCGACGTCGATCAGCGCGTCAGAGAGGTCACCGATCTCATACCGGCTGATCTCGTCACGGATCTCGTCGGCAAACTCGTCCGAAGGTGAGAAGAAGAACTCGAACTTCAGCAGATCTCGCAGAGCGAGTGCCCTCTCTATGACGGCCTCGATGTGCATCGATCTGTTGCGGAGAATCCCCGTTCCAAGCGCAACCTCGGTGATGCCGGCGTTCACGAAGAAGTGGATGATGGTGTTGCGGTAGTACGCCGCGGCGAGATGCTGGTCCGATCCAATCGAGTAGATGGTCTCGGTGAGTCCTTCGGTCCGTCTCACGACACCGTTCTCGGCAAGGGCATCGAGGGCATCTGCAACCTGGTCCGACGATGTGAACGGCAACTCGAACGTCGTTGGGAGGTTGCGCTGGGCAACGAAGTCCTCGAAGGGTCGAAGGACTTCGATCGTCTCAAGGGCCGTGAACCCGCGTTCCTCACGTGAGAGGAGTGCCAGCGTCACGAGGCTGATCGGCGTGATCGGCGTGACGTCGTTGATCCGGGTACTGATTTCGAACGCGACCTTGGGCAGCGTCAGGCGCCCTGCATCGGAGGTGAGGTCTTCGGTACGCCCGACACGCGTGCTCATGAAAAGCGGTTCCCCGAAACGGATGTGGATGCTGCCGTTGCGCCGACGCAGCCCTGCAATGAACTTGACCGCCCACAACAAGGACTCGCGGTCCTTGGAGCGCCCGCGCTGTTCGGCGGCGTAGGACGACACGTCGGAGATCTGGTCGTAGTTGATGGAGACGGGAACGAGGATCACATCGTCGGCGATGCCACGCTGATACGAGTCGGTGACGTACTTGAGGAGTCCGAGACGAGGCTCGCGAAGCTTGCCGCTTCTCGATCGACCACCCTCGATGTACCACTCGAGGGCAAACCGCTTCTCGAGGAGATAGTCGAGGTACTGGCGGAGGACGAACTTGTAGGGCTCGTTGTCCTTGAACTCTCTACGGATGAAGAAGATGCCGGACCGACGCAGAAGGGGCCCGACGAGGAAGAAGTTCAGGTTGATGCCACCTGCCGTGTGGTTCAGCGGTAGTTCGTTCTCGTAGAGGACGTGCTGGAACACGAGATGGTCGAAGTTCGACTTGTGCGATGGAAGGAAGACGAGGGGGTAGTCCTCGGCGAGACGGTAGATGTCGTGGAGGTCACGTGCAGAGTACGCGACGCTGTGATGCGCTGTAGCGATGAGCGTCGAGGTGATGCCGTTGACGATGTCGATCACGTACGGCGAGTGCTGAGCGGCGATCTCCTTGAGATATCTCGCGGTGCGAAGCTTGACGCGCTTGACGGGACGTCCGCTGTCGCGGGCGAGTCGCTCGATGCCGGCCTGGAACGGTCGGCTCCAGAAGAGGTCCTCCCTCAGGAACTTGGGGACCTTGTAACGCTGACCGCGGATGCTTCGCTCGGCACGCTCGAGTGATAGCCACGCTTGGAGTGCAACGAACTCCCCGAGCGTTGTTCCGTCTGCAGGTCCACGGCCCGAGGGCTGACTCCACCGCTTTTCGAGGTCACTGCGGCGCGCTGGCGCGCCGATGACGATCCGACACTGATCCGGATGTCGTTTCAGGATGATGCGTTGCGTGACCACGTTGGGGTCCCTAGGGTCTCCCGGCTTGAGGACGTCGATGAGGCGCACCCGGCGCCTGCCATCGCGTTCGGGAGCGAGCCAGACGACACGCATCGGTATACACAGCGGATCGTCCTCTCGGTGGAGCCGTTCACCGATCGAAGGATCGACGTTGCCAAAGGGCCGGCGGCGTCTGCTCGGAGGGATCCTGAAACGGTCGATCGGGTCGGAACGTGATCCGCAGCACTCTTGGATCCAGTCGTTGATCAGCTCAGCTTCCAGGTTGCTCGAAGCATCGATCAGCGCGACGTAGGGTCCCGGTTCGTCGGGCCACTGAGGTGTCGAGCGTTCCGCCATCGCTTCTCTCAGAGTCTCAGGAAGCTTCGGTTGAATCGGTCGTTCCATTTGCAGCCCCGACGGCCTTCGAGATCACCGACGAGGCTGCGTCGACGGCCATGCCAACCGCACCGGCGGCGGCAGATGTGGCCGCTGCTGCTGCGCTCGAGGCCGTCTTGGTAGCAGATCCTGTTACCTCGGTCGCCTTCCCGGCTGCTCCGGTCGCGATCTCTGCTGCTTCGCCGAGATAGGACGCGATCTGCTCGACAAGGTCCTGTGGCAGCTGTTCCTTCAGGAAGTCGGCAACGATCGTGACGACCTCGATCACCTTCTCAGTCGAGAGGCCGGTCTTGGATTGGATCTCATTGATCAGGTCTTCCATCGGGTCTCCTCTGGGTGGGTCTCATGTGCATCCTACCGACGGAGGATGCGATCAGGCCCATCCGAGTTCGGCGAGCCGATCCTCGTTGAACCCGAGGTGATGCCCGATCTCATGCAGGACCGTCGTGCGGATCTCATCCCGCAGCTCCCGGCCTTCGAGCCCGAGGGCCATGTGCGGGTGGTAGAAGACGATGATCTGATCGGGGGACACACCGAAGTAGTCGATGCCGCGTTCGTTGAGAGCCACCCCCTCATAAACGCCGAGGAGCCCGGTTCCGGTCGGATCCTGCTCTCGGGACGGCCGGGCCTCGATCACGACGAACACGTTGTCCATGGCATCTTTCACCCATTGAGGAAGGTCCCCGAGGACAGTTTCGACTTCCTTTTCGAACTCTTCGATCTGCATTCGGTGAGGGTACCGTCGCCGGATCCTTCGCTGTGGAGGCGGCTACTGCGGTCGGGCGCGTATACTCGCCGCGCATTGGGGCGCTTAGCTCAGCGGGAGAGCGCTGCCTTCACACGGCAGAGGTCACTGGTTCGATCCCAGTAGCGCCCAC
>CAYLVM010000083.1:0-10386 GCA_964387145.1 uncultured Acidimicrobiaceae bacterium
CGGGCTCGCAGGCTCGCGGTCCCCCCTGAAGGGGGGACGGATGGGTCGGAAGCGTCCACAGCAGTTCGAGTGTCCGACTGTGAACTGTGATCTGTAAACCCACCGACCGAATTCGCCTATTCGCTGATCTTCGTAGAACAGACCCGTCGGCTCAGATCGGCCAGCTGGAGCGCATGTCCCACCCGAGGAAGACGTTGATGGCGATGGTGGCGATCAGCCACACGCCCCACCCCACCGCCATCGTCGCGATCGAACGCTTGGTCGAGAACTCCATGCCCTCTCTGATGGCGATGACCGCAGCGAAGAGGACCCAGACGGCACCGATCAACCCGAGCCACGGGACGATACCGATGGCAAGCGGCGCGTACGCGAACCCGATCACGCGCCGCATCTGACCAAAGTCGGACGTTCCCTTGAAGACTCTCGTACCGACGGCCATTGCAACGTACGACCACACCAGCCATCCGATGACCCCGGTAATCGCACTCAAGGCGGCTGCCGCCGCAAGGTTGGAATCTGCCGCGATGGCAGAGCCGATGCCGGCTGCACCGCTGGCGAGCACGACGATCACCCCAGCCTGGAAGTTCAGTGACGTGTCCGTCTCTGCACGGTTGAAGAAGTCGACATCGAGGAGGCTCGCGCTCACGACGTGGCGCAGGATCGAAGGCAGTTCCATTGCCCAGAAGTATGGCGCGCATGCGCGCCAACAGCCGCTCGAACCCGACAACGGTGAAGGAGGTCAGTCGATCATCGACCGCCACGCCGAGATGGCGAGCCCTATCTCGTCGGGTGAGTCCTCCTGGATGAAGTGGATGCCCGGCACCGTCACCTCTGTCTGGTTCGGCCATGTCCTGGCGAACTCCCTCTGGCTGCCGGTCAGGATGCTCCCCGGTTCGGCGTTGATGAAGAGCTTCGGGAGATCGTTTGTCGCCATCCACGACCCGTACGCCTCAACGACCCGGGCGACGTCGGCGGGTTCACCGTCGACGGGTATCTGACGTGGCCAGGTGAGTGTTGGACGTCTCGACTCACCGGGTTCGAGGTACGGGGAGCGGTACGTCGTCATCTCCTCGTCGGTGAGTTCTCTCATGATCGATGCCGGGAGTATCCGTTCCACGAAGATGTTCTTGTCGAGGACGAGCCCCTCGCCTGCCTCGGACCGCATCGCCTCGAATATCGGCCGGGCAGCCTCCGGCCAGGCTTCCCAGGAAATCGTCTGGACGATCGCCTCCATGTACACGATCCCAAGGACACGGTCCTTGTTGCGATAGGCCCAATCGAATCCGAGCCCGGAACCCCAGTCGTGCAGGACGAGCGTGACTCGACCTCCGAGATCCATCGCTCCGAGAAACGTGTCGAGGTACTTGCGGTGCTCGACGAAGGTGTACCGGCCGGGACCGCTGTCTGTCAGCTTCTCCGAATCACCCATGCCGACGAGGTCAGGAGCGACACATCGATACGAGTCCGACAGGTGAGGTATCACGTTCCGCCACAGATACGAGGACGTCGGGTTGCCGTGGAGGAACACGATGGGCTCACCGGAGCCGACCTCCTCGTACGCCATCGTCAGATCGTGGACTACAACACGCTTACTCGCCATGACCACCTCCAGTGGAGAGCGTACAGGGTCCCCCGTCGGCCACCCGACGCGAGGCACAATCGCTCGGCGAACCAGCGAGTCGCCCGGCACTAGTCACACTGGGCGGATCAGAACCCTTCTTGGCATCTCGCGAGCACCAGGTAGGTTGAGTGCAGGGTCGGTTAGGGAAGGCACGACACTGCGAGAGGACCACATCAATGCACGAACCAGCCAGCCAGATCGACATTGCGGAACCCAGCGACGGCCTCGCCAAGGTGATCCCGCTGCCGCCGACCGACCGACAGTCGTACTACCAGAGGAACACGGGAGCCCTGCCGAAGATCGGGGTCCGGTCATCGGACATCCATCGCCGCTCCTCGCTTCCATCTCCGGTCAACATCGACTCGAACGGATTCGTCGACAGGATCAGAAGCCTCCTGACCGGACGCTGAACAACAGCGCCCCCATCGTGATTTCGCTCAAGATTCACCGACGAGCCGCCGATAAGCCCGACATGAAGCTGTTCAGAAGAAGCACTTCCGAGGAGCGTCGGGCTGACCGGGAGTACGACGAAGCGGTGAACAACCGCATGAAGTCGGTACTCGGACGAGAGACGGAGCACGACAACGCCGACGCCGTCGAGAAGAGGCTCCGCAACATGGTCTACGGAACCAACAAGAAGTAGCACCGACGACGAGCAGCCCGCAGGGGGTTGTTCGCTTCGACGCGCCTCATGAAGCTGCGCTCGAGACGGGATCGACGACCACACTCGACGGCCGGAAGAACACTGCGAGCTGTGTGCCAGCGGCAACGAAGCCGACAACAACGGCGCCGACTCCGACCCAGCCACTCAACGTCGTGGCGATCCCGATGACCTCGTCGAGCGATACACGCCCCGGGCCGCCGATCGCCACTGCGGACGCTACGACGGCGAGCACCATGACGTACTCCCAACCCTCGTCTGGCCTTGCGGTGACCCAGAAACCGATCTTGCGGTGGACCGAGACGAACGCGACCGCCATGATCCCGATCACACCTGCGGCAGCAGCAACAGTGAACAACCCGGTGATGAGCAGAACGCCGACGCCGATCTCAGTTGCTGTTGAAGCGAACCACTGCAGCATCGGATGCTGGAATCCGATCGATCCGAACCAGCGAGACGTCTTCTCCCTGCCACGGGCGTGCTTGATCCCGTGAGCGAGCATGACCCCTCCGAGTGCGAGGCGGAGTGCCAGTTGTGCGAAATCGTACGCTTCCATGTCGCCGTCCTTTCTCGATCGCAACAACGCGCTCCGGTTCGGCTTCATTCCTTCGTGCCCCTCCACGGTCCGCTACGGATCGCATGGCAACAACTACCCAACGCATTCCCATCGAGCACGTATGCTGTACCTAGGGCAACAGAGGGAAAAGATGGAACTGTCTTCAAAAGACGTCGTCGGCCAACACTTCAAGTCGGCGATGCGGGGGTATAGCAAGCCCCAGGTGCGGTCTTTCCTCGCGGACGTCGAGCATGCAATGCGAGCGCTCGAGGAACACCTCGCGATCGAGGGTGCACGGGCTGCCCACGCCGAGGAGGATCTCACAGAGATGCGCACCAGGATCGACGACCTCGTCGAGGAAGTGTCCACGGCCCGCCACAAGATCATCGAACAGGCGAAACGAGACGCGGTGGAGATAGCCGAACGCACCGGCACCGGCCTCGATAGCTCCACGATCGCAGACGCGGCCGAGTGCGCTGCCGGCATCATCGCTCGAGCAGAAGCCGACGTCGCCCACCGCCTCGCCGAGATCGAGCAGCTCTGTGTATCTGCCAGGGATGAGGCGGCAAGGACGCTGACAGCGGCCCAGGAAGATGCCGTGACGACACGGGCTGAAGCTGCTCGAGTACTCGACGAGTCACGCCGTCAAGCCAGATCGACGCGGGCACAAGCTGAGTCTGAGCGAGCAACGATCGTTGAGGAGATCTCGCACCTCGAGCAGATCGCTTCGACGGCGAACGTCGGGGATATCGAGGATCTGGAAGCTGGGAACGTGATCCTGCGCTCCGGCACCGAGATCACGATCGATCTGCGAGAAGAATCCGTCGACCCGGCGTAACGATCACGATCACCGTGAGACTCACCCGTCTTGACACAGGCCCCGACAGACGAACGAGTAGATGTCACTTGCGACCTGAGAACGACTGAGCTTCCCACCGTCGTCGTACCAACAGTCGACACCGTTGAGGATCAACAGGACGTAGATCGCAGCGAGACGTGGGTCGAGAAACGACGGCCTGCACCCGCAACGATGTCATCCCGGGTGAGACGGCTCATACGTCATAGGAGAGCTCGACGGTCTCAGACACCGGGTGTGCCTGACAGGTGAGGATCTGGCCGGCATCGACCTCGGCCTGGTTCAGAGCCCAGTTGCGATCCATGGTGACTTCACCTTCGATGACCACGGCCCGACACGATGCACACGCCCCGCTCCGGCAGGAGAACGGGGTCTCGGGGCGCACGGCGAGCGCGTGGTCGAGGATCGGGACTCCCGCCGGGTCCACGATCACCGTCGAGGTTCGGCCGGCCAGCGTGAACTTGACGACGGCTCCCGCCGCATCGTCCTCCGCCACGACGGTCCCCGCCCCGTCTCCAGCGAAGAAGAGCTCATCGTGGATGCATGCATCGCTCACCCGCCCGGCAGTGAGAACGGACCGGGCAGCATCGACGACGCCTGGAGGACCGCACAGGTACCACGCCGTCGCTGTCCGGGCGTCGACCACCGTCGTGAAGAGGCGCCGAAGCTTGTCTTCATCGAGCCGACCTTGAAAGAGCGGTATCGCGTGCACCTCCCTGCTCAGGACGTGGAAGATGGCGAACCGATCCGGATACCTGTTCTTGAGGGCGTCGAGATGATCGAGGAACATGATCGATGCACCGTCACGGTTGCCGTAGATCAGTGTGAACCTACTGGATGGCTCGATCATCAGCGCCGACGAGATCATCGAGAGAACCGGGGTGATCCCACTCCCTGCCACGACGGCGATGTAGTGATTCTCATTGGCACGATCGGGTTCGAGCACGAAGTCACCGGTGGGTGGCGTGACCTCGAGGACGTCACCGGGTTGGAGGTTCTCGTTGGCGAACGTCGAGAACACACCCCCGGGGAGCTTCTTGACGCCGATCATGATCCGGGATTCGCCGACCGGTGAACAGATCGAGTAGGACCGCCGAACGGTGTCACCATCGACCTCAGCCTTCACGATCACATGCTGACCCGGAGTGTGGAGGTAGGTCGACCTCAGCGCTTCAGGAACCTCGAAGCTGATCGATACAGCAGTGTCGGTGAGTGGCTCGACGGCGGCCACGATGAGCGGATGGAACTCTGCGGCCATCGTCAGATCGCCTTGAAGTGATCGAACGGTTCCCCACAGCTCGTACAGACCATGATGGATTTGCACGCAGTCGAGCCGAACTCGGACACGGTTCTCACGGTATCCGAGGCACAGAGCGGGCACAGGACCTCGTCGACGACGCCGAGCGGTCCCGGCGGCGCGATACGGTTGGCTGCGAGCTTGTCGCGCGCTTGGGATGACATCCATTCGGTGGTCCACGCCGGGGAGTACGCAACGTCGACCGCCACGTCCGAGAAACCGGCTGAGGTGAGCGCAGAGATGATGTCCTGGGTGATCACGTCCATTGCAGGGCATCCAGAGTACGTCGGGGTGATCACGACCTGTACACCCCCATCTTCGTCGAGTACCACGTCGCGCAGGATCGCTATCTCCTCGATGGACAGGAACGGGATGTCGGGATCGACCACCGTGCGCAGTGCCCGGCGGGCATCCGCCTCGGTTCGGGGATCTTGCGTCACCACGTGAGGCCCTTGTAGGACCGTTGCATCGACTGCATCTCGGCGAGGAGCTTCCCGAGGAACTCCGTGTGCATCCCCGTCCTTCCCCCCGATGCCTGATACGGGTTCTCGGGCCTAGTGAGCGTTGCCTCCTCGAGGATGGAGTCGACGTTCGTCTGCCACTCCCCGCGAAGTGTCGACGCGTCGACACCGATCCCATCCTTCGCCATCTGGCGGTCGAGGTCGTCGGTCTCGAACATCTCTCCGGTGAACCGCCACATCCGCTCCACGGCGGCCTGCATCCGTTCGTGACTCTCCTGCGTTCCGTCACCGAGGCGGATCACCCACCCCGAGGAGTGCCGGAGGTGGTAGGTCGCTTCCTTGGCTGCTCGCTGCGCGATGCCAGAAATCGTCGTATCGGACGACTCGACGAGGGAGCGCCACAGCAGCACCTGGTATGCGTCGAAAAGGAACTGGCGAACCATGAGCTCGGCAAAATCCGCATGCGGTTGTTCGACGAGGAGCAGGTTCGTGTACTCACGTTCGGAACGGAGCATGGCAAAGCCGTCGGCATCACGCCCGTCGTTCTCGACCGCCCCGGCATAGGTGAAGAGATGCTGGGCGACGCCGATGTGATCGAGAGCGAAGTTCGCAACAGCGAGATCCTCCTCGAGTTCGGGTGCCTTCGAGATGTACTCCGAGAGGCGTTGCCCGAGGACCACGTTGTCGTCTGCGTGGCGCACGATGTACGTGGCGAGAGGGCTGCGCGTGGTGATCGTGTTCACAGCTGGCCCGCCTCGTCGGGGATCTCGTAGAACGTTGGATGCCGGTACGGCTTGTCGTCGAAGGGTCCGAACAGCGAATCGGGGTCGTCGGAGGCAACGATGTCGGTGGACCGCACAACCCACATGCTGACGCCTTCACCCCTTCGGGTGTACCCGTCGCGGGCGTTCTGGATCGCGGTCTCAGCGTCGGGAGCGTGAATCGATCCGACATGGGTGTGGCTGAGGCCGCGCTTGGCTCTCACGAAGACCTCCCAGAGGGGGAACCCGTGGTCGGCGGTTCCTCCCAGATCCAACTCTTCTGGTTCCTCACCCGGGGCGATCGGTACGTCGTAACTCATGTCGTCCTCCTCAGGCGCTCTTGTCGAGCCGCTCGCGTTGCTTCCGCGCGTACGCGGATGCACCGTCACGGACCCAGCGACCGTCTTCCCACGCCTTGACCTTGTGGGCGATGCGTTCCCTGTTGAGCGGCCCATCACCCTTGATCGTCGCCCAGAACTCGTCCCAGTCGATCTCCCCGATCGTCCAGTGCTCGGTCTCCTCGTCGAACTCGAGGTCCGGGTCGGGGACGGCCAATCCGAGGTAGTGGGCTTGAGGGACGGTCTGGTCTATGAACATCTGGCGGAGCTCGTCGTTCGTGAGGCGCTTGATCTTCCACGCCATCGACTGCTCGGTGTTCGCCGATTCCGAGTCGTGCGGTCCGAACATCATCAGTGCGGGCCACCACCAGCGATCGATCGCATCCTGGGCCATCGCCTTCTGCTCATCGGACCCGCTCGTGAGCGCCATCATGATGGAGTACCCCTGACGGGCGTGGAAGCTCTCCTCCTTGCAGATCTTGACCATGGCCCGGCTGTACGGGCCGTAGGAGGTTCCCTGCAGGACGATCTGGTTGACGATGGCTGCACCGTCGACGAGCCATCCGATGGCTCCGATGTCCGCCCAGCTGAGCGTCGGGTAGTTGAAGATCGATGAGTACTTCTGCTTCCCGGTGTGGAGGAGTTCCTGGAGTTCGTGGCGTGACACTCCGAGCGTCTCGGCAGCCGAGTACAGGTACAGGCCGTGGCCGGCCTCGTCCTGGACCTTGGCGATGAGGATGGACTTGCGCATGAGCGTCGGGGCCCGCGTGATCCAGTTGGCCTCGGGTTGCATCCCGATGACCTCCGAGTGGGCATGCTGTGCCATCTGGCGGATGAGGCTCGCCCGGTACCCGTCCGGCATCCAGTCGCGCGGTTCGATCTTGTCGTCGGCGTCGATGATCGCAGCGAACTGCTCTTCGCGAGACGGCTCGGGCATCGCATCTCCTCGTGTGGGTCACGGGATAGTAACAAACGACCGTTCGTTCGGGAACGGCTTGTGTTACATCCCCAACAGGAGCTGTCGGAGGCGGCGGACGGCGATCAGGCCTGCGGAAACGTCCTGAATCCCATCACGTGACAGCCACTGGTACCACCGGTCGAGCCTGGGGGCGATACGTTCGTGGGCAGCAAGGAAGTCGTCGATCGATCCATCGGCCTCACCGAGCACCGATGCAACGAAGTCCCGGCGGAGCGCCTGAAGATCGTCGCGCAGGGTCTCTACGGCGAGGCGCTCGAACGTCGTGGTACCCGGAAGAAGGCGAATCTGGCGCTCCAACCAGCCGATCCGGAACAGGTCACTCGAACGCGTGTAGAGGCCGGCGACATCGACGACGTCGAGATCGAAGCGGTGAGCGAGGTCGACGATGTCGGGGCCACGGCGCAGCGCACGTTGATATGCGTGACGGACTGCAAGGTTCTCGGGAACGCCCTTGGCCAGGAGTTCGTCGACGACCGCCTGATACGGCTCACGCCACGACGGTGACGGCATGTGTGCCAACCCGTCGGACAACTTGGCGAAGTCGTCCCTGGCGAGATCGATCTCCTCGTCGATCGTCCGATCGGCCGGGTGTTGGAGATACCAGCGTGTGACGAGCGTGACGAGACCATCGATGTCCTTGAGCATCATCCGCTCCGTGTCAGGATCCACCTGTCCCGAGAGCTCCTCGATATCTGCCCAGCGGGCCGACGCATCCGTGACCGCTCTCGCAATGCGGTACGCCCGCACGATCGCCGCAGCCGACGCCCCGGTGAGTGTGCGCAGTCTCGAGTAGAAGGTCGCACCCTGAGAGTTGAGGACCTGGTTCGCAACGATCGTGGCGATCAGCTCACGACGCAGCGGATGCTCGTGGATCTCGTCGGTGAACCGCTCGACGATCACAGACGGGAAGTAGCAGAGAAGGTCCGTGTCGAAGTGAGGGTCGTCGGGAAGACTCGAGTTCATGAGGTGCTCGGCGAGGCTCCGCTTGGCGTACGCGAGGAGGACGGCGAGCTCGGGCCGAGCCATACCTGCCCCTTCCCTTGCACGCTGGGCCATCTCCTCGCTCGAGGGAAGGAACTCGATCTCGCGATGGAGGGTCCCCTCACGTTCGAGCCTGTCCATGAGGTCCGAGTACGCCTCGATGAAACGCGCCGACGTCGAGGATCGCTGCGAGATGATCTGTGCCTGCAGGAAGTTGTCGTAGAGGATCGCCTCGACGACTTCGTCCGAGACCGACTCGATGATGCGATCGCGCTCGTGTCGGTCGATCATGCCGGAGGACTCAGCAATGCGAAGCAGGATCTTCATGTTGACCTCACGGTCGGATGCGTGGACACCTCCCGAGTTGTCGATGAAGTCGGCGAACACGCGGCCACCACTTCGCTCGAACTCGATCCGCCCCAACTGCGTGAGACCGAGGTTCCCTCCTTCGCCGACGACTCTGCATCGCAACTGGTGCCCGTTCACGCGCACAGCGTCGTTGGAACGGTCCTGAACCTCTTCGCTCGACTCGAGATGTGACTTGACGTACGTGCCGATCCCACCGTTCCACAAGAGATCGACGGGCGCTGTGAGGACACGAATGATGAGTTCGTTCGGGGTCAGTTCCGCTTCATCGGTTCCGAGTACCTGCTGCATCTGGGGTGTGAGCTGGACGACCTTCGCCGAACGGGAGAACACGCCGCCACCTGCAGAGATGAGAGATGCGTCGTAGTCCTGCCACGATGACCGCTCGAGGTGGAACAGTCGGTTGCGTTCCTCCCACCCAGCAGCGGGATCGGGGTCCGGATCGATGAAGATGTCGCGGTGGTCGAAGGCTGCAACGAGCCGCAAGTTCTTCGAGAGCAGCATCCCATTGCCGAACACGTCCCCGGACATGTCGCCGATCCCGATGACCGTGATCTCCTCGGTGTCGACGTCGACGCCGAGGTCGAGGAAGTGGCGCCGTACCGACTCCCACGCTCCCCTTGCGGTGATCCCGAGAGCCTTGTGGTCGTACCCTGCAGAGCCACCGGATGCGAACGCATCATCGAGCCAGAACCCGTACTCGGCTGCGATCGCATTGGCGGCGTCGGAGAACGACGCCGTTCCCTTGTCGGCTGCCACAACGAGGTACGGGTCGTCTTCGTCATGCCGGACGACGCTCGGCGGGGGAACGATCTCGCTCCCGACACGGTTGTCGGTGACGTCGAGCAGTCCTCTGATGAACGTCTCGTACCCCTCTTTGACCTCGTCGTAGGTGGGACGCCACGGGTCGGAGGAACGCTTGATGACGAACCCGCCTTTGGCGCCGGTCGGGACGATGGCGACGTTCTTGGTCATCTGTGCCTTCATGAGGCCGAGCACCTCGGTGCGGTAGTCCTCTCTGCGATCCGACCATCTGATCCCGCCGCGTGCGACCTTGCCACCGCGAAGATGCACACCTTCGACGTTCCTCGAGTACACGTAGATCTCGTAGAGGGGCTTGGGTTCCGGCATCTCGGGGACGAGATGTGATGCGAACTTCAGGGCAAGGGACTGCCTGCCTTCGACCAGGATGTTGGTTCGCTGCGTTGCATGGATCAGGCCGAGGAACCCTCGCAGGATCCTGTCCTCATCGAGAGATGCCACGTCGTCGAGCGACGCTGCGATCTGCCCGGCGAGCTCCCCCGCGCTGGCCGTGTCGGAGTGGACACCGAAACGCACCTGGAACAGCCGGACAAGTGCCTCGGCGATCTCGGGGTGAGCGGAGAAGGCATCATCGACGTACCCGATCGAGAACGCCGGCGTCACGAGCCGCCAGTAGCTGCGATAGGCGCGAAGGATCGTGAGATCCTCGTAACACAGATCGCTGGTGACGAGGAGGCGCTGCAAGGA
>CAYLVM010000084.1:0-10366 GCA_964387145.1 uncultured Acidimicrobiaceae bacterium
GACCTCGGCAAGGAGTGGGAGTGGGAGGACAGCCCGGAGGTCACCGTGGCACTCGTCGACACCGTCGAGGAGGCCGTCGTGTTCTTCAACGCGTACAGTCCAAGGTTCGTTGCCTCATTGATTTCTGGAAGCGACACCGAACACGACGCGTTCTTCGCATCCGTCGATGCACCGTTCGTCGGCAACGGATTCACACGCTGGGTCGACGGGCAGTATGCGCTCGGCAAGCCGGAGCTGGGCCTGTCGAACTGGCAGGCCGGTCGTCTCTTTGGACGGGGTGGCATTCTGTCGGGCAACTCGGCGTTCACCGTGCGTAGCCGTGTCATCCAGGACGACCCGGACCTCGGGCGCTGAGCCGGAATCTCTCTGCGAGCCGAAGGGGACTACGCTTGCGCGTCGCGAGGAGATAGATGCCGACCTACGACTTTCGAGAGATAGAGAACCGCTGGCAGGCCACGTGGGAGGCCGAAGGGATCTACCGCGTCCCGAATCCCGGCGATCCGGACTTCGACGAGACGAAGCGCAAGCTCTACATCCTCGACATGTTCCCCTATCCGTCGGGCGCAGGCCTTCACGTCGGTCACCCTCTCGGGTACATAGGGACGGACATCTTCTCGCGGTACCACCGGATGCGTGGCGCCAACGTTCTTCACCCCATGGGTTTCGACGCCTTCGGCCTTCCTGCCGAGCAGTACGCCGTGGATACCGGCATCCACCCCAGAGTGACGACGGAAAAGAACCTCGAGAACTACACGCGCCAACTCAAGGCGTTCGGTTTCTCCTACGACTGGAACCGGTCATTCGCGACCACCGACCCCGAGTACTACCGCTGGACGCAGTGGATCTTTCTGCAGCTCTTCGAGTCGTGGTTCGACAAGGAGAAGCAGAAGGCCCGTCCCATCAACGAACTCGTGAGCGAACTCGAAGATGGGCTGCGTGACGCCGACGGCGTTGCCTGGATGAACCTCCCCGAGGATGATCGGCGCACCTACCTCGACAGCCAGCGTCTCGCCTACATCGACGAGGTTCCGGTGAACTGGTGCCCTGCCCTCGGAACGGTCCTCGCGAACGAGGAAGTCACTGCCGAAGGACGGTCAGATAGAGGTGACCATCCGGTGTATCGCCGGCCGTTGCGCCAGTGGATGCTGCGCATCACCGCTTACGCCGACCGTCTCATAGACGAGCTCGAACTGGTTGATTGGCCAGAGTCCGTGAGAACGATGCAACGCAACTGGATTGGGCGGTCCGAGGGTGCCCACATCGTGTTCCCGATCAAGGGCAACCTTCACCTCCGAGTTTTCACGACCCGCCCCGACACGGTCTTTGGAGCTACGTACATGGTCGTGGCTCCCGAGCATCCGATCGTAGATGAGATCACCCCATTGACGTGGCCCGACGGCACGAAGCCGAAGTGGACGCTCGGAATCGACGACCCGCGAACTGCGGTCGAGGCGTACCGCCTCGCTGCATCACGCAAATCGGAACTCGATCGTCAGGTCGAGGATCGTGAGAAGACGGGTGTCTTCACCGGTGCGTACGCGACGAACCCACTCACGGGTGAGCGCATCCCCGTCTTCGTCGCCGACTACGTACTCATGGGGTACGGCACCGGCGCGATCATGGCGGTGCCCGGTCAGGACCAACGTGACTGGGAGTTCGCCGAAGCCTTCGACCTGCCGATCGTGCGCACCGTCCAGCCTCCAAAGGAGTTCATCGGGGAGGCCTACACAGGAGCCGGCCCTGCGATCAACTCCGGATTCCTCGACGGACTCGACATCGAGACCGCCAAGGAGAAGACAATCCGGTGGCTCGAGATCAACGGTCATGGTGAAGGCGCCATCACCTACAAGCTCCGCGACTGGCTGTTCTCGCGTCAGCGGTACTGGGGAGAGCCGATCCCGATACTCCATGGCCCGAACGGTGAGCTCCGCACGGTGCCCGACGAGGACCTCCCACTCCGTCTCCCCGAGGTCGAGGATTACCGCCCCCACGCCTCGAACGATGAGAACGCCGAACCGACCCCGTTGCTTGCAAAAGCCCCCGACGATTGGAAGTTCGTCGAGATCGACGGCGTGACGTACACCCGTGAGCTCAACACGATGCCTCAGTGGGCCGGGTCCTGCTGGTACTACCTGCGTTTCCTCGACCCGCGCAACGAGGACGTTCTCGTTTCAGAGGAGGCAGAGAAGTACTGGATGGGTGAGGTCGGTGTCGACCTGTACGTTGGCGGTGTCGAACATGCGGTTCTCCACCTCATGTACGCCCGGTTCTGGCACAAGGTGCTGTACGACCTCGGACACGTTTCGACCCCGGAACCCTTCGGTCGCCTCTTCAACCAGGGGTACATCCTCGCCGATGCCTTCCAGGACGACCGGGGGGTGTACGTGCCGGCAGAAGAGGTCGTGAGCGACGGCGACGTTTACACGCATGAGGGCAGGCCGGTGTCGAGGGTCTACGGCAAGATGGGCAAGTCGTTGAAGAACTCGGTGAATCCGGACGACATCTTCGAGGAGTACGGCGTCGACACGCTGCGCCTCTACGAGATGTTCATGGGGCCACTCGACACGTCGCGGCCGTGGTCCACGAGAGACATCGTCGGCACGCATCGTTTCCTGCAGCGACTGTGGAGGAACTTCATCGATGAAGAGACGGGCGACGTCCTCGTATCAGACGATCCCTCGACCGGGGATCTCCAGGTCCTCCTTCATCGAACGATCGAGGCTGTGACGAAGGACATGGATGACCTGCATTTCAACACGGCGCTTGCGAGGCTCTTCGAGTTGAACAACGCCCTTGTAGCCCAGCCGCTCGTTCCCTCCGATGTCGCAGACGTGTTTCCGAGGCTGTTGTCGCCGCTTGCCCCACATATCAGTGAGGAACTGTGGAGTCGTATGGGCAAGGATGGCTCGGTCGTCGTTGCACCGTGGCCGACGTACGATGAAGAACTGATCGCTGAGGACATGGCGACCATGGTCGTTCAGATCAACGGCAAGGTTCGAGACCGGATCGAAGTGCCGGTCACGATCACCGAAGATGAGGCAGTAGCTATCGCTCTGGCGTCGGAACGTGTCCTTGCCCATACGAACGGTGCACAGCCACGAAAGGTGATCGCACGCCTTCCCAACATCTTGAGCATCGTGGTGTGATCGTCTCAGCAACGTTCGCTGCCCTCCGGGCCGGGCTCGGTGATGAGGGGGCCCTCACCGAGGATGTTCGCATCGTCTCGATGCCCTGGCTGATGCGGCTCGTTGTTGGGCGAAGCGTCAAGGCGATGACGCTGGGACCTGCGATCTTCGTGAAGCCGACACTCTTCGACAGGGTCGTCTCTGGTGACGAGCCTGCTCTGCTGCTCCATGAACTGGTTCACGTCGCACAATGGCGAGACCACGGTTCCATCGGTTTCGCCTACCGCTACGTGACGGAGTACATGCGTCTTCGCCTGCTCGGCGCAGATCACGATGCGGCGTATCACGGTGTCGGTTTCGAGCACGTCGCGTACGACGTAGCGGCCCGCTGGCAGAACCGCGCAGCGTGACATCCGCACCCCCTCCGCCTCCCGGCTACCTCCCGGTAGCCAAGTGGCGCCTGCTCGACGTCGTCATCGTCTTCGCTGCGGGCTTCGCCGGGGCGATCGTGGCGACATCCATCGTGATGGCTGCGGGCGAAGACCCGACACAACCCTTCTGGTTCTCTATCGTCTTTTTCGCCCAGTCTGGTGCGAGCTTCATCTTCGCCTGGTGGCTGTCGAAGCGGAGAGGGTCCGGTTCGCTCGCAGCCGACGTCGGCCTGATCGTTCGTGGGCGCGACTGGTGGGGTGTTCCGGCAGGCATGGTCGTCCAGATCGCGATCTCTCTCATGATCCTGCCACTGACCGTGTGGCTCTTTCCCGATGGCGCACCTCAGCAGGGTGTATCCGAGATCGCAGGGCAATCCAAGACGATCCTGGACCAGCTTGCTGTGTTCATCGCCGTCGCCGTCGCCGCCCCGATCGTCGAAGAGGTGATCTTTCGAGGGATGTTGCTGTCAGTGCTCGCGCGGGCCATGTCGAAGTGGCCGGCGATCATCGTGTCTGGGGCGATCTTCGGTGCAGTGCATCTCCTCGACCCGAACGCGATCGCAGTCGTGCCAGGGCTGTTCCTCATCGGTGTCGTGCTGGCGTGGGTGGCTCTGCGGTCCGGGGATCTATCCCTTCCGATCGCCATCCACAGCGGTATCAACCTTCTTGCCGCCATCGGGATCCTCTACGGTGAAGAGCTGATGAACTGGTACCAGCAGCAGTCCGCCCAGCTCGAAGGAGTGATCCGGCTGCTCCTGTGAAGACGTGACGTCCGGCACACCCAACACGCGGGACTCTTGATTTCGCCTCGTGGGTGCGATACACCTGTCGTGTGCGGTGGTGCAGGCTCTGATGAACCGCGCATCGACGAACCTCCAGGCCACAGTGATCGGCGTTGCCGTCGTCGCTGTGCTCGGCGGTGTTCTGTGGTTCGGGCTCGGACCGCAGGCGACGCCGCCCACTCCTGCAGCTCCTGAGCCCCAGACCGCCGTCGATCGGCTCATCACCGTGCACATCTCAGGGGCGGTCATCCGGCCCGGTGTCGTGGCCGTTGCGTCACAGGCGCGGGTAGCCGACGCCGTTGCCGCCGCCGGGGGTGCGTCACAGGTGGCAGACCTATCTGCCCTCAATCTCGCCGCACCGGTCCGCGATGGCGAGTACATCGTGGTCCCCGACGTGTTCGCCGATGAGGTGAACCGGCAGGCCACAGGATCGGGTGGCGTCGACATCAACGCAGGGACGGCTGCCGATCTCGAGGATCTTCCCGGTGTCGGCCCGGTCCTTGCAGGCAGGATCGTCGCCTATCGTGATGCGAACGGCCCGTTCGGCGCGGTGGAAGATCTGCTCGACGTTCCCGGAATCGGTGAGGCGAAGCTGGCCGGCATGCGCGATGACATCGGTCACCCTTAGACGGGTCCTGCCAGATGAGCCGGCTCGATGGGCACTGCTGGCTGCCACATCGACCGCACTCGGCGTGTTCGTCGGACCCACAACGATCGGGTTCGCGTGTCTGATACCGATCGTTGTGGTATCGCTCCGCAAACGGACACGGACCGTGACGCTGATCGCCGGAGTGTTCCTGGTTCTCGGCATGATCTCGGGGAGCGCTGCTACCGCCCGTGTGATGGCGACCAGAGAATCCAAGACGCCCGACGGTGTCGTCGAGCTGACCTTTGGGGTCGTCGAGGATGCGAGTTCCAACAGGTACGGGATCGCTGTGGGAGAACCTCGCCGTATCGATGGACGGCCATGGAACGGTCCCCGTCTCGCCATCGACGGTCTCGATGAGTCGATCGAGGTCGGAGCGACGGTCGTTGCGCGAGGTTCCCTGCGCAGCGGGGTCAGAAGGATCAGGGATGAGATCGTGGCTGGCACGTTGAGCATCGACGTGCTCGAAGCAGTTCATCCGAGTAGGAACCCGGCGTTCGTCGTTGGGAACGCCCTTCGTCGTCGGGTGCAGACGACCTTCGGGGGCGGGCGACGAAGCGACGGTCTCATCATTGGACTGCTCATCGGTGACACACGGCGCCTCGGCGCAGTCGACCTCGAGAACCTGCGCCGCAGCGGTCTCGCTCACTTCGTCGCGGTCTCTGGATCCAACGTCGCTGTCTTCATGATTGCGTGGTGGATCGTGACGGCTCCTCTGTCGGTTCGGCCACGTTTTCGTGCACTGCTCGGGGGTGCCGGCCTTGCCATCTTCGTCGTCGTCACCCGCTGGGAACCTTCGGTGATTCGGGCCTCGGTCATGACCGCAGTGCCGCTCGTGGGCGCCTCACTCGGAGTGCCTGTCGATCCGTGGATGGCACTTGGGGTGGCGGTGACTGCTCTGTTGCTCGTGTCGGGAGACCTGCTCGGCTCCGTCGGGTTCCAGCTATCGGTGATGGCAACGGCAGGTGTGCTGGTCGGTGTCGCGCTCTCTCGAGATCGAACCCCACGGTGGGTGTGGATGGCGTTGCTGGTCACCATATCCGCTCAGATCGCCGTCGCACCGATCATCCTTGTCGTGTTCGGATCGATGCCGCTGGTTGCGCCGTTGGCCAACCTGGTAGTTGCGCCGCTGGTCACCGCAGCGACGGTACTCGCCGGACTGTCCCTGGTGGTCGGGGCCCTCCATCCGGTCGCTTCGGTCGTGGCCCAGCTGATACTCACGGTCGCCGACATCACCTCGGCCGGGCCTCAATTGGGTGTGGTGGGTGTGGTGGCCACGATCGTCATCGGAACGCTTGTTGCAGCCCGTGTCACACGGCCGGCCGGAGTAGCTGCGGCGTTGTTGGTGATGCTTGTCGTTGTGGGCCAGTCGTCACCCTGGCCGTCGGTACCGACCGTCGTGGTGCTCGACGTCGGGCAGGGAGATGCGATCCTGCTTCAGGATCCGTCGGGACGCGCCGTGCTGATCGACGGTGGATCCGATCCGGGAACGTTGGATCGGGCTCTTCGCAGACACGCGGTGTCGAGGCTCGATGTGGTCGTTGCCACCCACGGGGACGCAGATCACGTCGCCGGACTCGTCGAGTTGCTCGGGGCGTACGATGTGGGGGAGCTGTGGGTCGCCAGATTCGGTACCGGATCGGACCTCCTGGCGGAGGTCATAGATGCTGCGCTGATCACAGCTACACCGGTGATCGAAGTGGACGCAGGTGTCGAGATGATGCTGGGAACGATCCGCATCGAGGTCGTCGGGCCACAGCGAAGGTACGCCTCCGACAACGACGGATCCGTTGCGATCATGGCAGCGGCAGGGCGCTCCGTGCTCATACCGGGAGACATCGAAGCGATCGCCCAGCGCGAGATGCCTCCGTTGCGACCCGACGTCCTCATCGTGCCGCACCACGGCTCGTCCTCGACGGATGAGGACTGGCTCGAGAGGACGGTTGGCGACATCGCCGTGCTGTCATACGGTGAGAACAGATACGGACATCCGAATCCGGAGATCGTGAGTGTGCTCGAACTCGCAGACGCCGAGATCAGGAGCACGTTCCTCGAAGGCGATGTCGTGATCCCGCTCGTGGGGTCGCGATGACAACGATGCAGCGATGGCCGGAACGCGCCATCGACGGGCTACATTGCGCACATGGCGTGGCATGGGATCATCGGACCGAGAGAGGCGGGTGCTTCCGAGCGTGAGCGGATGCTCGCACAGGCCGCCGAGATCTTCGAACGGGAAGGTGTCGAGAGTCCCGAGCGTGTCGATGTCCCGGCCAAGGGAGCCCCTGCCGCTGATGACGGAACCGCCTTGAGGGATCCGGTGCGTGCGATCGTGCCGGCTCTCCAGTCGGGATCGCTGTTCGGAGGCCGCACGGGTGTGCTCGTCGTCGATGCTCACCAACTTCTCAAGGCCGAGATCGATGCGATCGTCGAGATCCTCACCAACGCCGACCCCGACCAGGCGGTTGCTGTGTTCACGGCAGCCGGGACTCTCCCCGCACCCATCAAGAAGATGGTGTCGGCAAGCGGAGAGGTGCTCACCGTCAAGTCGATCACCGAACGCGACGCCGCCGCGTGGATCTCGGAGTACGCGAAGGGACACGGGTTGCGTATCGACCAGGCGGCGAGATCGGAGCTGCTCCAGACGTTCGGATCCAACACGTCCCAAATGCGCAACGCGATCGATCAACTTGCCGTCACGGACACCGTCATCTCGGCCGATGACGTGAAAGAACGCTTCACGAACCGGCCGGACGAACCGATGTGGTTCCTCGGAGACGCCGTCATGTCCGGGGACCAGAGCCAAGCTCTCCGTCGACTCTCCGATTTCCTCGAGCATCAGCACCCCCTCGTTCTCTTGTCGTACCTCGAAGGCGAGGTTCGCAAGCGGTCGCTCGCTGCGATTGCACCGGACTACGACTCGTATGTCGCGTGGGCGAAGGCGAACCCGAGATCGTGGGCGACGAAGAAGATCTGGGAGTCACGTACCCGGGCGAACGGCGCTGCACTTGCGAAGTCGGTACGTGCCATCTCGAAGGCCGACCTCGTCATCAAGACTCAGCCGGAGGCCACCCACCGTGTCACCCTCGAACGCCTCACCGTCGCGATGTGTCGATGGATGAGTAGGTGACGACCGCAACGACGTGCGTTCGTCGCGAGTAGGGTCGCTCCCATGGTGGCACTCTGCGAGATCACCGACGCCGCTGTGTTCCTCGAGCGCGTTGGCGGGCTCGTTGCAGATGAAGCACGCAACAATCTGATCATCAGCATTGCGGGGACGATCGTCCGTGCTCCAGACGTGTTCCCTGACCGCTCCATGTACGTCGTGGAGCACTCCGGCGAACCGGTCGCTGCTTCCCTCATGACGGTCCCGTACAACATGATCCTCACCGATGCCCTCGATGCCGAGGCTGCAGCCCTTCTCGCCGAACACGTTTTCGATCGGGGTATCGCCATTCCCGGCGTCACCGGGAATCGGCCGACCGTCGATGCCTTCGTCGAGGCGTGGGAGGCCCGTTCCGGGACGGTCGCAGAGCTGTCTATGCGTCAGGGGGTGTTCTCCCTCGAAGCGGTGGGGGACATCGCCGGGGGTCCGGGTAAGGCGCGACAGGGCGTTCCTGAGGATCGCGGTCTCATCGTGGAGTGGCAACTCGAGTTCGCCGCGGAGGCTCTTCCCGACGAGGAGCACGATCCCGATGCGATGATGGAGATGGTCGAGCGACGCCTCAGCGATAACGGCCCGGGCGGGTACTGGTTGTGGATCGATGAGGGAGAGGTCGTTTCCTTGTCAGGGCACGGCGGGCCGACCGCGTCTGGCATTCGCATCGGTCCGGTGTACACGCCGCTGCACTTGCGTGGTCACGGGTATGCGACGAGTGTCGTAGCCCACCAGTCACAGGCTCTGCTCGGTGCCGGCTACCGGTTCTGCTTCCTGTACACCGACCTGGCGAACCCCACGTCGAACGAGATCTACAGACGGATCGGCTACCGCCAGGTCGCCGAGTCCGCGATGTACCGTTTCGATTGACCGCTCGCCCTCTGTTATCTGACATCTGCCGTCTGTAGCCTGTGATGATGACCACACATCCAGACATCGCATCGCTTGCGTTCCTCATCGGCACCTGGGAGGGGGAGGGCGTCGGGATCTATCCGACGATCGACGACTTCAAGTACCGGGAGGAGATCACCTTCGTCGCCCCACCGGGCAAGCCGTTCCTCAAGTACACCCAGATGACGTGGCGGGCGGGTGATCACCCACAAGCGGGAGCACCGCTCCACACTGAGGCCGGGTTCTTCCGCTCGGGTGGCCAAGGCAAGGCCGAGGCAACGATGGCTCAGCCGACCGGGATCGTCGAGGTGTATGAGGGCACGGTGGAGGGAACGAGTCTCCGCCTGCGGACCATCACCGTCGAGCGGACGTCGACGGCCAAAGAGGTGCTGTCGGTCGAACGGAACATCGACGTGGTCGGCGACGATCTGAGCTACGAGATGTGGATGGGAGCCGTCGGCCAGCCCCACCAACTCCATCTGAGGGCGACCCTCGTTCGTTCGACGTGAGCCTCAGGCTCCCGCTTTCTGTGAACTGTGAACTGTCAGCTCTTCAGCCTTCGTACACGCGGATGTCGGTCACCCGGTAGCTGAAGGTTCCTCCGGGTGCTTCGTAGCTGACCTCGTCGCCAGGTTTGGCGCCGATCAGTGCGTCACCGAGAGGGCTATCGGGGGATGCGAGCATCATGCCCGGCACCTTGTTCTCGGCAGGTGCGATGAAGAACTCCATCTCATCGCCGTCTTCATCGACGACGGTGGCGATCGTGCCGACCGCTACGACGTCGGAGTGTTCGACCTCTGAGACGTGGGCGTTGTCGATGATGTGCTTGAGCTGACGGATCCGAGCCTCCATGAGGCCCTGATCGTTCTTTGCCGTGTCGTACTCGGAGTTCTCCTTGAGATCCCCGTGGTCCCGTGCTTCGGCGATGCGCGCAATGACCTCGTCACGGCCGGTGGTCGTGAGATGATCGAGTTCGTCCTGCAGCTTCTTGAGTGCTGCAGGTGTGAGCCAGGTGCCGGGCTTGTCTGTCATCGGCTATCCGAGGAGTGTGCGAACCTGGGCGGTGAGACGGGCCTTGCGACGAGCAGCGGTGTTCTTGTGCAGGACACCTTTGGTGACGGCCATGTCGAAACGCTGCTGGGCGAGACGGAGAAGCTCTTCGGCCTTCTCTGTGTCCCCTGCTTCGGCGGCTTCGAGCGTCTGCTTGGAGCGTGTCTTCATCTCGGAGCGGATCGCCTTGTTCCTGGCATAGAGCCGCTCGGTCTGCCGGTTGCGTTTGATCTGTGACTTGATATTGGCCATAACGAAAAAGAACCTCACGAGGTGGTGGGAATCGA
>CAYLVM010000085.1:0-10322 GCA_964387145.1 uncultured Acidimicrobiaceae bacterium
CTCGCGGTCCCCCCTCGCTCGCAGACTCGCTTGTCCCCCCTGAAGGGGGGACGGAGGCAGGGTGGGCTTACTCGAAGAGCCTCGGACGGAAGAGTGTGTCGTGGGTCCTGATCGCGTAGCGATCGGTCATTCCTGCGACGTAATCGAGAACCTGGGTGAGATCGTCGGACTCCGTGTGGCGGTAGGACGCGGGAACCTCGTCGGTGTGCTCGAGGTAGTACTCGACGAGCTCGCGGACGATCTGGCGGGCGCGGCGGCGCTGATGCTCGGCTTCGGGGCGAAGGTAGACATGTTCGAACATGAAATCACGCAGCGTGTGCATCGGCTCGAGGATGTGGGGCTCCATGGCGATCGTGTTCGTTCGATACGACTCGTCGATGACCGACTGGACCATGACGCGGACCCAGTCCCGACCCGGCTCGCCGAAGGTCGTGAGGACATCGTCGGGAAAGGACGTGGCGTCGAGAACCCCGGCACGCAACGCATCGAGCGCGTCGTGTGCCAGGTACGCGATACGGTCTGAGAACCGCACGATGTTTCCCTCGTGGCTCGATGCCGTCGTTTCGACCTTCCACGGATGGGCGCGGATGCCGTCGAGCACCTCCCATGTGAGGTTGAGCGGTTCGAGCACCTCGAAGATTCGCACCGATTGGTCCGAGTGGCGCCACTCGCCTTCGACGAACTCTGAGAGGGCATCCTCACCCGTATGGCCGAAAGGGGAGTGGCCGACGTCGTGGCCGAGACAGACCGCCTCGGTGAGGTCGTCGTTAAGTGAGAGTGCCCGCGCGATCGCTCCGCCGATCTGGGTCACCGCGAGGGTGTGTGTCATCCTCGTGACGAAGTGATCCCCCTCGGGGTTCATGAACACCTGGGTCTTGTGCTTCAGGCGACGAAATGCCTTGGCATGAAGGATGCGATCCCTGTCCCGCTCGAACACCGTCCGCCAGGGATCGGCGTCCTCGGGGTGCACACGACCTAGCGATCGCGACGAGAGGACCGCTGCGGGAGCGAGGGTCTCAGCCTCGATCGCCTCCGCCCGTTCTCTGGTGCGAAGGCGAAATGTGGGCTCGGTCATACAATCCGCTCACGCAGACGCGAGCTGATGTAGTCCATCGAGGCGACAACGATCGCGATGGCGAGCATCTGTGCGGCGGCTGCCCGGTACTGGAGCAGGTTGATGTTCTGCTGGAGCAGGAACCCGATACCACCACCGCCCGCGAAGCCGATGATCGTCGACATGCGCACGTTGATATCCCACCGGTACATCGTGAACGAGATATACGGGGGGATGATCTGAGGAACGACGGCGTAGATCACCGTCTGGAGACGGGTCGCGCCGGTGGCTCTGACGGCCTCGAGTGGCCCTGTGTTGATGCTCTCGACTTGCTCGGAGTAGAGCTTGGCGAGCGCAGCAGTCGTATGGAGCGCAAGGGCGAGAGCACCCGCGAACGGACCGATACCAACCCATACGACGAAGATGATCACCATCACGAGGGGTTCGATCGAGCGGAGACCGTTGAACACGGTCCGCGCCATGTAGTAGATCGTCAATCCGATGTTCTGAGACTCGCCCTTGCGCAGCGCCTTGACGGACAGAATCATCCCGAACACTGCACCGATGGCGGCCGGTACATAGAGGGTCACCGTTGGATTGTCGACCTGGTAGAACCAGTCGATGATCGAACCGACGCCGATTCCCACGACTGCTCCGGCGACACCTGAAGCGATCAACGTGGTCACATTCAGCGTTCGGTGACTGAATCGGGTGAAAAGGAAGTAGCCGAACTTGCTCGCTGCGAGAGCGAGAGCGAACGCTCCAATGAGGGAGGAGAATACCGGGATACCTATCTCGGTGATCTCGCCGAGTTTGATCACGAAGTTCCCCATGAAGCCGATGAACGGTGCGAGATCTTCGATGAGTTCGCCGATGAGGATCAGCAGATTCGCCACCACGTACGAGGTGATCAACACTATGAACGCGGTGAGGATCAGGGCTCCCGACCGAAGTGAGCGGAGTCCGAGTCCAGGCTTCTCGACGTCCTCAGCTGGGAAGGTCCACCGCAGAATCGCCCACACGAGAGCGATGAGGACCATGAGCGCCAGTGCCAGGGTGACGATGTTGGCATCGGTGAACGATCGGAGGCTTGTCGCCCATCGCGAGGCCCGCAAACCGATGGAGAATCCGATCGGGAGCGCGATGATCGACAGCGACAGGTTGATGATGGGAACCATCACGTCGCGCATCAGGTTCTTTGCAGCGAGGAAGCTGAGTGGGACTGCGAGGATCGTACCGACGGTGGTCGCCAGAAGTGCGAGCATCACGGTCTCGATGATCCGGTCCCATGTGCTCAACGCGTTGTCAGAGAGCCGTGGGGACAGATCCGTCTTGTCTGCAAGCCGGATGATCTTGTACTGGGTTCCATCGGTGGCGTCGAAGAAGATCATGGACATGTCGTCGGTGCTTGCGCCGGGTTCACCGGCGATCTCGATCGTCTGGTTCTCGTCCGATTCGAAAGCAACCTCATTGAAGAACAGCACCGATCGTGAACCGGGGTCGGCGAACTCCTGTCCTGTGTTGCGTGCTCCGAAGGTGCTGGCTACCGGGCCTGACCACACGAAGTCTTCGGGGGTGGAACCAGTGCCCGTCATCTGAATCGAATCACCGTTGTCTACGGAGAAGGGATCGATGTCGATGTCTCTGGAGATGAGCCCGTTTCCCGAACCTGTGGTCGCTTCGAAGGAACCGCCCCAGCTGATGAAATCGAGGACGTTGTAGTTCTTGTCGACGAGCGTCACACCGCCCGGGCTTCTGACCTTGAACTCCGGGAGAGCGAGTGCGAACATCGAGAGAGGTTCATCGGATTCGGGCAGCGAAGCAGGGTCCTGCACACCGTTGCCGTTGGTGTCGGTCCACACGATGACCCTATTCGTCCAACTACCGACGTTGGTTTGTGTGGTCGCCTTGACCTGCTGGGGTTCCTCTGTCTCTCGAAGAGGTGCTTCGAACGTGAGAGAGAAGGTCCCGTCGTCGAGCACGTCGGCACGCCCCTCCGGAAGGACGATGTCGAAGTCCGACTTTGGAACGAAGTCGATCGTGACGCTCTTGCCTGCCTCGAACCCTGTTCCGTTCACCGTCATCATCTCACCGGGGGATGCACAGGACGGCGTCACCGAGATCGTTGCACCGGACTGGTCGGGGGTCGCAGGCGACGGGGTCGTACCGTTGCACGGGATGAACACGTCGGTGGTGACGACGAGGTCCTCTTTGTCGTACCGGATCAGGTCAGGTCGAGCGAGTGCGCGAAGGATGCGGAAGAGCTGCTCTTGCCGAGTTTCGGACTGGATCTCCTCGAGCGATACGTCGGTCTTGGCAAACGCGAACGCGTACACGACGAAGGAAGCCAGGATGAGGATGATGATGAACAGTGTGCGGCGCCAGCCACGGCGATGCTTCCCGTTCGACGGTGCATCATCGGATGGAGGCTCAGATGGGTTGGAGATCTCGTCAGCCAACGCGCTCAGCCTCCTTACCGTAGATCTCCTTGAACTTCTCGTCGTTGATCTCGGTCGGTGTGCCCTCGAACACGAGCTTGCCGTCCTTGAGGGCGATCACGCGGTCGGCGTACTGGTGCACCAGGTCGAGGAAGTGGAGCGAGCACAGGACCATGACTCCGTCTTCCTGATTGATCCGTTCGAGGTACTGCATGATGCTGTGGGCGAGAACCGGGTCGAGGCTTGCCACGGGCTCATCGGCGAGCATGATCTCGGGGTCCTGCATCATGGCCCGCGCCACCCCGACGCGTTGTTGCTGGCCGCCGCTCAACTCATCGGCTCTGGCATTCGCCTTGTCCTGGAGTCCGACGCGCGCCAGTTGTGCGTACGCCTTCTCCATGTCTTCCCTTGGAAAGCGGTTCACGACCGACAGCGCCGGGTTCACGTAGCCAAGACGGCCCGCAAGGACGTTCGTGATCACTTTCGATCTGTTCACGAGGTTGAAGTGCTGGAATACCATGCCGATGCGTCGACGGATCCGGCGCAGCTCCTCCTGAGATGCATTCGTGACATCGACGCCGTCCCAGGTGATCGTTCCCTCCGTGGGTTCGATCAGGCGGTTGATGCACCGCAGCAGAGTGGACTTCCCCGACCCGCTGAGCCCGATGACGGCGAGGAACTCACCCTTTTCGACCTCGAAGGACACGTTGTCGAGGGCCTGCGTGCCACCTTCGTAGACCTTGGTCAGGTTCTCAACCTTGAGCATGGATTGGAGACTCCGTTGGTTCGACCGAACGTAGGGCGAGGACTATCGTCCTCGCCCTACGTTCGGTCATGCTTTCGTATCGCTTAGAGGTCCGCGACCGTGAGACCGAGATCCTGGACGAGCGACCTGATGAAGTCGAACTCGGAGTCATCGGTCAGGGTCACGCTACTCCAGGAGTAGGCGTCGAACGCTGTTGCGAACCCTTCGGGATCGTTCGCAGCGAAGCTAGAGAGCGCCGTGACGAACTTCTGACGGATGTCCTGGGGGAGGTCCGGACCGAAGCTGACCGTGTCGTTCGGGATCGGCTGGGACAGCTCGATGATCTTGACCTTCTGGATCACGTCGGGAGCTTCCTCGCGGATGTTCCTTCGTGCATCTCTCGGGAAGATTCCGTCACAATCGATCTGTCCGTCATCATCGATCCTGCAGGCATCGACCTTGTCGGCGGGCACATCTGCACCTGCAGAGGTTCCGTCCCACACGATGTTCCTGTCGGCATCGATCGCCGGGCTGAAGAACACGGTGCCGAAGTCGGCTTCACCGTTGTAGACCGCACGGACCGTTGCAGAGTGACCGCCAGCTTCGAAGGACTCGCCGGGCTCGATACCGTTCTGCTTGAACATGCCGCTCGGGACGAGGAAGCCGGAGGTTGAACCTGCATCCGGGTAGGCCCACTTGAGGCCTGCGAGGTCTGCGAGTGTCTCAGCATCGCTGTCGCGAGGCACGATGAACTCTGCCCAGTACTCGGTGAAGCCGTACCGCTCCGACTTCATTGCAACGTCGACGCCGCACAGATCGTTCGCAAGCACGTAGGCAGTTGCGGGGATAAACCCGATCGTGTTGTCGGTTGAAGCGCACATCTCGGAGATGGTCGCTGCGTACGATGTTGGAACGGTGACCTCGTAGACGAGACCGGTTGCCTCTTCGAGGACACCCTTGAGGATCTCGCCGCCGGCGATGATCTCTTCAGCACTCACCGAAGGCACGAACAGCACCTGAATCGGGTTGTCCGCGGTGCCGATCTCGGGTGGTGGCTCCGTCGTCGTCGTTGGAGCAGCCGTTGTCGTTGTCGTTGCTGGGGCGGCCGTCGTTGTCGGGGCGGCCGTCGTTGTCGTTGCTTCGCCGCCTGAGTCGTCCGTCGACGCGCAGGCTGCTGCGATCAACGCAAAGACGAGAATCAGGAGTATGAATCGGGCTCTCTTCATTGTTGCTCCCATGTCTGATACGGGCACGGTCTGTGCCCCTGCCATCTGGCGGTAGGTTAACCGCTGGCGTTCTCGATGCCGAACCGGATCAGAAGCGTGGATTCTCGATCAGGGCCTCGAACGTGTCCCAGCTATCGATGTCGGCCACTCCGGGAACGGGTTCGTTCCATGGTCGGATGAAGCGGCACACGGTACGGTCGGGGTGTTTCTCGATGAGTGACTCGAGGTTGTGCGGGCCGTCGTCGAGGTACACGTCACAGTCCACTCGCCACTTCTGGCCGATGATGTGGACCTCGCGGGTTGGGATGGCGTGCTCACCGATCCAGCAGAAGGTTTCCGCGTTCGCCCATCTCGGCTTGGTGGTGATGATCACGATGTCGTGGCTGCGACTCAAACGTTCGAGCGCAGGTTTGGCGTCAGGAAAGAGCGGCAGATGACGGAACAGGCCCGGGCCTGTCCCGTTCCTCGCCCACCGCCAGAACTCGCTCATGGACTCGAAGTGCGTGAGCGGGAGCATCGCGTCCCATGACGTCACCATGTCCGGTGTCAGTCGGGTTCCGAACTCGGCGTTGTAGCGCTGCATCCATCCGGAGTTGAAGTCGGCAACGACGCCGTCGAGGTCGATGCCGAGTCGAAGCCTCATGTGACGGACCCCTCGCCGTCGCTGACGATCTCTCCCCCGAGGATGTCGAGGACGGTCTCGGCCGGGTCGTTGTGATCGTCGTCGCCGACTTTGACGAGATCATCCTTGTCCGGAGCGTGCTCCGGGTCCTGTGACGATGGGGGAGGGAGCGCCCCCGCCGAGCGGAACTCGACACGCACCGGTTGGCCGATCTGTTCGGTGCCGGTGGCAACGATCGCCTCGGCAATACCTGAATCCGACTTCAACTGCTCGAGATGGAAGTGCATGTGTGCGGGGACCTCGAAGACAACGACCCCGTTCTCGACGGCAACGGGCGATGCCTCCCTGAGGAGGGCGTGTCGTCTGGGCCCGACGTCCTGGCGAATCGTTGCCACGATCGCCGGCCAGACCTGCTCGAAGTCTTGGAGCGTGAACGTTGCTGCGATGGTGGGTGCGGTCCGGGCTGACGACTCGACCACTTCTCGGGATGGATGGTCGCCGTTCCCATCGCCTGCAGGCTGTGGCGAAGGGCGGGTCGAATCGGGTGTGGATTGTCCAGACGTGAACGGTCGATCCGACTCCCCCGAGCCGACGTCGGGGACCTTGGCGGCGGTGGGTACCGGTGGTGACGCAGGAGTTCCGCGCTTCAACTCGCGAATCTCGCGTTCGGCCCGTTCGAGACGGGTCGTGATCGATTCGAGGTCGGGAACGGTTTCGGGACGAGTGAGCTTGAGCACAGTGAGCTCGACGACGAGGCGCTCCTCGCGACCCATCCGAAGCTGGATGAGTGCTTCGGCGAGCAGATCGATAGAGCGAAGGACCTCCGTGCTCGACAGGATCGTTGCCTGTCTCTTCCACTCGGTGATCGTCTCGATACTGGCATCGGCAACCTCTTCGATGTTGGTCGAGTACTGCGCGAGGAACACTCCCCTGAGGTAGCCGATCGTGTCTGCAACGAACCGCCTGAGGTCGGCTCCCTGGGAGGCCAGCTCTGATATGAGTGTCAACGCCGCGCCCGGGTCGCCCTCATGGATCGCCGACACGAGGCGACCGTAGCTCTCGTCGTCGGCAAGACCGAGGGCTCGCGAGACCCCTGCGGTCGAGACGGTCCCCGCACCGAGTGCTGCGACTTGTTCGAGAAGACTCAAAGCATCGCGGACTGAACCGTGTGCGTGTGCACTGACGGCGCTCAGGGCGCCACGGTCGGAGATGAATCCTTGCCGGTCCGAGATCTGGGCCAGGAAGTCGATGATGGTCTCGGTGGCGACAGGTTGGAAATCGAATCGCTGCGTTCGTGAGCGGATCGTATCGAGCAGCTTGTAGGGCTCTGTCGTTGCAAGGACGAACACGACGTGTTCGGGCGGTTCCTCGAGCGTCTTGAGCAAGGCATTGCTCGCCGCACGCGACAGCATGTGTGCTTCGTCGAGAATGTAGACACGTCGGGCGCCCGGGGTCGCGGCGACGGTCCCAACGTTCACCCGGATCTCCCGGATGTCCTCGACCTTGTTGTGCGATGCAGCATCGAGTTCGATCACATCGAGGGAAGTTCCCTCGGTGATGCCGATACACGAAGGGCACGTGTTGCACGGCTCACCGTCAGGTTCGCGATTCGGACAGTTGAGCGACTTGGCGAGCAGACGGGCCGATGTTGTCTTTCCGGTTCCACGGGGGCCCGCGAACAGGTACGCGTGAGCGACCTTGTCCTCGATGACTTCCCTGACAAGCGTCGTCGTCACATGGTCCTGGCCGACGACTTCGTCGAACCGTTGCGGCCGGTATTTGCGGTAGAGCGCCTGGTAATGCATGAGGGGTGAACAGTAGTCGGCGGTCAACCACCAGCCGTCGGCCGGGGCGTTGACAGCTGTCAGTTCACAGTTGACAGTTCACAGCCAACAGTTCCAGATACCAGGTACCAAGAAGATCAGCGAGTGGGTGGATGCGGTTGCTGATTTGACAGTTCACAGTCGACGGTTTCGGGTACCAGGTACCAAGAGGACGAGGGGATGGGGAGTAGTCGTTCTCCGTCTTGCGCTCTCCTTCTACCGGCACAACGCGAGCATTCGGAGATGGTCCGGGTTTCCGACTGTGAACTGTTATCTGTGAGCTGTGAACCAAATGACCGAATCTGCCTATCTGCTGATCTTCCGAGTACCAAGTACCAAGTACCGAGTACCCTCTCCCCATGTCACGAATGCCGAAAGATATGCAACAGCTGATGGCCCAGGCCCAGGCGATGCAACAGCAGATGATGGCGGCCCAGGAGGCCCTTGCAGCCAAGACGTACGAAGGCACTGCTGGTGGCGGCGTCGTCACCGCTGTGGTGAGGGGTTCGGGTGAGGTGGTCTCCGTCACGTTCGAGGCCTCGGTGCTGGATCCCGATGATCCTGAGATGGCCGGAGACCTCGTGGTTGCTGCCCTGAACCAGGCCTTCGGTGCAATGGCTGCAGATGCTGAGAGCTCGATGGGTGGGGTCACAGGAGGTGCTGGTCTCGGCGGTATGCTCGGCTGATGTTCGAGCCCCCGGTTCAGCGCCTCATCGACGAGTTCGCCCGCCTTCCCGGCATCGGTGCCAAGAGCGCGCAGCGCCTGGCGTTCCATCTCCTCAACGCTGAGGAAGCCGATGCCCGCCGCTTCGCCGACGCGATCATCGAGATGCGCGTATCGGTACACCTCTGTTCGAGGTGCTACAACGTCACCGATAGAGAAGAGTGTTCCATCTGTCTCGACCTGCGCCGTGACACGACAGTCGTCTGTGTCGTCGAGCGTGTTCAGGACATACCGGTGATCGAGCGGACGCAGCAGTTCCGAGGAAGGTATCACGTGCTCGGCGGGGCAATGTCACCGATCGCCGGCATCGGCCCGGAACAGCTGCGTATGAAGGAACTCCTCATCCGTGTCGAAGCTGAGAGCATCGAAGAGGTGATCGCAGCGACGAACCCGACGCTCGAAGGCGACACGACCGCTATGTACCTCGCCCAACTCCTGAAACCGTTCGGCGTCAAGGTCTCTCGACTCGCATCGGGTCTCCCCGTGGGAGGAGACATCGACTACGCAGACGAGATCACGCTCGGACGGGCACTGGCCGGCCGCACCGAGCTTTGATGCGCATCTCGCTCATTGAGCCTTACTACGGCGGCTCGCACAAGGCCTGGGCCGACGGGTATGTGGCATCGTCGACACACCGGGTTTCTCTCGTCACCCACACGGCCCGATTCTGGAAGTGGCGCATGCATGGGGCGTTCCTGACCCTTGCCGACCAACTTGCGGTCGACGTCGAGCGAAACGGGCCACCCGACGTCATCCTGGCCTCGTCGATGATGGATGTCGCCGCCTTCGCTGGAGCGGTACGATCGATCGTCCCCGGTATCCCCATCGCCGTGTACTTCCACGAGAGCCAGTTCACCTACCCCCTTTCGCCCGCGGACCGCGTCGACTTCACCTATCAGATGAAGAACTGGTCGAGCGCTGCCGTGGCAGACCTCGTCATCTTCAACTCCCGGTACCACCGCGACGTACTCCGTGATGAGGCGTCGCGGTTCCTGAACACCTTTCCTGAGGACAAACACGTTCACAAGGTCGACGGTGTGATCGATGCCTCGATCGTTCTGCCGGTCGGTGTCGATCTCTCCGCGTTCGCGACCGATCGACCGGAGACCGAAGGGCCGCCGCTCATCGTATGGAACCAGCGGTGGGAGCACGACAAGGGGCCAACGGAGCTGATGGAGATCGTCAGACAGCTCATCGGCTCGGGAACCGACTTCGTGATGGCGATGTGCGGCGAAGTGTTCGTATCCGTGCCGCCACAGTTCGCCGAGGTCACCGACCTGCTCGGTGATCGGTTGATCCATGAGGGCTGGGCGAGTCGGCAACACTATGTCGAACTCTTGCACAGGTCGTCGGTCGTCGTATCGACTGCCCACCAGGAGTTCTTCGGTATCGGAGTCGTCGAAGCGATCGCCGCCGGCGCACACCCGGTTCTCCCCGATCGCCTCGTGTACCCGGAACGCATCGCCGCCCTCGGCGCCGACCCCGCCACGACGCTGTACTCGACCGTCGGCGACGCCGTCGATCTGATCGATCGAGCGCTGGGCACATCCTCGGATGAACGTCTCCGGGCGGCAACGCGGATGTACGACTGGTCCACCGTCGCCCCCCAATACGACGAAACCCTGGCACGTCTTGCTGTGATCTGTGATCTGTGATCTGTGAACTGTCAGCTGTGAACGGTCTAGGGCTT
>CAYLVM010000086.1:0-10278 GCA_964387145.1 uncultured Acidimicrobiaceae bacterium
GGGGGACGGCTGGGGGAGGAAGTGGTCAGACCTCGTCGACGGCGTCGACGATGCCAACGACCACGCTGCGGATCGGGCCTGTCGAGATGCCGTAGATCTGTCGTGCAGAGTTCCCCTCGTCCAGGATGAGCACCATCTCGTCGGCACCTGCCCCGACCCTGTCGGTGCAGATCAGATACGCCGATGTGTCCTCACCGCGGTCGAGCAGCTTGCACAGAAGAAGGCGCTCTCCGTCGAAGAACTCGTGGTTGATCGTCGACACGACGTTGCCGATCACCCTTCCGACCTTCATGGACGGACCTCGACGGCGTCGACGATCCCGACGATCGCATGGTCGACGGGAACGAACCGCGGCTGCATCGCTTCGGCAGCTTCACGGGATGCAACGAAGTAGACGAGGTCACCCACGCCGGCCTGGTACACGGCGTCCGCCGCAACGACACATGAGCCATCGTCCTGCTCGGTCTCGGTGAGTGGCTGGACGATGAGGAGCTTCATGCCCTCCATGCCGGGGTCCTTGATCGACGCGACGACGGTGCCGCGGACCCTGCCGAGCTTCACGTGCTGCCTCCGTGGGCAGCGAGGCGATCGAGGAAGTGGGCGGCAGCCTCGAGGTCCTCCCTCAGCTCGGGTGTGAGCTGAGGGATGATGACACTGTCGGAGATGAGCGATCCGCACCGATCCACCGCCGCATCGAGTGCCGCCTGGACCTCACCCACCGTGCCGTCGACGATGAAGTACGCCTTGCCTCCGAGACCGTCAGCGATGCGCAGACCTGTAAGAGCGACGGTGGCATTCTTGACGGCGGCGTCCGCCGCGTCGATACCGGCAGCGATCGTCGCCGTCTCGACGATACCGACGGCTTCCTCCCTGGCCCCCATAGGTGCCTGCGGCTCGACGAGCGCTAGAGCAACAGCCGTCGCGATGTCGGGGAGGAACACAGAGTCGACCAACGACGGCCGCACAACGTCACGGACGATGTCGCCTGCCACCTCGACCGATGCGGTGTCGCCGATGACGAGAACGACGTACTTACCGGGATGCGTCGTTCCGGTGAGTGTCGTGGTGACGGGCGCCCCTTTGATGATCGCATCGGCACATTCGATCCCGGCCGGGATCGACGTGAACTCCCACAGTCCGATCGCAGGCGTCGGTGAATCAGACAATACGCAACGCTCCTATGACTGACACTCGCCGTACCCGCGAGAACGTGCGGGGCCGCGTCAGCCCCTCGCCGGTCGGGCTTGCTATCGAGAAGGACGTGTACCCCTCCCCTTCCGAGCCGAGACCAGCGATGTTCGGGCCGTTGGCGACGAAGATGGAACAGTCCATCGAACGCGCCATGCGGGTGATCGTGTCGACGTTCGTCGAGTGAATCGATGCAGTGTGGCGGAACCCGTGCTCGGAGCGAACGGAGAGATCGATCGCCGTGTCGACATCCTTGACACGCACGATCGGCATGACGGGCATCATCTGTTCGGTCCACACCAGGTTGTGGTCGGCCGACACTTCTGCGAGCACCAGTCGCGTTTCGGGTGGCACGGAGATGCCGATCTCGCTGAGGATCACGGCTGCATCCTTTCCGATGAACTCGGGGTTCATCACACCGGGCTTGTTCGCCGGTCCCCTGTCCTTGAAGATGACACGTTCGAGTCGCTTGAGCTCGTGTTCCTTGAGCCGGTACGCACCGACGGCCGTCATGTGTTGAATCAGTCTGTCTGCGATCGTATCGACCGCGATCGTCGTCTTCTCATCCACACAGATGATGTTGTTGTCGAACGAGGCCCCCGTCACGATGTCCTTCGCAGCCTTTGCGATGTCGGCGGTCTGATCCACGACGACGGGAGGGTTCCCCGGACCGGCGGTGATCGCCTTCTTCGGGGTCCTGAGCGCAGCCTTGACGACTCCGGGACCGCCGGTGACGAGCAAGACCCGAACATCGGGGTGATTCATCACGGCCTCAGCCGAGTCGAGCGTCGGAACGGCGACCGAGGTCACGAGGTTCTGCGGGCCACCCACGCCGACGATCGCACGATTGATCAGCTTGACGTTCTCGATGCTGACGCCTCGTGCGCTCGGATGCACGTTGAAGACCACTGTGTTGCCCGCCGAGAGCATCGCGATGGAGTTGTTGATGATCGTCGATGTCGGATTCGTTGTGGGAGTGATCGATCCGACGACCCCGTACGGTGCGTACTCGGTGACCATCATGCCGCGGTCTCCGGTTACGACGTGTGGTTCGAGGTCCTCAGGGCCGGGTGTTCGCTCGATGACCAGATGGTTCTTGAGCACCTTGTCGTCCGCACGACCGATGCCGGTCTCCTGGCGAGCCATGTATGCAAGGCGTTCGTTGTTCTCCCGCATCGACCGACGTACGGCGTCGATGACCCCCTTGCGGGCGTCGAGACCGATCTCTCGATACGAGCGGAACGCATGTTTCGCGGCGGCGACGGCCTCATCCACCGTGGCGAAGATACCTTCGCCGAGCGACTCGTCGAGGTTCTCGATCTCGCGGCGTGCAACGAGCGCCGCGCCGGTCTTTCCCTCAATGTCGCTCGCAGCGACGCGACTCTTCACCCTGGTGATGATGTCCTGGACGTCCGAGTCGCTCAGCTGTGGCATGTCACTTCACGAAGACCGTTTCTCCATCGACATCCCATTGATCGACGATCGCCATGATGACGGCGTCGCATGGCTTGTCCTTGGTCGAGAGCGTCTGTCTGGCGGAGCTGCCGGATGCATAGAGCACGACTTCCCCTACCCCAGCACCAACGCTGTCGGCGGCGATGACGTAGCCACCGGCCTCAGCACCATGCTCGTCGAGTTGGCGCACGACGAGGAGAGGTAGCCCTTCCATGAGGGGCTCCTTGCGAGACGCGACGAGCGTCCCAGTCACCTTGCCGAGGTTCATAGCGTCCCCTTTCTCGAGGGGTCTGTGTCAGGAGACAGCGTCTGCGGCCTCGTCGCCTCGCCCGAGAGGCAGCACGAGATCGAGATTCACATGTGGACGTGCGATGACGTGTGTTGCGATGACCTCGCCGACCTTCTCACCGCTGCGAATACCGGCGTCGACGGCAGCCTTCACTGCAGCAACGTCGCCTCTGATCACTGCGGTGACGTAGCCGCCACCGGTCTCTTCATAGCTGACGAGTTCCACTTTGGCGGCCTTGACCATGGCGTCGGCCGCCTCGACCATCGCAGCGAAGCTGCGGCATTCGATCATCCCGAGTGCGTCTGACATCTGTTCCTCCTGTTTGGTTTTCGCCTTATGCGTTCTCGCGGCCGTCGAGTCCCTCGAGCGCCGCAACTGCAGCCCTCCAGCCGACCTCGATGTCCCGTTCTTCTCCACCGAGGTACACGCGACCCACTGCGCCAAAGGCGCGGACCTCGAGCACGTTGATGTTCGCAGCTTTCTCCGCCTCGTTGGCTGCAAGCGCCGCATACGCGGCAGGGGCACACTCGAGGACGTACAGGGTCTGGCCCGGGATGATCATCTGGCCATGCCGCATCCGGTTGATGAGCTGCGCATGGTGGTCGTCGATGCGTCTGATGATCTGGCTCGACAGCATCTTCGGCTTGAGCCGGTCCGGCACGTCGAGTTCGAGCGCTTCGAGGATCGCCTCACCTGCGGCCCTCGTTTCAGATTGTTCCGGCGAATGGATCTCGAGAAGCCCGAAGACACGTTCGATGATCTGCATCCCCGGCTTGACCGTTGTCGCCTTCAGGGCGACGTCGGTGAGACGGTTGATCTCGATGCCCGGCGCCACCTCGACGAACAGCACCGCTTCACCTGCAAGGGGCAGGAACCCCTGTGCAGTCGTCCCGAGGAACGCCGCGTACTGGGGCTGCAGCGAGTCGAGGAATGTGTAGGCCCGCAGCTCAATACCCGTCGCCATGACCGTCTCCTTCTTGCGCACTCATGATCTGTACTCCGGCTGAGGCACCGATGCGGGTCGCCCCGGCAGCGATCATGTCCTCGGCGTCTTCGAGGGTTCGCACACCACCCGAGGCTTTGACACCCATGTCCGGCCCGACGGTCTCACGCATGAGCGCAACGTCGTACACCGTTGCACCACCCCCGCTGAACCCGGTCGATGTCTTCACGAAGTCGGCCTTGGCCGCCTTCGCGAGTGCTGAGGCGATGACCTTCTCTTCGTCGGTCAGCAGAGCGGTTTCGAGGATCACTTTCGTGATGGCGCCACCCTCGTGGGCAGCATCGACGACCTTCTCGATGTCCTTGCGGACGAGCTCGTTTCGCCCAGACTTCAACGCTCCGATATTGATCACCATGTCGACCTCGCGGGCGCCATCCCGCAACGCCTTGCGAGTCTCCATGGCTTTGATCTCGGACGTCGTGGCGCCCAGAGGGAATCCGATGACGGTGGCGACTTTGACGTCGGAACCTCGCAGTCTCTCTGCGGCTCGCTTCACCCAGGTGGGGTTGATGCACACGGCGGCGAACCCGTACTCGATCGCTTCGTCACAGAGGGTGTCGATGTCTTCCTGCGTCGCGTCCGGCTTGAGCAACGTGTGGTCGATGTACTTGGCGAGGTCGAGAGGGACGTCCTGGGCCTCCCCGTGAAACGAGACCCGGTCCGCACCGTTCGCAACAACGGTTCTCAGCTTCTCGGGTGTCGCGCAGATGTCGGCACGCTCGGCAAGCGCTGCGAGTACTTCGCGGGTGACGAGCTCGACGAGCTGCTCTCGGGTTGGTTGAAGTTCCGTCATGCCTGGTTCTCCGCGAGTGGTCGTTCGAGGTCGTTGATCTTCGCGACGCGCCGGGCGTGCCGGCCACCGCCGTAGGGGGTGGAGATGAACTCCTGGGTGATCTGCCAGGCGAGCGCGTCGCCGATCAGCCCTGCACCGAGCGTAAGGACGTTCGCGTGGTTGTGCTCACGTGCATTGTGAGCGGTCGAAAGGTCGTAACAGAGCGCCGCCCGCACACCCGGGATCTTGTTGGCAGCCATCGCCGATCCGATGCCTGCCCCGTCGATGACGATCCCCACATCGGCATGGCCCCCGGCAACCTTGCGTGCAACCGAGGCAGCGATATCGGGGTAGTCGACGGCGTCCGTCGAGTCGGTGCCACAATCGGTGACGGTGTACCCCTGCTCCTTCAGCCTGAAAGCGAGTCGCTCCTTGAGGGCGAACCCCCCATGATCGCCACCTATCGCGATGACACGGACCTCGGGGTCCCTGACGTCGGCGGATTCCTCTGCCCCGTCCTTGGGTGCGACACCGGGAACCGCTGCGGAGTCGTCGTCGAACAAGCCGTTGACGATACGTCGCACCATGGCTCGCACGTCGTGTTCGATGTTCGGGTCGCGGGCGGTCATGTAGTGACTCTCCTTGGTGGAGACATCCTAGAGGACAAGGATGAGACACGGCAGGTAACACACGTTCATCGAGCGTCGAGTCCTCCTACCATGCCGTCGTATGGACAGGACCACACGATGGGAGACAGAAGCGATGCGATCGACGTCGCGCGGACGCAGCCAACCGCCGCGCCCGTCTGGCAAGCGCGCAGCGTCGACAACGAACTGGGTGACGCTGCGAGAAGCCGAGGCTGCTACTAGCGTTCCCGTCAACACGCTGCGCAAGTGGGTACGTAAGGCAGACCTTCCCTCGTACCTCGAGTCCGACGGGGACATCGCGCTGCGTATGGTCGATCTCGATGCGGTGATCGCCAGGGCAGGGGAGCTCGGCCGCACGGTAGAGCCGCACCCGGATCCCCCCGACCCCGAGGCACAGCCCGAGATCGTCGACGACGATGCTACGGACGGCGAGCCGGAGCGGGTCCCCGAAAAGGCCCCGGCACCCGATCCGACTGCTCCCGAAGGGACGATGATCGTCCCCATCGATGCATGGAACAAGATGCTCAATCAGCTTGGCAACCTCCACGAGGCTGGCCAGCAACTCGCTGAGGCACGTGAGCGGGCAGCGAAGGCAGAGACGGAGTCGAGGTTCCTCCGCGAGCGCCTCGCCGAGATCCGTGCATCTGAGAGCGCGACGGAAACGCCACGCGAGGAGGGAAGAAACGTGGACGTCGGTACACCTGCCATTGAAGTCGTACAGGTCGAGATCGAGGCCGCCGAGTCGCCCGAACCCGAACCAGTACCCGGGCTGGAGACGACCACGTACTGGCGGTATCTCACGACCGGGTGGCGGGATCGCAAGAAGCGCAAACAATCAAGGGACTAGTCACTCCGACCAGCGGGACTTGTCTCTAGGCATGGACTACCCCACGCCATAGGATGCTCACCATGGTTAGGAAGCTATTTGCAGTCGCGATCGTCGCGCTGTCTCTGATGTCCCTGTCGAGCGTGGCGCTCGCTGGACCTCCCACGATGAACCTGTCATCGTGGGAGCCTGTCGTCGAGAACGGGGCGATCGTGGGTGGCACCCAGACTGTCACGATCACGAACATCACGTCCGACACGATGGGCGACGTCACGTTCTCCCTGGCCACCGCCCCGTGCGACTGCATCGTCACGGAGTCGACTGCGAGCGACGGAGGGGTCGTGGGCGATGCATGGGTTGTTGGCCAACTCGCACCGGGCTCGACGGCGACATTGACCTTGTCCTACAGCGAAGCGCCGTTGGTAGCAGCGAGTGCGTCCAGCAATGTCTTCCCGATCCCGGCTGGGGTCAAGCTAGCGACCTTCGGTCTCATCGTCATCGTTGCCGCCGGAGCTGTCCTCGGGTACCGCAGAAGGCTCACCCCTGGGGTCGCCTGATCTCGCTGTGCTTGCAAGGCCGTAGCCTGCCCACAGCAACACGATCCCGAGGGTCAGGGTCACCGTCAAAGCCGCCGATTCGCCGAGAGCCGTCAGGGAGCCACCGAAAGCCGGTACGAGCGCACCGGCCACGATGAGCAGATTCCCATACGCGAGGCGACGCATCTTCTTCCACGACCGCACGGCAGATACCAACGCCAGACCGACGATCACGAGACTTCCGATCGCCCCCGAGATGGCGGCGAACATTCGGGGCCCCGGCAGTGTCAACGCCTCGATCGCGAAAGTGAACCCGAAGACGTCGCTTCCCTCAGGGATGCTCGACGTCGGGAGTGCCGCCACGAAAGTTGCTAGGAACGTGGCGAAGAAGCCGAAGACCAACCACAAGATCACCACCCTCAACGCACGCCGGCCACCCTTGTCGGAGTGGAGCGCGATCGAACCCGCTGCAAGGAGGGGGATGTTCGCGATCGCTCCCAGGAAGTAGAACGTTCGGAAGCTCAGCGATGTCCAACCGAACGCGAAGCCGAACACCATCGCCCACATTGCAAGGGCGTACGCTGCGAACGCCATCGTCCAGATCTCGGCGTGGAGCCGTCGACGCTCACGCCACGTCCGGAACAACTGCGTGGCAAGCCACGTCGCGATAGTCGCGCCGATGACGGAGAGCAAGACGTTCACCTTGGAATGGTACCCTTGAGCTGTACCGCGCCTCTCGTCTACTCGACCCTATGGTTCTGCCGATGCCAGCTACCGCCTTCACGACCTCGGATCTCGGCCACGCCTACGGCTCGATAGTGGCCTTGCACTCCCTCGACATGTCGATTCCTCGTGGCCGTATCGGACTGGTGGGAGCGAACGGCGCCGGAAAATCGACGTTGATCAAAACCCTGCTCGGGATCATCACACCAACGACCGGCGCAGCGACCGTCCTCGACATGGACACGCGCCACAACACGATCGATATCCGCAGCGTCGTCGGCTATATGCCCGAAGGGCCATGCCTCCCCCTCGACCAGACCGCTGCAGACTTTCTCGTCTACGCTGCAGGCACCGCCGGCCTCCCCCGACAGGCTGCCCGTCAACGGGCCTCCGACATGCTGACGTTGGTCGGTCTGAACGAGGAACGGTTCCGCTACCTCGGGGATTTCTCCACAGGGATGAAGCAGCGAGCGAAACTCGCACAGGCGATCGTTCACGATCCCAAACTCGTGTTCCTCGACGAACCAACATCCGGTCTCGATCCGAGTGGTCGGGAAGAGATGCTCGACCTCATCACGCGTCTCAGCGGATTCGGGATCGACATCGTCGTGTCATCCCACGTACTGCGCGACATCGAAAGGACGTGTGACCATGTCGTGATGCTCGATGCCGGAACCTTGCTCTACTCAGGACCGCTCGGGCTCGAGGCACAGACGGACGTCGTTCGCCTCGAACTCATCGACGGTACCGACAACCTCGAGCAGGGGCTTCGCGCTGCGGGGGCAGCCGTTGAACGGGATGGCAACCGGCTCAGCGTCCGATCCGACCAAGGCGACGTCTTCGATCTCGTGCGAGATACCGTTGCACGGACAGAAGCATCCCTCCTCAGCCTCGGCTCCTCCGGTGCGTCACTCGAGGCCATGTTCCTCGACCACGGGAGCAAGTGATGATTCCAGGCGACGGCGCCGTCTACGACCTCGGGTACCAGCCGTTCGAGGGTGAGCGCAGGGGACGGAAGGGTGCGTGGATCACGGTTTGGGCAGACGGGCTTCGTCGCATCCTCGGCATCCGTCGAAAGGCTCGACGCAAGATCATGCCGTGGCTCCTCGTCGCGATCGCACTCATCCCTTCGATCATTGGTGTGGGGGTCGCCTTCATCCTCCCGGCACCCGTTGCCGAGGGTGTCGACCTCGCGTCACAGAACGCGGACTTCTTCGCTCTCGGTGGGACGATCACGATGCTCTTCACTGCTCTGGCTGCACCCGAACTCCTCATCCCCGACCGCAGGGACGGCGTCCTTTCGATGCTGTCGTCCAGACCGCTGACCTCGACCGACTACCTCACTGCCAGGTTCGTCAGCCTGCTCACCGTCGTTGGAGCCTTCCTTCTCCTCCCCCAAGCTGTGCTCTTCATCGGCCAGATAGCGACGGATCCCGAGGGCCTGGTGAAAGGGGTCGTCAACGCTTCCGACACGCTCCCAAAGATCCTGCTCGTCGCAGCGATATACGTCATCGCGTATGTGCCTCTCGGATTCGCCGTCGCAAGCCTGTCGAATCGCAAGGCGATCGCTGCAAGCGTGTACCTCGCCGGGATGATCGCCCTCACAGCGTTCGCCGAGGTGATCGTGCGAAATGCGGTGTTCAACGGTGCCCGCTGGTTCGCTCTCATCTCTCCGATCAACACGGCCGATGCTGCCAACCTTGCCGTCTTCGGCAAGAGCGCTAGCGGATCACTGCTCGACACCGCGGGCATCGGCCCACTGATCGGCGTCGTGGCCTTGATCGTATTCGCTCTGGCAGCCGCAACCATCGCTGTGAGACGATACCGGGGGCTGATGTGACGGGCGATCCTGCATTCGTCGAGAACGCGACCGTCGAGGTCGAAGCTGCATCGAAGTGGTTCGGCCAGAAGGTTGCAGTGTCCCGGCTCTCCTGTTCATTCGGTCCCGGCGTCACCGGACTCCTCGGTCCCAACGGAGCAGGAAAGACCACCCTGCTTCGCATGATCTCGGGCCTCACCAGAGTGTCGCACGGCCGGGTCCAGGTCCTCGGAGACGATCCGCGGCGTCACCACCGCGTGTTCCGTTCCGTTGCGCTCGTCCCGGATGAGGACGCCGTGTACAACGAACTCACCGGCCGACAATTCGTCCGCTACAGCGTGGGCCTCACCGATGCACCGACGGCGATGGACGTCGAAGAGGCACTGGCGATCGTCGAGATGTCTGACACAGCCGATCGCAAGATCGGCGGGTACTCGAAAGGGATGCGTCAACGCATCAAGGTTGCAGCAGCACTTGTCACTGATCCACAAGTGTTGATTCTCGATGAGCCGCTCAACGGCACCGACCCCATTCAGCGAGCCCACCTCATCGATCTGTTCGAGCACCTCGGTGCTGAAGGCAAGACGATCATCGTCTCATCACACATCCTCGAAGAGGTCGAGCGTGTATCGAACCGTGTCGTCGCCATCGTCGACGGGCGTCTCGCAGCCGCCGGATCCGTTGAAGCGATCCGTGCGGCGATGCACGACATCCCGTATGTCGTGAGGATCATGACCGATGCTCCCCGGGCCCTGGGTTCCGCCCTCTTCGCCTCGTCTCCGGCCGCTGTGAGCGTCTCGGCCCTGGACGCAGAGATCGAAGTCACCACCAACGACATCACCACCCTTGGACGTGACACGCCGCGTATCGCTGCACAGGTCGGGGCAAGAATCACTGCATTCCGGCCTCAGGATCAGTCCCTCGAGTCCGTATTCCGCTACCTCGTCGAGCGCAGATGAGGCCACTGTCGACCCTCTTCGTGATGTCGGTGAGACAGGCTCTGCCGTTTCGCAGAACGAT
>CAYLVM010000087.1:0-10153 GCA_964387145.1 uncultured Acidimicrobiaceae bacterium
TCATGTGGTGTTGGGTGGGGCGCGGCCGTCTTTGTGGACGGCGGTGTGGTGTTTGCGGCACAGGAGGATGAGGTTGATCAGGGCGGTGATGCCGCCGTCGATCCAGTGTTTGAGGTGGTGTACGTCGCACCATGAGATGGGGGCGTCGCATCCGGCCCAGCGGCATCCCTTGTCGCGTAGTTCGACGGCTCGTCGGATCGCTGGGGGGATGGTGCGGCTGCGTCGCCCGATGTCGAGGGGCTCGGAGTTGGTTCCCAGGACGACGGGAATGATCCCGGCGTCACATGCAAGGCGTCGGATCGTCTCGGGTGTCACGGGCGTCCCGTCGATCTCGGGGAGCCGGCCGAGTGCGTTGGTGAGCGTTGCGTAGTCGACGGTGACGGTGATGTGGGGCTTGGCGCCACCGGAGGTGAGCGTCGTGTCGGTGTTGTGGTCGAGCCAGTAGCGGCAGATGTCGGTGAGGGCGTCGGCACGCCGCTGTCCGGGAGTGCGAGCATCGTGGGGGTCGAGGTTGCCCGGGTCGGCGTGGCCGCGTACCGCAGCCGAGACCACGTGCCCGGATTCAGGGTCGAGCTCTCCTGTCACAGCCCACATGTCGTCGTAGGTCCGGTCGACCGACAGGTGTCTTCGTGCACGCCGCTTGATCGGGTCCCCAACGGCGTCGTCGTGGTCGACCTGTTGACGCCAGTGCTCGACGACCCGGCGCAGGTCCCGGGCATCGAGATACGTCGCGGCGTCGGCAAAGACCTTCTCGTGGCCTACGAACGCTTCGGGGTGACGGTCCCTGGCCTGGGCGAGGATCCGCACGTGGGTCGCCGGAACTGCACCGGCGAGGGCCTCTTCGAGCACCGTTGGCATGCCGGTGAGGGCTTTGGACGTCTTGACGACACCCGACGCTTCGCTCCCCGACATCACACAGGCGGTTTTGAGCCACTGTTTCGTGGTCAGGACGTGGACCCGGTCGGCGACCTCACGCCGGTCGAAATCGGCAACGAACATGTGGAACGATGCACTGAGCGCATCGATCGCCCGCTTCGTTTCGAGGATCGCTGCGGTGAGGTCGTCGTCGCTCATCCGGTCGATCTGGTTCTGTAGCGTCGAGGTGAGGTCTTGGCTCTCCATCCCACCGAAGGCCCCCACCCCTCGCTCGAGGAGTGAGTTCTTCATACCCCCAACGTATCAGCCCGCTACGACAGAAAACGGTCCTGCGCAACCACGGTGCAGAGCTCGTTCCCCGGCCCTGTGCCACAGAACACGGCGTCGTGTCCTGTGGCCGGAACACCGCTGGTGTGGAGACCCCGTCACCGTTCCAGTTTCCCATCATCGGGAAGTCCCCTGGGTTCCCGCAGTAGAAGGATGCAGGGTCACCGTCTTGGGTACGCAGATGCCAGATACCGGTGGTGGGATCCACCGACCCGACACCATCGGCACCGATAGGAACGGTTCCTGCGACGAGGGGTTTCGGGATGAACGCCTCGAGTGACCGTGCGATCTCGGCAAGATCAGGCGGAGCGGTCGCCTCGGTGGAGCCGTCGGTGACGCGCTGTAGGCGATCGACCAGAACAGCGAGAGGGTGATACCGAAGGTGACGGTGACGACCAGTACACATAGGCGCATGCGATGTCCCATGGGTTGGAGAGGAACCGGGTATGTCGAATGGGCATGGAATAGGCGGCAGCGTTGGTCGATGGAGCGGGTCCGCGTCGGGCGTCTGACCTCTCTGCCGTTACTAGTGTCGCGGACAGCCGAGAGATCAGGGAGCGTCGGTATGGCACCACAGCGAGGGATGCTGAGCATCGAGGAGTTGACCGCTCTCGTCGGCGACGGCACCATCGATACCGTGATCGTCGGGTTCACCGATCACTACGGCAGGGTGCACGGCAAACGTTCCGATGCAACGTTCTTCCTCGAAACGATGGTCGAGTCCGGCACCCACGCATGCGACTACCTCCTGACCGTCGACATGGAGATGGACCCGGTTCCCGGGTACCGCTACGCCAACTGGGAACTCGGCTACGGCGACTTCCACATGGTCCCCGACATGGCGACGCTCAGGATCGCGTCGTGGCTTCCTGGGACTGCGATCGTCCTGTGTGACCTCGTCGATGACGCGACGCATGAACTCGTCCCCGTTGCCCCACGATCGATGCTCCGCAAGCAGATTGACCGGCTCACATCCCTTGGGCTCACCGCCAAGGCCGCGTCCGAACTCGAGTACTACGTCTATCAGGAGTCCTACCGCGAGGCAGCCGACAAGGGATTCAACGACCTGACGTCGATCGGGTGGTACAGCGAGGACTACCACCTCACCCAGGGAGCGCGCGAGGAGTTCTTCAACGGTGCCGTGCGCCGGCACCTGTCGGCCTCGGGCATCCCCGTCGAGAACTCCAAAGGGGAGTTCGGCAGGGGCCAGCACGAGATGAACATCGGTTACACCGACGTGCTCGAGATGGCAGATAGACACACCATCATGAAGCTGCTCATGAAGGACGTCGCCGATCAGCTCGGTGTGTCCGTCACGTTCATGGCGAAACCCGAAGCGGACCAGGCAGGTTCGAGTTGCCACATCCACCTGAGCCTGTGGTCCGGCGACGACAACGCGTTCACCGGGGACAACGAGATCGGGCCCATCCGATGCTCGGACACGTTCACCCACTTCCTCGGAGGATGGATGAGCAGGGTCTACGACGTGATGCCGTTCCTCGCCCCGACCGTCAACTCCTACAAGCGGTATCTCGAGGCGTCATGGGCGCCGACGAACATCGCATGGAGCTTCGACAACCGCGCCGCAGGGTTCCGTATCGTGGGGAGTGGCCCGAGCCTGCGGATCGAGTGCAGGATCCCGGGGGCCGACGTCAACCCGTACCTCGCCTACACCGCAGCGCTCGCAGCTGGGATCGACGGGATCGACAACGAGGTTGAGCCCCCAGAGCTGTTCACCGGAGACGTCTACGCCGCACAGGACCTCGATCGTGTGCCGGGGACGCTGACTGCTGCCATCCCGGCGTTTGCACAGAGCGAGTTCGTCCGTGAGGCGATCGGCGTCGATGCCCAGGAGCATTACGCTCACTTCTTCTCAGTCGAGGCTGCAGCGTACGACGCTGCGGTCACCGACTGGGAACGCTCCCGGTACTTCGACCGGATCTGAGACGGTTGCCGGGAGCCTCCGCAGCACGCTGCGGCACACCACGAGTCACACCAAGAGATGGGAATCAAGATGGGACGATTGGACGAACGGGTCGCGTTGATCACCGGTGCCGGGAGTGGCATCGGGAAAGAGTCGGCGATCCTCTTTGCGGCCGAAGGTGCTGCCGTCGTGTGCGTGGACCTCGACGAGGCCTCCGTGGCGGCGACAGCGGTCAGCATCGAACAGGCTGGCGGGCGAGCGATCGCCGTGCGTGCCGACGTGTCATCGGCCGACGACTCAGCAGCGATGGTGCAGGCCGCTGAGGACACCTACGGCGGCCTCCACATCTTGTTCAACAACGCAGGAATCATGCACTCCGACGACGGGAACGCTCAGGACACCTCGGAGGCGATCTGGGACCTGACGATGAACGTCAACGCAAAGGGTGTGTTCCTCGGTTGCAAGTACGGGATCCCTGCGATCAGGAAGTCCGGTGGCGGGTCGGTCATCAACACCGCGTCGTTCGTCGCTCATCTCGGAGCCGCAACACCCCAGGTTGCCTACACGGCATCCAAGGGTGCGGTCCTCGCGCTGACGCGGGAACTCGCGGTCGTACATGCTCGTGAAGGCGTCAGGGTCAATGCTTTGTGTCCCGGACCGCTGCGCACAGAGCTCCTCATGAAGTTCCTCGACACCGACGAGAAGAAGCAGCGGCGGCTGGTCCACGTCCCGATGGGCCGGTTCGGGCTTGCCGAGGAGATGGCGAAGTCAGCGCTGTTCCTCGCATCGGATGACTCGTCGTACATCACCGGAAGCGAGTTCCTCGTCGACGGTGGGATCACCGCCGCCTACGTGACACCGGAGTGAGTGACATGACTATCGGATTCGAAGGATTGTTGATCGGCGGCGAACGGGTCGCGAGCGTATCGGGAGACGTCGGTGACGTGCACGACCCGGCGACGGGAGAGGCTTTCACCTCGGTGGCGCTCGGCGGCAGTGACGATGTGAACGTGGCCGTACGTGTTGCCAAGGAGACGTTTCAGGGCCCATCGTGGAGGACGATGACACCTGCTGCTCGCGGTGAGATCCTGCGTCGTATCGCCGACGGCATCACACGGGACCGTGAGCGGTTCGCGGCTGCAGAGTCACGCAACGCGGGCAAGCCCATGTCCTCGGCCCTCGGTGAGATCGACGCCGCAGCGACCACGTTTCGCTTCTACGCGGGTGCCGTGGACAAGATCCACGGACAGACGATCCCCGGCAAGGCAGACGGAACACTCCTCACGTTCCGCGAACCCCTCGGCGTCGTCGGGGTCATCGTGCCGTGGAACTTCCCGTTGCTGATCCTTGCGTGGAAGGTGGCTCCTGCCTTGGCCATGGGAAACACCGTCGTTGCCAAGCCTGCCGGTGTCACACCCTTGACCGCGTTGATGCTCGGCGATCTTGCACTCGAAGCGGGGCTACCTCCCGGCGTGCTGAACGTCGTACCCGGCCCCGGATCGACCGTTGGTTCGGCGATGGTGACACACCCCGACGTTCGCAAGATCTCCTTTACCGGGTCGACCGAGGTCGGTGCCGGTGTCATGCGCGAGGCCGCAGACGACATCAAGCGCGTTTCGCTCGAACTCGGAGGCAAGTCCGCCTCGATTGTCTTCGCGGACGCCGACATGGCCGAAGCTGTGGAGTCTTCGATATGGGCGGTATACGACAACGCCGGACAGGACTGTTGCGCTCGCAGCAGGATCCTCGTCGAAGCCTCGAAGTACGACGAGTTCGTCGCTGCCTTTGCGCAGCGTGCAGAGGCGCTGACCGTCGGGGACCCGTTGAACGACGACACCGACGTTGGACCGCTCATCACCCCGTCACACCGTGCATCGGTCGAGACGCACCTCCAGCGCGCCGAAGACGAAGGCGCCACACGGGTGTGTGGCGGAGAGCGGCTCACCGGGGACGCGGCGAAAGGCAACTTCCTGACACCGGCCGTCTATGTGGATGTACGGCCCGAGATGTCCATCATGCGTGAAGAGGTGTTCGGCCCCGTCGTGGCGATCGCGCCGTTCGGTGATGAGGATGAGGCCGTTGCCCTTGCAAACGACTCCGACTACGGCCTGTCCGGTTCGATATGGACGAGAGACATCGGGCGCGCCATGCGTGTCTCACGAGCGTTCGAGACAGGCATGATCTCGATCAACTCGAGTTCGAGTGTCCACATCGAAGCTCCCTTCGGTGGCATGAAGCGAAGCGGGATCGGCCGCGAGCAGGGGATGGTGGCACTCGATCACTACAGCGAGTACAAGACCGTCTTCATCGCGAACAACTGAGATGCGTATCGGACTCCTCGTGTGTCACCACGTCGAGGAACGCTACCGGCCGATCGTCGAGGATTACGCCTCGATGATCGACGAGATGCTCGGCGGCCACTCCTTCGACCTCGTCGTGTACGACGCCGTCGAGAGTGAGTTCCCCCAGGATCCCGCCGAGTGCGACGCGTATCTGATCTCGGGGGCGGCGGCGTCCGTGTACGAGCCTGAGACGTGGATCCGTGAACTGGAAAGGTTCGTGTCGAGGGTCGTCGAGAGTGATGTCCCGATCGTGGGGATCTGCTTCGGCCATCAGGTACTGGCGAGTGCACTCGGGGGAGTCGTCGAACGTTGGGAACGAGGATGGGGAGGTGGCGTGCACTCGATGCAGGTCCGGCAGCGGCGAACTTGGATGGTCCCACCGCTCGACGAGGTCGCTCTGATCATGGCCCACCAGGATCAGGTGACTGCTCTTCCCGACGGCGCGACAGTGCTCGGTTCGAGCGACCACTGTGCGAACTTTCTCGTCGAGTTCACCCCGAACGCGATCGGTATCCAGGGCCATCCCGAGTTCCCTGTAGCGTTCGCAGCGATGTTCTACGAGGACCGCAGAGAGACGGTCGGAGAGCCCATCGATCGAGCATTGGCTTCGCTATCTACTCCGACGGACGCCGGGATCGTCGCCGATTGGATCTACAACGTGCTGGCTTCGTGATCCGATGCCGGCCGCTGGCATCTGGGTCTACGAGTACGGCTAGTATCCCGGTGACGCTCGCCGGGTTGGCACCGGCTGAGCCACCCCCCGCCAGATGATGGTGGGTCCCAAATAGAGGAAGTGATATGAAGTATCGACTATTGACATTGCTCGCTGTGATTGCGCTGGTCGCTGCGGCCTGCGCAAGCAGCGGTAGCGACGAGACCACGACGACCGTTGCAAGCGGTGGTGACGAGACCACGACGACCGTTGCAAGCGGTGGTGGTGACGAGACCACGACGACGACCGTTGCAAGCGGTGGTGACGCAGAGCCGATCACCATCGACTTCTGGGTCGCGTTCTCAGACGAAGCTCGCAAGGGTTTTGCTGAGGAGAAGGCAGCGGCCTTCAATGAGGCGCACCCGGAGTACAACGTGAAGATCACGTCGTTCCCGTCGTACAACGACGTGTTCGATGCTGCGGTCCTTGCGGTTGACAGCGGTGAGCCGCCGGCACTGATCCACTTCTTCGAGGCAGCGACGCGCCAGGCGCTCGATGCTGTTGATGCAAGTGGGAACCCGGTGTTCAAGTCGGTTACCGAAGCTATCGGTGGCCGTACGGAGATCCTCGGTGAGCCGGTCGTGCTCGACGATGTCGTCGATGCTGCTCGTAACTACTACACGGTGGACGGGTCGTTCTACTCGATGCCGTGGAACACGTCGACGACGGTCATGTTCAACAACATGGACATGCTCAACAAGGCAGGTATCACTGAGCCGCCCGCAACGTGGGGCGAAGTTGAGGCTGCCTGTGACGCCGTCATGGCGCTCGATGATGCACCGAGCGGCTGTATCACGTGGCCGAACCACTCGTGGTTCGTCGAGCAGAGCCTCGGTCAGCAGGGTGAGCTTCTCGCCAACAACGACAATGGCCGTACGGGTCGTGCGGACGAGGTCTTCCTCGAGTCCGATGGCATGATCGCGTACCTCGACTGGTGGAAGGGTCTTTCCGATAAGGGCTACTACACCTACACGGGTCTCCAGCGTGACTGGGACGGTACGTCGAACGCGTACCTCGCTGAGGAAGTAGCGATGCTCGTCTACTCGAGCTCGGATACGACGTTCTTCGACGACAACACGACGTTCACGAACCAGGCGAGCTTCATGCCCCGTAACGAGAACGTCGACTACGTCGGCAACCTCATCGGTGGTGCGACGATCTGGATGCTCGACGGCATGGATCAGGCGACAGAAGACGGAGCGCTTGCGTTCATGAACTTCTTCTCGAACCCGCAGAACGCTGCCGAGTGGCATCAGTTGACCGGGTACATCCCGATCACGAAGGCCGCAGAGAAGCTCCTTGAAGACGAGGGCTGGTACGACGAGAGCCCGAACAGCAAGGTTGCTTCTGACCAGCTCGCAGCTGCGAAGAACACGCCGGCATCACTCGGTGCGTTGCTCGGGAACTTCGTTTCCATCCGTGACGTCATCACGATCGCCATCGAGGACATCCTCGTCAACGATCTCGATGTTCAAGAGCGCATGGCTACCGCCAATGCGGAAGCCAACAAGTCACTCCAAGAGTACGAACTGCTCTTCGGCGGCTGATAGCGAACACATGGATGGGGAGCGGGGCTTCGGCCCCGCTCCCAGTCCGTTCAGACATGGAACCTCCCAGGGAGCCTGATACCGGATGCTGATCATTGGTCTCGTCGTTGCAGCGATCATCGGACCGCTCTTCGTTTGGCGCAACAACGAGAATCGATCGATCAAGCGGTACGGCATAGGTTCGGCGGCCGCAGTCGTCGGTGCAGCAGCCCCGGCGATCGGCATGGGCCAGTGCGGGTTCGCAGACGGCGCCACCGGCGTCGACCATCTCTTCATGTACGGTCTCATGTTCGGTGGCGGCTGGCTGGCGCTCCTCGCAGCCCAGTCGTTCTTCGACCGGGCAGACGGCAAGAAGAAGGACAGCGCCGCTTTTGCGGGCGAGATCCGAACCGGAGGGTTCCGGCTCGGTACATGGGTGCCGTGGGTGCTCCTGTCCCCGACACTCCTCATTCTGATTGTCTTCCTCTACTTCCCTGCATTCTCGACCTTCACACTCTCGTCGAAGCTGACAAAACTCGGGGCGCCCAGGTCCATCGACGTCTGCTTCGGCAACTTCACCGAACTCCTCATCACCGACCCGTTCAGACTGGTCGCGTACCCGCTCATCGCGATCGCCCTGATCTATGGAGCCAGGCTCTGGATGAAGAGGTCCGAGCCCGGCACGCTGAGCCGCAAGGGTGCCGATGTCGCATCCGTCGTCGCTGTGCTCTCCGTGTTCGTCGCGTTGTACGGCATGTTCTCCCCGGGCGGCGGTGGCCAGGTCGCGTACAGGCCCGTGTATGTGACGACGATCATCATCTCGCTTGGCATCGTCGCCTTCGGGATGATCGGCGGTCTCGCTGTTGCCTACCTCGCGTTCCGTAACCTCCGCGGTGGCAGCATCTACCGGACGATGCTGATCTGGCCATACGCCATCTCACCCGCCGTGGCCGGTGTGCTCTTCTTCATGATCTTCGACCCGACTGCAGGCATCTTCACTCATGTGATGGACGTCTGGTTCGGGATCGACGTCCCGAATTACCGTGAGAGTGCGATCCTTGCACAGTTCTCGATCATCCTCGCAAGTGGATGGAAGATCCTCGGATACAACATCCTGTTCTACCTCGCAGGCCTTCAGACCGTGCCTCTTGCACAGGTCGAGGCTGCCCTCATCGACGGTGCAACCACCTGGCAGAGGTTCACGAAGATCGTTCTCCCTGCACTATCGCCGATCACCTTCTTCCTCCTCGTCACCAACCTCACGTACGCCTTCTTCGAGGTGTACGCAACCATCGACTTCATGACCAAGGGTGCCCCCGCCGGGAAGACCTCGGTGGCGATCTACGAGATCATCCGAATCGGTGTCAACAACGGTGACCTCGGCCGAGGAGCCGCCCAGTCTGTACTCCTGTTCATCGCCGTTATCGCCATCACCATGTGGCAGTTCCGTACGAGTGGCGAACGCGTCAGCTACGGAGGTTCGTGATGGCAGGGTTGAATCCCGGTGTACAGCGAAAAGGCTTGGTTCGGGGGCGGAAGTGGCCCTACCACATCGGCCTCACGGTGACGGCGCTCATCATCGCGTTCCCACTGCTCTACGCAGCGTTGATCTCCACCCAGACGAACGCCGAGATATTCGCATTCCAGATCAGGCCGGGCAGCGCTCTGCGCGATCACTTCCAGTCGGTGTGGTTCGACAGGGACTTCGCCGGTGCGATGTGGAACTCGACGCAGCAGGCGATTCTCGTCACGATCGGCAAGACGGTTCTCTCGCTGATCGCCGGCCTCGCGTTCGTGTACTTCAAGTTCAAGTTCAAGTGGTTCGTCTTCTTCCTCGTCCTCATCACACTGATGATGCCGACGGAGGTCATGATCCTCGCGATGTTCCGTCAGGTCTCCGGGTACGGGTGGCAGGACACCATGACGGCGATCGTCGTGCCGTTCCTGGCGTCGGCAACGGGAGCGTTCCTGTTCCGTCAGCACTTCGCGAACCTACCGACAGATCTCCTCGAGGCTGCACAGATCGATGGTGCGTCACCGATCAAGTTCCTCACCAGGATCCTGATCCCTCTGTCGTGGAACGTCATCGCGGCGATGTTCGTGATCCAGTTCGTCTACACATGGAACATGTTCCTCTGGCCGAGCCTGATCCTGCGCGACCCGGAGAAGCAGGTCGTTCAGACGGCCCTTCAGGGCTTGACGAACATCGACGGAGCGCTCACCTACGGTCCGTTGATGCTCGCAGCCATCATCGCGTCGATCCCGCCTGCGATCATCTTCGTCCTGATGCAGAAGCCGTTCATGAGTGGTTTCGCCGTCGGCCAGAACAAGTAGCGAGCGGAGCTCGCTGCGCTCGCAGTACTTGGTATCTGGTATCTGGTACTTGGAATGGGACTCGCTGCGCTCGCCGGATACCCGGATTCTGCCCCAAGTACCAAGTACCAAG
>CAYLVM010000088.1:0-10091 GCA_964387145.1 uncultured Acidimicrobiaceae bacterium
GGCGCAGGCTCGCGGTCCCCCCTCGCTCGAAGACTTGCTTGTCCCCCCTGAAGGGGGGACGGAGGCATGGCGCAGGCTCGCGGTCCCCCCTCGCTCGAAGACTTGCTTGTCCCCCCTGAAGGGGGGACGGAGGCATGGCGCAGGCTCGCGGTCCCCCCTCGCTCGAAGACTTGCTTGTCCCCCCTGAAGGGGGGACAGCGTTGTGGGGTCTCTACGGCACCAGGAGCATCGTGGCTTCGGCATCGGCTTCGACGTCTGTCTTGTCCCACAGGAACGGGGCGGTCTTGCCCTCGAGCCACAGTGGGATCATGTCGTCGAAGTGCTCGTTGTCGACGTGGCCGGACTGGCCCGTCGTGTGGATGGCTCGTGATCGCGACAGGTTCCCGAGGTCGACGAGCATCCGCATCGATGGCAGCCAGTTGACCTGGTACCCCTCCGTGGTGGTCCATCCGACCGCGTTGACGACACCCTTGCTTCCGCTCGCCGGGTACGGCCCCCGGTTGAACCGGTCATCGATGATCCCGATGCCCGTCGAGCCGAATGCCTGGTTGATGAAGGTCATCTCATGGATAGCGCCCCACGTCCACGAAGAGACGTCGGATCCGAGCCTTCTGTCGAGCTCGGCGACCGCGTCGGAGAAGGCGGCAGCGAGCACGTCGTCTCTCGACTCGAGCCCCTGGGTCGTGACGTCGTTCCACCAGGGGTCCAGCGGCTCGTCGAGAAGGTTGCCGACGACTTCGAACCAGCGAGAGTTGCCTTCCGGCCACAGAGCCTCTGGGAGTTCGTCCTGGAAGGTGCGCACGAGCAGGTTGCGCCACGTCGCGTTCCAGATCGCTGCGCCGGTACTGCCTGCGAAGTTCTGGCGGTCCCAGTTCGACAGCTCACTGATGGCATCGAGCTCGATCGAGGTGAGTTGCCGATCGGACACGCCCATCAGTGAAAGTTCGATGTACGGGATGATGCGGTCCGCGTTCAGATCGAAACCGTCGAACTGGATCGTCGCCTGGTCCGCGAGGTCGATGCCCGGGTTCGACGTGACGAGATCGACGATCCTTCTCGCCCGGTACCCGTAGTCCCAGTCTTTCGTTATCAGGTACGGGTACGCCTCGTCGATGACGGCGTTGTTGGCCGTCACGATGTACCCGGACTCGGGGTTCAGCACGGCGGGAAGCTCGTCGTAGGGGATGAACCCCGTCCACTCGTACTCGTCGGTCCATCCCGGTACGGGGAGGGTCCCATCGCCTTTGGCCCGAATCGGGATGTTCCCGGGCATCTGGTATCCGATGTTCCCGGCGGTATCTGCGTAGAGCAGGTTCTGACTCGGTGCAGCGAACAGGAGGCCTGCTTCCTGGAACTCCTCGAAGTTGTGGGCACGGTCGAAGCCGAGGATCGGTCCAACGACGGAAGGCACGACGTCGAGCCCGGTCCATCGAAGCGCGACAGCGTACTCATCGGGGAGGTCGATCCCTGCCGTGTCGAAGTTCGCGAGCGGCTCGTAGATGCCAGAGATGATGGGGCCGTGTCGGGTCGAGCGAACGGTCACCTCGACCGGATCTGCACCGGCGACATCGATCGTCTCCGTTCTGATATCCATGTCGACCCACTCGCCGTTGACCTCGTACTGGTTCGGGTTCTGCGGGTTGATCTTCTCGATGTAGAGGTCCTGAACATCGGGACCCACGTTGGTGAACCCCCACGCGATGTCCGCGTTGTGTCCGATCACAACACCGGGGACACCTGCGAACGAGAACCCCACAACGTCGTAGGGGCACGTTTCGTTGACGGTGCGACAGTGCAAGCCGACCTGGTACCAGATCGACGGCATCTGGCTCGACAGGTGCGGATCGTTCATCAGGAAGGGCGATCCCGTCGGGGTCAGGTCACCACTCACTGCCCACGAGTTCGACCCGATGCCGGACTCCTCCCCGCCACCGGTGACCCTATTGAGGGCATCGATCGCTGCTTTCGTCGAGGAGAGGGCCACCGTCGAGTTGAAGCTCAGATTCAGATCGACGGGTGTTCCCATCTTCGCTGCATCCTCGTTGGCGACGATGTACGGGTTCCGCTCGCCGGGGTACGGAGGGAAGATCTGTGCGACACGGTCTGGTGGAAGTGAAGCGAGCGCGAGAGCCCGCTCGATCTCGGCGTCCATGTTCCCACCGAGGTCCCACGCCATCACCTTGCCCCACGCAAGTGATTGCGCCCCCGTCCACGGCTCTGGTGTGTAGTCGCGGTTGGTCAGTTCGAGGATGCTGTACTCGAAGCTGAGGTCGGCAGGAGACTGTGTCGCCAGGTACGCGTTGACACCTGCAGCGTACGCATCGAGGACCGCTTTGTTCTCGTCACTCTCTTGCGCGTACTGGGCCTCAGCGAGGCGGCCCCAGCCCATGGTTCTGATGAACGTGTCGGTGTCGATCTGCGTGTCTCCGAACATCGACGACAGCTCGCCGTACGAGATCTTCCGCCAGAAATCCATCTGGAAGAAGCGGTCCTGTGCATGGACGTACCCCTGGGCGAGGAAGAGGTCGTCCACGTTGTCGGCGTAGATGTGGGGGATACCCATCGAGTCGCGAACGACCTCGACGTCCCCGACGAGGCCATCGATCTGGATCGTTCCGTCCGTCTGAGGGAATGCACGAGTGACCGAGTATCTCGCAAAGAGCCAACCCGAGATAGAGACGACGACAACAACGGCGAGTCCTCCCCAGAGAATCCCCTTGAGAATGGAGCGGACACGATGCTTGCGGACTGAGGGCTGTGGTGGTGTCGAGCTGTCGGTCATCGCGCCATCGTACCGGTATCGACACGGTGTCCCGCGCCGTATGCTTGCCTCATGGATTCCCAGCAACCAGTGGAGAGCTCTGATCCGGTTACGCCCGATGTCGTGGAGGAGACCGATGAAGCCGGTGAGCCCGACAGGCCTCAGCCGTTCGTCTCTGAACCGTCGAAGCTGATCAGGATCGCTTCTATGACCAGGGCCATGCTCGACGAGGTTCGCGAGGCGCCTCTCGACGATGCCGGACGGATTCGTCTCCTGTCGATCTACGACCGTTCACTCGAGGAACTCAAAGAGGTGCTCTCCGACGACCTGATCGACGAACTCGATGCCGTCTTCGTCCCGATCGACGACGAGACCCCGACAGAGGCCGAACTGCGGGTTGCCCAAGCTCAGCTCGTCGGTTGGCTCGAGGGCCTGTTCCACGGAATCCAGGCATCGCTCATCAGTCAGCAGATGGCAGCATCTGCACAGCTCGAACGGATGCAGCAACGCCGTTCCATCGAAGGCGGAACCCAGGATTCTGGGAGTGGCTTGTACCTGTAGGTAGGCACCGGTAGCGACCCGGTGCCACTGGGTATCCTCTACGTATGTCCCTGTACACGTTGTCCCCCGCTTCCCCGATGAAGGACCCTGTCCTCGTCATGGGTCTCTCTGGTTGGGGTGACGCTGCGTCCGCGGCGAGCGATACGACCGATTGGCTTGCTGAGGCGGGTGAGGTGGTCGTGTCGTTCGATCCAGACGCCGTCTTCGACTACCGATCGAACCGACCGGTGCTTCGTTTCTCCTCCGGTGAGATGATCTCACTCACCTGGCCGCGTATGGACATCGTGCACGTCACACCTTCGGGACGCGACGTGCTCGTGATGGTCGGGAACGAACCCGACTACGCCTGGTCGGGCATCTCGGAGGCTCTCGTGGACCTCGTCGGTGTTCTCGGGGTATCGCATCTCGTAACACTCGGCGCCGTGCCGACTCCGGTACGCCACGCAGCAGATACCGCTGTGTTCTGCACGTCGTCGGATTCGCGATTGCTGCTTGCCGGCGACGAGATGCTCATGGATGAGATCGTCGTGCCTGCATCGGCGGGCACCGTCTTTCGCGCTTCGATCGAGCAGGCCGGTGTGCCCGCGATCGGCTACTGGGCACAGGTTCCCCAGTACGTCGGACGACCGTATCACCCAGCAATGGTGTCGCTGCTGCGCAAGGTCGAGGGGCAACTCGAAGTGCTGTTCAACCTCACCGATCTCGATTCCGAGGCCGAAGATCAGGTGGCGCGTCTCGATGAGATCCTCGAACAGCGCTCCGACGCACGCGAGTTCGTCGATGGCCTCGATCACAGCGTCGGCACGACGTCGAAGATCCCAGATGATCTCCCCACTGCAGACGAGATCGCAGATGAGGTAACACGGTTCCTGCAGGACACCGAGGACGAGGTCTGAGTTCTCAGCTGCCCAGAACGCCGACGAAGAGCGTCATGACGGCGAGCGCAGCGGTAACGGCGATCATCGCCCACACGGACCACGTCAAACCTTTGACGGCGCTGATCTGATCCCGCAACGCTGTGGTCAGGGCGGCGATCTCGGCATCTGTTGCGGTTGGAGGAACGATCGTGCGAGAGGCCACCGGCACGGGATCAGGCTCCTCGACGATCGCCGGTGGTGCGGTTGCGACGACCACCGGCGGTGGTGTTGCAGGGAGCACGAACTCGTCGACCTCGGCCTGGATCGAATCATCGATCATGGTCGGCGTCGACTCGTCGACCCCGGTAGCGACCTCAGGTGCGAGGGTTATCGCCTCTCCGTCAGTGGGGTGACCGAGGTAGATGGTCGTTGGTTCATCGATCGTGACGATCTGGACACGCTGTCCGTCCATGAACGTCCCGTTGCGACTTCCTGCATCCTCGATCTTCCACCCTGTGCCGTCGTATGAAATGACCGCATGACGTCGAGATATCCCGGGTCGTACGATCCGGATCGTCGACGCTGCATCGGAACCGATCAGCGCGGTGACGTCATCATCGACGACATCGACCTTGCCTTGATAGGTGACCTGCAATGGCACTTCGCCCCCCCGGGGTGTTCTCGCTCGCGTACGGGTCATCGTAGCGTTCCCTGTGTATAGCTCGTACATCTCGCTGAGGTGGTGAAGTTGGCTCGGAGCCTCTAGCCTGGGTGATCGAACCAATTGCACCCGACAGGAGGTCCGTCCGTGAAGGTCGGCGATGTGATGACATCAGACGTGAAGACGATCAGCAGCGATGCCGCGCTGAAGGAGGCTGCAACCATAATGGTGAAGGCCGGTATCAGTGGCCTCCCCGTCGTCGACGACGGCCGTAGGGTCATAGGCATCATTACCGAAGCCGACTTCGTCAACGCAGAGGCGAATCGATCCTGGGGTCGGCAACGCCGCCGTCTCCTTGCCAACTTTCTCGGCGAGGCCGAGCACCACCAGGCCAAGACGGTGGCCGACGTCATGTCGCGAGACCCCCACATGATCGACAGGGAGAGCACAGTCACCGAGGCCGCTCGCAAGATGACGGACCTGCATGTGAAGCGTCTCCCGGTTGTCACACCCGATGGGACTCTCGAGGGGATCATCTCGAGGGCCGACGTGATGGGGGCCTTCGCAAGAGATGACGACGATCTCAGGGACGAGATCGTCAACGACGTTCTGATCGGCGTGCTGCAGTTGGATCCGGAGCACGTTGTTGTCACCGTCGACGACGGTGCTGTGACGTTGGAGGGCTCTGTGCCGACGCGAACCGACGGTCGCCTTCTCGAGGAACTGACGGTGCGAGTAGAGGGTGTCATCTCAGTAGACACATCGCTGGCATGGACGCACGACAACACCAAACCCGGCTCGGGCACTGCCGGGTTGCGTTAGAGGAGCGAGGAATCCGAGAAACTCGGAACAGGGAAGGGGTCCGTGGGCGTTATACGGATTCGGAGAGAAGGATGGATTGTGCTGAGCTTGACCGACCTCACGTGGGAGCCTGACATCAACTGGAGAGAGATCGCTGCCTGCAACGGTGTCGACAGCAACGCCTTTTTCCCTGACTCGGAGGACTCGAGAGCCTCCGCCGCCGCCAAAGAGATCTGCAGCGAGTGCCCGGTTGCGGTCGAGTGCCTTCAGTACGCACTCGCCACGAATCAGGGCGCCGGTGTCTGGGGCGGCCTCGACGAGGGAGAGCGTCGCCGCATGCGTCGCCGCATCCGGGATCGCGAACGACGGAAGGTGTCCTGACCCCTGTCTCGGTTGTCTCCGTCTCTCGTCTTTGGGAGATCAGTGAGTAGGTGCATGTGGTCGCTGAGTTGACAGTTCTCAGTTCACAGTCGGAAATCCGAGCCGTTTCTGGATGGGTAAAACGGTGAATGACTGCTCCCTTATCCGCGCATCCTCTCAGAACGTGGCTGTGTTCGAGCCAACGTGATCGGACCGCCTTGCGTTGCGGTTCCCTACGATCGTCTTTCCGGTGAGTATCACGAAGAACAGGATGATCGGCACGATCGCCATCGTTGCCGAACCCGATATGTTCGCGTGGTAGCTGACGATGAGGCCGACGACCACAGATAGCGCCCCGATCAGGGCTGCCGTCGCCATCATCGTCGGCACCCTTCGTACGAGGAGTGCTGCCGTTGCAGGGGGTCCAACGAGGAGTCCGAAGACGAGAAGTGTGCCAACCGTCTGGAACGACCCGACGATGGTGAGCGTGATCAGTCCGAGCATCACGGCGTGAGCAGCGCGTGGATGGAGTCCGAAGAGAGCCGCTTTCTGCTCATTGAAGGACAGGACGAGGAAGTGGCGGAAGAGGGCCATCGTCGTGCCAATGGTCACCGCAGCGATGACCGCAAGGACGGCGATATCGGCTGCTGTGACACCGAGGGCGTTGCCGAACAAGATGTTCGTGAGGCTCCCCGTGTACGAGTCTGTCTTCGAGATGATGATCACGCCGAGTGAGAGCATCCCGGCGAAGAGCAACCCGATGCCCGTGTCCTCGGAGAACGCTGTCTGGCGGTGCACCAGGTTGATTCCGGCGATCATCACAACCGCAGCGATGGCGGCACCGATGAGCACGTTGAAGTCGAAGAGGACGGCAAGAGCGATGCCGGGGATGACGCCGTGGACGAGAGCGTCGCCGAGGAACGTCATCCCACGGATGACGACCCACGTGCCGATGACCGCGAGCGCGACGGCGGCGAGCACACCGGCAAGCAGCGCGCGTTGCTGAAACGCAAGTGAGAACGGATCAAGTAGCCACTCCATGGGTATCGACGATACTGCCCGTGGGCACCACGATGACGCTTGTCGAGTGTTCGCGGCATACTTCCAGGATGCGTTCGTGGTTGATCGGTATCGTGGTGTTCGTCGCGGCGGCAGCGGTCCTCGTTCTCGAGATCGTCGCCGGGCGGATCCTTGCCCCCTACGTTGGGGTGAGCCTTCAGACGTTCACCGGCATCATCGGCACCGTCCTCGCTGCGATCGCCCTCGGGGCGTGGGGCGGTGGCCGTCTCGCCGACAAGCACGATCCGCGGAGCCTTCTTGGCCCCGTCCTCGTAGGTGGAGGGTTGCTCGCCGTTGCCTCACCGGCTCTCGTGACGATGATCGGGCCAAGCGTGCCGGGTGAGGACCCTGGCACCATCGTCGTTCTCGCCTTCATCGGCTTCTTCGCCCCGGCTGCCGTACTGTCGATGGTCACACCTATCGCGGGGAAGCTCATGATCGACTCGCTCGACACGGCGGGCTCCGTCGTCGGGAACCTCTCAGCGATCGGCACCGCAGGCGCCCTGTTCGGGACGTTCGTCACCGGGTTCATCCTGATCGCATCGGTTCCCTCGAAGCCGATCACATGGATCGTCGGCCTCGTGCTGATCGTGCTGGGCATCGTTGCTGTGTCAGACAAGTCGAGGCAGATCGTTGTCCCAGCGATTCTCGCCGCGATGGGGGTGTTCGGCGCGTCGGCTGTCATGGCGGCGCCGTGTGACTATGAGACCCCGTACTCGTGTGCTCGCGTTGCAACCGACCCGAACCGTTCCAGCGGTCGGGTGCTGGTGCTCGATACTTTCGTGAACAGCTACGTCGATATGGAGGATCCGACGTACCTCTCGTCGCGATACGCCCTGGTCACGGATGCCGTTATCCAGACACTTGCACCGGAAGGGCCGCTCGACCTCGCGTTCATCGGTGGCGGCGGATACACCCTGCCTCGCATGTACCAGGCGACGAGAGGAGGTACCTCGACGGTCCTCGAGCTCGACCCGGCACTCGAACAGATCTCCATCGACGACCTCGGACTCATCGAGGGTCCCTGGCTCACGACGACCATCGGTGATGCCCGTCTGACGATCCGGTATCTCCCCGACGATGGTTTCGACGTCGTCATCGGGGATGCCTTCTCAGGCCGATCCGTTCCGTGGCATCTGACGACCGTCGAGTTCCTCACCGATGTGCGTGACAAGCTGACCGATCGAGGCATCTACGTGATGAACACGATCGATCATCCCCCGACGCGGTTCGCCCGTGCCGAGATGGCGACGATTGCAGAGGTGTTCCCGTACTTCGCGGTCGTCGCACCACAGGCGTACCTCGATCGTGAGCACGGTGGGAACTTCGTGCTCGTTGGATCCATGGTGCCCATCGACACGAGCGCAATCGAAGCTCTCGTCCCCGAGGGAGAGATCGCGTTCAGCGGTGAAGCTGCCGCAGGGTGGTTCGCCGGTGTTGCGCCCCTGCGCGACGACTTCGCTCCGGTCGATCAGATGATCAGCAGGCCCTGAACGTTCAGGCGTCGGTGATGTCTGTGGAGTCGATCGTCACCGGGTCATGGGGCCTGTCCTGGCCGCCCGTCGGCTTGCCTGCGATCGCGTCGACGATGTCCATCCCCGTCGTGACCTCGCCGAAGATCGTGTAGGCGTTCGGGAGGCCAGCGTCTTGGTGACAGATGAAGAACTGTGAGCCGTTGGTGTTGGGCCCCGAGTTCGCCATGGCGAGCGTTCCTCGCTTGTACGAAGTCTTGGAGTGGAACTCGTCACGGAACCGGTACCCGGGCCCGCCTGTGCCGGTCCCTGTCGGATCGCCGCCCTGGATCATGAACCCGCTGATCACTCTGTGGAAGATGACGCCGTCGTAGAAGCCGTCTTTGGCGAGGAACACGAAGTTGTTGACCGTCTGGGGCGCATCTGCCGCGAAGAGGTCAACCTCGATGTCGCCTTCTGAGGTGTGGAGCGTCGCCTTGTAGGTCTTCGAGAGGTCGATCGTCAGCTCGGGTGCCGCGTCGTACTGCTTTGCCATCGGGAGGTTCCCTTCGTTGTGGTGGCGGGATGGTAGTGGAGATGTGCGTCCCGAAACGCCGAACGCTCGGCGACCTTCCTGTTCGGTGGAGGCCTCTCCCGCTCGATGAACTGCCTGCCTTCACATGTGGGGTAGCGTGGTCGTTCGTTCACCGGCGAATCAGGAGCTCGACGTGTTGTTCAATGAGACGAAGCGGAAGCTGAGCAACGGTGAGATCGTGGTGGGGTGCCTCCTCCCGTATCCAGAACCAACGATCGCCGAGATGCTCGCCCTCGCCGGCTTCGACTTCGTGCTCCTCGATGGAGAGCACGGGACGTTCGAGCCCCGTGACATCGGCCATGCGACGCGGGCGATCGAGCTACGAGGCGCGACGCCGCTGGCACGGGTGACGGCGAACCGGGCGGAGATCATCCTGCGCTTCCTCGACGCGGGGGCCCATGGTGTCCAGGTCCCGACGCTGAACTCGGGGGCTGAGGTCGAGTCGGCCGTGCGTTCGGCGAAGTACGGTCCACGGGGTGATCGGGGACTCGCCGGAGGGCGCATGTCCGACTTCGGGGTCGCTGTGCCCATCGCTGAGTACACGGCCATCGCCAACGAACAGACCATGGTGATCGGTCACGTCGAGACGGCCGACGCCGTGGACAACGTCGAGCAGTTCATCGAGGTCGATGGTCTCGACGTTGTCTTTCTCGGCCCCGTCGATCTTTCCCACAGCCTCGGCCACCCCGGTGACCTCACCCACCCGATGGTCGTCGATGCAATGGAGCGTGTCGCCTCGGTGGTGGTGCCGAGCGACAAGGCCCTCGGTGTCTACGCACCGACGACCGAGAGTGCCCGCACTTGGATCGATCGGGGAGCGCGGTACATCCTGTCGGGTCTCGACACCTTCATCCTCGATGGTGCAGCCGACTACCTCGGCGGGGTTGGCCGGTAGAGCAGATCCCTGCTCGAAAGGACGACGGAAGAACCCATCGCGACTCCCCCCTTCCAGGCACCAAGTACCAAGTACCAAGTACCAAGTACC